>CAYMNM010000039.1:2896-18164 GCA_964391795.1 uncultured Anaerolineaceae bacterium | reverse complement strand
GATTTTTCTTTCATGACTACTCCTATTTAACGTTGCACACGGGCGTTGCCCTGGTAAACTGACCAGACTTGAGCTTCGCTGACAGGCTGGGCATAATCCTCCAGCACGGAGGTGGCCATGCATCCAGTCGCCCAGGCGAAATGTAGCCAATCCGCTGCTGGCCAACCTCTTAGGATGCTATAGAGTAGACCGCCGACAAAGCCATCCCCACCCCCAATGCGATCCAACACCTGGATGCGGCGCGGCTCTTCAACATACCAATTGCTATCCGCCCAAAGTAAAGCTCCCCAGTCGTGCTCGTTGGCTGAATACACTTCCCGCAGGGTATTAGCAAAAACCTTACAGTTAGGATAGCGCAAACGCACCTGCTCAGCCATTTTTTTGTAAGCTTCCACCTTACCTGGCAGTTCAGATCCGCCTGTAGCTGGGCCATCAAAACCGAGAGCGAGCTGGAAATCTTCTTCGTTTCCAATCAGGATATCTGCCAGACTGGCGATTTGTTCAAAGACGTCACGGAGTGCTTTTTCTCTGCCCACCCAGAATGAAGCCCGATAGTTCAGATCAAAGCTGATGAGCGTGCCATTTTTCCTGGCAATCCTGGCTATCGCCAGGCAAAGAGCAGCGCTGGACTCGGACAAAGCTGCAATCAAGCCGGAGATGTGTACGATACCCACGCCATCAACCGCGAAAATCCTCTCCAAATCAAAGTTTTCCTCAGAGAGCGAGCGGCCCACTTCGCCAGCGCGGTCATTCCAAACCAAGGGTCCACGCAAACCGTAACCACTATCGGCGATGTTAAACTGATGGCGCATTCCCCAGGGCCCGCCTTGAGGTAGTTCTGGCCCTTCATACTCAATGTTGCGCTTGCGCAGGTCGTCTTTAATAAAACGCGCGATGGGGCTATCTTTTACAAATGCCGTCAGCAGCTTTACCCGCATACCAAGCGAAGCCGCAATCTGGCCAACGTTGGATTCCGCGCTGGTGGATTGCATCCGGAAAAGTGAGCTGGTGTGCACTGGCTGGCGGTCGGGTGGTGTAATGCGCACACCCATACTGGTTGGCATAAGGATTGCGTAGGTATAGTGTTCTCTCAGCTGCATTTTTTCCTCTTTAGTCTTCAAAACTGGATTGAAGCGCCCAAAGCCCCAGGGCTGGGTTGTTGATGTAGTAAACCTCTTCACCATTTATCTGGTTGAAACCAGGCCGTAAGTTTTCTATCGGGTAGATCTGCAGCGCTACTCTCGGGTCGAGATACGTAAATCCAACACTCTCGACTTCCTGAGCCGTTAGACCACCCGGAGCGTAAACAATCTCAAAACGCCCTTCCGATGACCCATGGATAAGATGGGCAGCCGCACTTTGGTTGGCCTGAAGATCAGGATTAGCCTCAAGCTCCTGCAGGGTATGTGGAGTTCCAAGATAACCATATTTACGGATTAGGGCATCGATGGCCGGGTCTTCGCCGAATTTCTCAACCCCCGGAGCAATGATAATAAGTTGGCCTCCATCCGCCATCATCAATCTTGTGCGATAGATGCCTTTATTCCCCAACCAGGTAGATTTGAACTCATCCGGGCGCAAATAGACAAGGGCTTTCTTGATTGGTGATTCCAGCAAGGTGATGTTTTTCTGTTGGCTGAGCTTAACCATTTGGCTAAAGAGGGCTCGACCGCGCCCAACCCCCAAACCCTGGACCTGCACTTTTCCAGCAGAGCTAACCGTTGTGACCGTCAGAAGGTATTGGATGCGTGTGTCATTCAAAAAATGACTCTCAGCGTAATCAAAAAGCTGATGCACAGGGGTATGATCCCTGCCCATCATGCTTTCCATCCCATAAAGGGCACCCAGCAAATGGCTGGCATTGATCATATCTGGGCCGCCGCAGCCAATCAGAAGATTTTTATTGTAGTTGGCCATACCAGCAACTTCGTGGGGAACTACCTGGCCAATTGAAAAAATGCGATCATAGCTTGGGTCAAGAAGCAGACGGTTTACTTCAACAGGCACAGATTGCTTGAGTTTGCCCCCGCTCAGTTTGTCCAAGATGGCAGCAGGCACTTCGCCGATATTCTGAACATCTTTACGCCAATCGTGAACGCGGAAAAGCGCATGAGGGATGCCCGGAAAAGCCAGGTTGAGGTCCGCGGCGTTCATAGCTTGATGCGTTCCCAAGGCGGGCAGAATGTGCACCTGGCATGTAGGTAGCAAAAGATTCAGGAGGATTTTCGTCAAGACACCAGCATAAGCATGCAATCGGCTTGTATCCGGTGGAATGATGAGCACTTTCTTCAAATTCGTCAGGGATCCCTGGGATTCAAGAATAGCCGCCTGTAATTCTTCGTCACGCAAACCTTCAGCAACTTTGCTCTGCAGAAATACATTATGGAATGCCTGTTTGTCCATACTTTTATCATTCTACTATGAAGACTCTCCGCCAAGGTTAAACATCGATGTCCACTATTGACATCTACCTTGTTTCTTTAGATTCTTCAGGGAAATCTAAAGCAGGTGGGAGCGGTTAAATTCTTTTTGATTAATTGATGGTAAGGGCAACTCATCTCGATTGTCAATTTCATAATTCCTGATCCTAATTAGGAAGTTTCAATTTTTAACTGATTATCACCCGGCTAGTAAACTAAGTTGTTTAACTTAAAATAGATTTCCCAATTCATTAAATTCAAAATCTTCTGGCTGACCAACGATTCGCATATTTGGGTTTGCTAGTACTTCAGGGATCAATGCTTCTGATACCCTGATTAAGCTCATATGCATCGTATCCTGAATTCGAATAATCCTTGGATTATTCTTGTCGTTGTTTCCGCAGAATTTCAGGCAGGCTGCGATAGCTTCACGATCTGATTCAAGAATTATTGGAACCCTAAATGGGCTAAAAGTAGTGGAAATCAACGCATTTGGATAACTGGCTTCAAAATCACATTTATTAAAAGCTCTTCTTGTGGTTACATCGCCATAGCCCAACCCGACCATTTGCCCCTCGCTTTCATTTGTGATATCGAGGATGGTAAGTTTCTTAGCATTCATACCACCAGAGACACCGGGATTACAAAAACGACCAGTAATATTAGGATCCATGCCATCACCGGATATATCTTTGCCGATGCGGTCTACTATAAGTAGGTCGACATCCTGAATATGGCTTTTTGCCATTAAACGCCGTGCTTCACGCAATAAGTCAGGTTCCTGTTCAGGGATTTCAGCCGCTGTTAAGACCTCAATTCTTGCTGTTTCATCATAAGCGTTCTCAATCAAACCGATACCAAAGAGAATTCGGGCATTCTTTAGGATAATGTTTCCAATGGTTTGAAGATTGGTTGCCATGTTTTGAGGTCCTTGCTGGTGGAATAGCTCTGCGCCTTTCTTTTTCCCTAATCCAACGGTCAACATTTTCATTAGTCCGCTTTCATATAGGCCCCGAAAATCTGTATGCGGTTTTATCCTTCCGACAACGACAATGCCATCGGATTCTGCTGCAAACTTATCAATATAAATGGGCTGGCCATCGTCTTTCTGACCAATTCTCACAACCTCCATTGATGACTTAATTGGAGCTCCACAATATTCTTCGGTGATGCCGTAAGCCTTCAAGATTGATTCCTGACCCTCCGCTGTCGCTCCCCCGTGGCTTCCCATGGCTGGGAAGATAAAAGGCTCCGCACCCAGGGAACGAAGAGCATCTACAGTTGTTTTAATAATTTCGGGTAGGTTTGCAATACCACGGCTCCCACAAGAAATCGCGACTTTCATGCCCGATTGGATGAGAGACTGCACGTTTTCTCGTAAAATTTTTTGATGCAGGGCAAGGGATATGTTTTCCACTCTGGGTCTCGGAAATTCTTGTTGCACCGCGACCATTTTTGGAAAGTGTGCGTCACTCAACAATTCTTCAATAACACTTCTAT
Organism: uncultured Anaerolineaceae bacterium; assembly: GCA_964391795.1. Taxonomy (GTDB): domain Bacteria; phylum Chloroflexota; class Anaerolineae; order Anaerolineales; family Anaerolineaceae; genus Mesolinea. The sequence goes on along the minus strand of CAYMNM010000039.1, from coordinate 14,244 downwards.
TCGTTTCCATCAAAACCTTTCAACAGCAATCTTGACGCAGTCTTGATCAATCCCAGGATTCAAAAAAGTTGACCAAAGCAGCTGCCAACCTCAATACATCGGCAACGTCGATACTTTCATGCATGGAATGCATATTATGTTCTCCAATACCCGTATTTACCGAGGGAATATTCATCTGATTTCGGTAGAAACCAATATCGCAAGCCGCATTGCTCGGAAGAATGGATCCAGATAATCCGGTCTGAATAAATGCTTCTCCAAGGCGTTTTACGAAAGGATCATCGGCTTCAGTAACTGCAGGTTCATTTTTGTAGAGATATTCGATCTTATAAAATCCTTTTAATCTTCTCTCTGAGCTGAGAGCAAGATTGATTCTGTTAATTATTTCGGAAGTCGTCCAACCTGGAAAAACCCCGAAAACCAAAGAGGCCTGGGCAGATGTTGGACCAGTTGATGGCCAGTTGCCGGCGTGAACCTCCCCCACATTTAAAGGAGGCAAGATCTCTTCGAAATATCTTGGACGAAGCATTTGAATTTCTTTGCAATAATCACGATGAACACCTTCAATGACAGACATCGCTATTTTAAGGCGCTCATATGCATTGATCGACAGCATTGATTGATGATCCGATGGATGCCGTGATTCCCCAAAGCAGGTGACACGAGGCCAGATAGCCCCCCGGCAAGCATGATAAATATGACCCTCACAGCCATCAAGTAGGATCGCCGCCTGTCCCTTGATTGAATTTGCCACGACAAACAATGTTCCATTGCCACCAATCTCCTCTTCAACGACCAGATGAGCTATGATGTCAAAAGGAAATCGAAAATTTTTTTGGCTTAGAAATCTGAAAAGCGCATAAACTGCGGCGACGTGGGCTTTATCATCATGCACACCCAGACCCTGAATTCGATTTCCCTGAATTTGTGGTGGCATTAGTTCCGGAACGCATGGTGCAACTGTATCTGTATGCGCATTTAGATAGATTGGGGGTTTCGCCCCATCACCGCGCCAGGTTAGTATTAGGTTGAAATGCCCGGAATAACTTTGGATGCTCAAAGGACCAGGTGACCACTTAGGGTTCAACATAAGCTTATCGTCAAGATACTGTTTATGGGTTATCAACCCCTCAACTTCCGAAAAACGTCTAAAACAATACTCATTTGCTTCTGCTTCATTATGAGAAATAGACGGGATTGAGGTCAAGTCAAACAGAAAATCCCGAATTTCATTGTTTATTCCAGTAAAGAAATCGTCCATCAACTTACCTTTTCATTCTTTATTTCCAGAAAGCTAATTCGATATGCTTCGCAATGTAACATTTATAAATTTACCAAACAATTTTACAACGTTAGAAAAATTACCAGACCAGATAACTGAGTGGTTCAAAAGCGATAATTAAGTAAGTGCTAAGTATGCGGGCACTTCTTAAGGGTAGTTGGATTATATACGATCGTCGTTAAAAAGCATTTGGTGCTGATATTTTCACAAATAGTAAAAGGTATGTTAGATGTTATAGGAGTATTAAAACTCAATTGTGACTGTGGAATAAAATCAATCATTGGCGTTTTGACCAAATTGCTGATTTAATAACAATTGCTAAATTAACCCATATAAATCTGTGGCTTGATATCCAATGTAAGAACCAAATTCGAGGGAGCACATTGTGACAGTATACAAAAATTCAATACATACCTTTGAGAACACTACAGTAGCCATCCAGCAGAATAGTGGCGGTGATGAGCTGGTTATTTCCGGGCCGAATCCTGGATTTTCAGGGCTTAAGCAAGGTGATGTGCTGATTGCACCAAAATCGCATGAAAATGCAGTTTTATTAAGGGAATTTTTTCCATTCACTGCGCCAAAGCCAGTGTTGTCAAATAAACGGACGATTGGTTTAGGCGACCGCCTAGGCATTGCTACTCAGGGTCACATCCGAGCGCTTGCTCAATATGATGCAATTCCTATACTTGCACAACAGTCCATACGCGAGTTAACACTGACAAACCGAACATTCGCTGATGTACTGGATGCGGCGACATTTGCAATATTTCGCGAGGACTTTCAGCGAGGCTACGGTGCCGACGGCGACCATCTGAAAACGGTATCTGAAATTGAAATGGCTTTGAGTAATGGTTTTACCTGCATTACTTTAGACTGTAGCGAATATATCAGGAATGATGTTCTTAACATGAGCGATGAGGAAGTTGCGAGCTTAAGCAAATTAGATGGAAGTTTTGAGTCTCTTTACTGCAACCAGGAATTTAATATTGAAGGTCACACAATCAAACTAAGTTTAGAAAATTTAGAGAGAATAATGTTGGTTTACATAGATGCGGTGGAATTTGCAGAGAGTGTTTACCACCGTTATATTGAGGGTAAGGATATTGATTTTGAGATTTCCATAGATGAAACCAATACACCAACTACTCCAGAACAACATTTCTTCGTTGCTAATGAATTAAGCCGTCGTGGAATCCAGATTCAAACCCTTGCCCCGCGCTTTGTTGGAGAATTCCAAAAGGGTATTGATTATATTGGTGATATTAAAGAATTTGAACGTGATTTTAACTTCCATGCGGGCATAGCTCGATTTTTTGGGTACAAATTATCCATACACTCGGGCTCGGACAAATTTTCGATCTACCCGATAATTGGAAAAGGTTCACGAGGAATTATTCATGTAAAGACTGCTGGAACAAGTTGGCTAGAGGCAATGCGTGTAGTTGCCATGACAAATCCAGCTTTATATAGAGAAGTTCACTCCTATGCGTTAACTGTTTTTTCTCAGGCAAAGAAGTATTACCACGTCACAACTGATATTTATAGGATTCCTTTGCTCGAGAGCATTACTGATGCAGAGTTAGCTCAGCTATTTGATCAAGTGGATTCCAGACAACTCATCCACATTACTTATGGTTTAATCTTAAATGCCAAAAATAATAATGGGAAACATTTGTTTAGAGAACAGCTCTTCAAGCTTTGGAAAAACGAAGAGCAATTGTATGCGGAGTGTCTAGAGAGACATTTAGGTATGCATTTACAGTTACTCTATAACGGTATAGCCCAGAGTTAAACCAAATTGAGAATGAATTATTCCTTCCTTCACGAAAAAACTGTAACCACAAGTGACCATGAAAGGAATCATTTTGGACACTTTTATGTAATTAGTACGCAAACTATGCCAATTAGCAAAATTTAAGAAATCCACGTAGAAATGCAAAGTATTCTGCTCGACTTAAGATCAAGGATTTTACATTTTCGTTGTACTTAACTTAGGCATATATGATACTTTTAACCTTTACAAAAGTCCTCAACCGGGTTATTCTTTGCAGTAGCGTTAAGGTAGTGTTAAAAATGCGTTCCAAATTACAACCAAAAGGAGAAAAATATGAGTAAGGCGTCCACCAAACTGTTAGCAGCACTATTAATGGTATTAGTGATTCTGTTAACATCATGTACTCAAGGAGCAGTCGCACCTACACCAGCTGCAGGGCCTGCTGAACCAGCCAAACCAGAAACCACCGTTAAGGAATTTCGGATTGGGTTATCAAGTAGCTATACCGGAGGCACAGCACAAGAAGGCATCGAAGCAAAAAATGCTGTACTGATGGCCCTCGATAAGATTAATGCTGAGGGTGGATTTAACGGCGCGGACGGCGTTTTGGTCACGACCTATGACAATAAAGGTTCACCTGAAGAAGCTGTAAAATCTGCACAAAAACTTCTCCAGAATGAAGATGTAGATGTGGTCATCGCATCAAATAGTTCCGCTGAAGTTCTTGCGACAGGGCAGTACTTTGAGGAAGCAAAGAAATTTACAATCGGCATGGGAACTAGCGCAACCTGGATGAAAAAGGGTTGGAAGTATGTGATTCGGGCTAGTGTTAACTATGACTTTGTAGCCTCCGAGATTGTAAAGATTCTAAAAGAAATGGGTTTCACCAAGATTGCCATTATGAAAGACCAACAAGAAGCTGGTTTATCCTTTGCAAGTGCGCTTAAGGAACTGGCAGCAAAAGAAGGTATTGAAACCATTGCAGAAGAATCTTGCGAAATCGATGATACAGACCTTAGCTCTCAAGTGTCCAGGTTGATTGAGGCGAAACCTCAGACAATAGTAATGTCCATGACCAGTAACGACGCGGGATACTTTGTAAAGCAGTTAAGGCAATATGGGTATACCGGATTGATCTTTGATAAAGAGTCATTCTATGCAGACTTGGTAGATATTTCTGGCCCGGAAAATGCAAACTATATCCTTTTTGCCAATCCTTATGTCACGTACAATAAATTAGAAGAATGCGACATTCCTTACATGTTGGAATTCCTAAAAATGTACCAAGAACGTTTCGGTGAACTTCCTCGAACAGAGATTGGTTACCGCTCTTGGGATGCCATCCATGTAATCTGGGAAGCAACAAAATTAGCAAAATCCAATGAGACTGAAGCTATGCTTGCAGTTGTACCTCAAATTAAGATTCAAGGTTTAGGTGGCCCAATGGACTATAGTAATGGTGATGGGGAACCATACCACAACGTTGGGCGCTTCTTACTCCTGGACGGAATAAACATTTCCTGGGAAAAATGGTTCAAAGAAGGCGGTTACGACGCCTACAAAAAACTAACAGGGAATGAATTCTAGGAGTTCATTATTCAATATTCCAGTTGAGAAAGAATTCTTTCTCAACTGGAATTCTATTAATAATTTTGGTCTGTCAATCAACACGATAGCCATATGACTTTTCATCCCCGGTTAATTGGTCAGTTTTTAAACGACAACTTGCTAACATTTGAAGCTTTTTTATTGAAACTGCCTAGGTGATGAAGTGATGGAAGGACGATAAGAAATGTTCACCCGACTACTAATTGCTGCTCTTGTCGCAGGTAGCATATACGGCTTAATTGCTCTAGGTTATAGTCTCATTTATAGAGCATCTGGAATTATGAATCTCGCCCAAGGAGACCTCATGTGCCTAGGGGGTTTTCTTGGATATACTTTTTACAGCAAACTTGATTTTCCGTTTTTAGTAGCATTGGGATTAACAATATTCTGTTGTTTTATTGTTGGATTTATTCTTGAAAAAGTAGTTATCAGACCAATTTTCCAAAAAAGTACGACCACGTCGGTGATCATTCTGGCAACAGTCGCTGTTTCGTATATTATCCAAAGCCTTGAAATTATCATTTGGGGTGCTGCTCCTCTTTCTATGCCCTCTTTCCTCCGTGTAGAGACAATTAAATTTATGGGAGTCATTTATCAGACTGAAGCCATCCTATGCATTGGTGTAGCTTTTATTACTATGCTTGGAGTCCATTTCTTTATGAAAAAGACATCGTTCGGAATTGCGATGAGAGCCGCAGCTATGGACCCTGTGGCTGCAAGAAGTTGTGGTATCAACGTTGAGCAAACGACCCGCATGACCTGGGCATTATCAACTGCAATTGCTGGTTTGGCTGGAATTTTAGTTGGTCCACTATATGGGGTGACAACCACTCTTGGCACTTACATGTCCGCAAAGGGCTTTGCTAGCGCTGTAGTAGGTGGTTACGGTGATATGTACGGAGCAATCCTGGGGGGCGGTGTATTGGCTTCGCTTGAGTCGTTCTCAGCAGGTTACATATCATCGACTTTTAAACAGCTAATAGCTTATTTATCTGTACTATTTATATTATTTGTCAAACCCAGGGGCCTTCTAAATGCTGAAGCTGTTAAAGATTAAAGAGTTGAAAGGATAATAAAACCTTGAAAATCACTGCTCAATCACCTCACTGGAACAAGAAATATTTAGCTTACTTGCCATTGTTAATTATTCCATTTCTTCCATTATTCTTAAAGAATTACCAATACGGCATCATGCTTCTTTGTTTTGCAGAAATATATATTATTGCAACAACAGGACTCGATGTTGTCTATGGATATTCTGGACAGATTACCTTTGCCACTTCAGCATTTTTTGGAATTGGAGCTTATAGCTCACAATTGCTCCATGTAAATTTTGATTTACCTTTGATAATCACAATTCCGCTTGCTTCTTTGATTGGATGCATCATTGCCATGATTTTTGCAATTCCTGTTTCAAAATTGCGGTTTGCGTTTCTCTCACTATCCACAATTTCTTTTGGATGGGTTGTCTATCAATTAATCACACGATCTCCAGGTGGAATTACTGGTGATTACAATGGCATGTTTGTTGAACGGATCGTTTTCTTTGACAATGGCATTGACCGCATCACTCAATATTTTTATTTTGGACTTATTTGTGTCATTTTGTTTGTGGGTTTAAAATTATTGCTTGTTCGATCTCGCGTTGGCAGGGCGTTTCTGGCAATTAAACAAAATGTGCATGCCGCAGAAGGCATGGGCATCAATGTGAGAAAGTACAAAGTTTACGCGTTTGGAGTTTATGGATTGTATGCTGCATTTGCCGGAACTCTCTACGGACATCTTGTTGGCTTTATTAGTCCAGAGACTGTTGCAGAAACGCAATCTGTTCTTTTCCTCATCATGGCTATGTTTGGGGGTTTGGCATCCAATTGGGGGTCGTTGATAGGCGCCACAAGTATTCTATTGCTGAACGATGCACTAAGCCATTTTGAACAATACCAATTACTGGCATATGGCATTCTCCTGATTGCATTTATCGTTTTTATTCCAGATGGTGTGGTTGGGTTAATAAAAAGGACTACTTCCAGGATCAACGAAAAATCTGAGAAGGTTAATAATGCTTAAAATTGATGAATTAACCATACGTTTCGGCAACCTTATCGCTGTCAACAATGTTAGCCTTGAAGTACCTGAAAATAAAATTGTTGCTCTAATTGGACCTAATGGTGCTGGAAAGACAACTTTGTTTAACTGTGTGAGTGGAGTGTACACTCCGAACCATGGAAATATTTCTTTCAATGGAGAGAGCATTGCTGGCAAGAGGCCTTATTACGTCCATAATGTTGGTATTTCAAGAACTTATCAGATTATTAACCTTTTTGCCGACATGTCAGTTATCGATAACGTCATCGTAGGAATGCATGACGTTCTGAAATCTAGTTTTTTTGATTCTCTTTTTCACACCAGGAAACACGTTGATGAAGAACGGTTAGGACAAGAAAAAGCAATGGATTTGCTTAGATTTGTAAATCTTGAAGACAAAGCAAATCATACAGCTGGGTCTCTGCCTTATGGAGAACAAAGACGTCTTGAAATTGTTCGGGCTTTAGCAAGCAACCCCAAGATCCTTCTTTTGGATGAACCAGCTGCTGGCATGAATAGTCAGGAAAAAATCGTTTTAGATGCAATATTGAGGGAAACTGTTAAACGATGGGGATTGTCTATTTTGCTAGTAGAGCACGATATGGATTTGGTCATGTCAATTAGTGATTACATCTATGTCTTGTCGTTTGGAAACAAGATTGCTGAGGGAACCGTGAATGAAATTCAGCACAGTCCAGAAGTAATCGAAGCATATTTAGGAAGTGATTAAACCATGACACCACTTTTAGAAGTAATTGATTTTCATTACTATTATGGCGGTATTCACGTACTAAAAGGAATGTCATTGTATGTGGATGAGGCAGAGACCGTTACCCTGATTGGGTCAAATGGTGCAGGTAAAACGACTACGCTTACGGCGATAAGCGGTTTGATTCCAAGAAAAGGGATGCGATCAGGTGACATTCTCTTTCGCGGAAAGTCCATCAAAGGTTTGCCGGGAAATAAGATTGCAGCCCTCGGAATTAGTTATGTTTTCGAGGGACGACACATATTCCAAAAACTCACGGTCGAGGAGAACCTACTTGCCGGTGCGTTTCTCCGAAAGAGCAGAAACGACATCCAAGCCGACATAAAAGACATTTATGAAAAATTTCCTAGGCTAGGAGAGCGCAAAGACCAGTTAGGTGGAACCCTTTCAGGTGGTGAACAGCAAATGTTAGCTATTGCACGTGCATTGGTTGCCAAACCAAAGATCATCCTTTTTGATGAACCTTCATTAGGCCTGGCCCCTATCTTGGTCAAAGAGGTGTTTCGTTTCATTCGGGAGATCCGCAATACAGGCACAACCATCCTTTTGGTTGAACAGAATTCCAGGCTTGGATTAAATACAGCAGATCGTGGCTATGTCATCAAGAATGGGGTGATTACCCTCACAGATCGATGCGAGAACCTTCTCAATAACGAAGAAATTAAGCAGGCTTACTTAGCCGGAAAATAATTACAACAATAAATCACTCGACTAGGAGAAAGTGCAATGGCAAAATCATTTTCCTTAATACCAATGAAAGTCCCATTTGTAAACACTAACAACAGGGTTATCAGTACGGAGATCCCCACAAATGGAGATGTCGAAACGATAAAACAGATGAGGAGCTATGAACCTGTTTCAATGACAGGCCAACCACCGGTTATTTGGGACAGAGCCATAGGTGTAAATATTTTTGATCGATGGGGAAATAAATGGCTGGACTTTTCCTCTGGCGTTGTTGTAGCTAATGCAGGTCATAGCAATCCAAAAGTTCAGGAAGCTGTACTGGAAATAGTTAGCCACGGCATGATGCACTCTTATTGTTTTCCTAATCTGAACAGAGCAAAACTTGTGAAGGTGATTTCTGAACTGGTGCCGATTCCTGATAATCGGGTATTCTTGCTTACTACTGGGGGAGAGAGCACAGAGTGTGCAATCAAATTAAGTCGCACTTATGGTAAGTCCAAAAAAGGCGATAAAAAGATTACCATTGTTGGATTTGACGATAGTTTCCATGGGCGCACAATGGGAGCCCAACTAGTAGGCGGAAGCGAAAAAGGTAAAGCATGGATTACCAATTTTGATCCAAGTATTGTCCACGTTCCTTTCCCAAATGCTTTTAAGTATGAATGGGCTGATGAAAAAAGAGTGGATTATTCAGATGAAGAATGTTTCAATCATTTTCTTAGCTCCTTACAGGAGCAGGGCGTTGAATACGACAGTATTGCCGGAATAATGACTGAAACATTCCAGGGCGGCTGGGTGCAATTTATGCCAAAAGGATTCTTGAAGCTTCTACGAGAATTTTGTGATCAGCATGATATTCTACTGATTTTTGACGAAGTTCAAGCAGGATTCGGAAGAACTGGAAAGTTGTTTGGCTTTATGCATTCGGAAATCGTCCCTGATCTGATTTGTTGCGGTAAGGGAATCACAAGTGGAATGCCCTTATCTAGCGTTGTCGGGCGACGTGACGTAATGGACTTGTATGGACCAAATGAGATGACCAGTACGCATAGCGGTAACCCTGTCTGTTCAGCAGCGGCTCTAGCCAGCATTCAACAAATTCTCGATAAGGATTTGACAGGAAATGCACGTAAACTCCAGAAAGTATGTCACAACCGTTTGACTGCTCTGCAACAAAAATATCCTGACCATATTGGATTCGTCAGCGGATATGGTTTGGTCTGGGCAATTATATTTACGAAACCTGGAACAAAAGAATTTGATATGGACTTGGCCCACGATGTTGTGGAGAGATCAATGCAGAAGGGGTTAATGCTTTTTGCTCCGGTAGGGGCTGGATCAACGATAAAAATCTGTCCACCATTGATAATCAATGAGGAAGCTCTCATTGAAGGTTTGGACGTCTTTGAAGAGGCTATGGAGGAATCCTTTAGTGCCTTGTAGATAAACTTAATGTTACTTTACACTGAGCTAAAAGATAGACTCCCCCGTGAACTGCGCACCAAAGGTTGGGTAGAATTTCCAACTTGAGGAGGTGCAGTTCTTTTGTATCCAAGCTCAATTATGAAGAGAGGATCTAAACTGTTCAGTTTTTCGGGTAGTCCACTCAAGTTTCATTGTCCGGAAGATAAATAGGCTACTAAACAACTATGATATTTTCTGGAAATGGAATGCCGGTGTGGTATTCATTTATTGGCCGAGAAAAATTATTATGGGTTCGTTTATCCAGAGAAACAAGAGTCTTTTCGATCTGAGAAGATTCCATCAGCAATTGTCAATCCAACTTCTATTGAGATTTCAACCGTGCTTGATTGACAGACTGTACAAATGCAGCTGCCCGCAATGAAATTTCATCAAATTTGCCTTGCTTGGCTAGGTCGGGAGGACATAATTCACTTCCTGCACCTACAGCAATTACTCCAGCAGCAAACCAATCCTTGACGTTTGATTCGCTCACGCCACCGGTCGGCATCAATGGAATATACGGAAAGGGACCCTTGATAGCTTTGATGTAAGCCGGACCAGAGAGAGATCCAGGAAAAACCTTAACCACATCAGAGCCATTTGAGTAAGCTTGGAAAACTTCAGTCGGGGTAAAAGCACCAGCCATCACCAACAGGCCGGATGCAGCCATTGCTCTCACAAGTACAGGTTCACAAATGGGACTTACCAAAAATGAAGCACCAGCGGTCTTGGCGGATAATACCTGATCAGGTTTGGTCAACGTTCCCATACCAAGCAATATTTGATCGCCATATTTTTGAGATAAATCTCTCACCACCTCTTCAGCATTCGGTGTTGAGTATGTGATTTCAATTCCAATCACTCCACCATCGATCAAGGCGTCCACCATTTTTACCGTGAGTTCAGGAGATGGCCCACGAATTACAGCTAACAAGCCTACCCTCTTTACGTTTTCTAGAACTTCTTGTTTGTTCATCAATCCTCCGGAGAATTATTGTACGCGAAATTTCGGTTCTTCCCCACGCAAAACAGCCAGACAGTCTCGCAAAGACGTCCATCCCATGGCGTTGGTTGCACCATCCGAATGAGCTCCCATATGAGGGGTCACAATAACATTTGGCAAACTAAGCAAAGGGTTAGATGGATCTGGGGGTTGTTGTCTGAACACGTCTAATGCCGCGCCAGCAAGGTGCCCACTCTTGAGAGCACTATATAGAGCTAACTCGTCTAGCACATCCCCCCTTGAGGTATTAATCAACATTGAACCTGGTTTCATTCCATTAATAAAATTCTCATCTACTAGACCTTGAGTGGCGGCAGACAAGGGCAAATGTAGGCTGATGACATCCGATTGGTTCAACAAATCATCGAGAGTGCAAATTTGAATACCGTATTCAGCTGCAAATGTAAAATCAGGAAATGGATCGTATGCGAGAATCCGACAGTCAAAAGCTTTCAATCTCAATCCGACTTGTTTACCGATGGAGCCAAAACCAACGATGCCAACGGTTCTCGACTCCAGAGAAAGGCCATTAATGCGTGGCCAATTTCCCGCGCGGGTTGCTTCGACCGCTCGAGGAATTTGGCGCAGGAGGGCAAGTAATAAACCAAGGGTAAGTTCTGCAACAGAAACAGAATTGGAACCTGGCGTATTGGTAACAATTATATTTCTCGAT
>CAYMNM010000039.1:0-2886 GCA_964391795.1 uncultured Anaerolineaceae bacterium | reverse complement strand
ATTCTAAATCAACGTTATCAACCCCAACTCCATACCGACTAATGACCCTCAAGCGATCGGCTGCTTGCAAGGCTTCGGCATCGACTGTATCCAAGCCAGCAATAAAACCATCAATCCCCGGTAGTAGCTCAGCAAGCTGCGGGGAGGTAAGGGGTTTTCCTGTGTGATTATAAATGACCTCATCTACCTGGGCTTCGAGGTAAGGCCTTAAAGTTGGATCATTCTGTCCGAAAGATGTAGCTGTGACCAAGACCCGACAGTTTGTTGATTCCATTATTTCCTCATAGTACTTCTGCTCTATATATTTTTCTTGCACAACAATTAGCTCATCAGACCTAGTGTAAACAATTTTAGCGCTAAATAAATTGCTTATTATATAAATTCCATTCAAACAAAATCCCCGATAAAAAATAGTGAAGTGCAACCGATTTTACAATGGTTTTTATGAACAATTTGCGGCCCAAAATAAATTTGTACCCTCATAAAGGTAGTGTCAAGTATTTTTCGCTCATTCAGGAATTACTTGGCTAAAGTTCCTCTAAATGTTTCATATTTGGGTCATCTTCTGAACCCAGACCTGTATTCCTTGATTGGTTTGATTTCTCAACTTCATCTTACCAAGTGTTTATGAATATGTCACTCTTAGGTGTGCAAAACTCATCTTACCTTATCTTCCATGGATGGCTAGGCAAAAATTCTTGTGGTTCGAAATCGATGCTAAATACTTCTCCTAACACACTGCCCCAAGATATTTCATCGAAATGATCACAAACTACGGAAAACAGCTGTCTTCCTTTCTCTAAAAGCAAATTTCCTAATCGATCGTGGAATCATCAGCATCACAACCCTGAGAGCTCACTTATCCCATTTCAGCCAGGTTATCTGAGAAAAAATCGCTACCATCTTGGTAAGTGTGGTATTAATTCGGAAACCACAACCCAAATTGGATTTGATTGGATTGCCACCCCTCAAGAGGCTTTCAACTTAACTTTGGAGCAGAGTATGAAAATGGCCAGCATTGTGACTTTACTTAATGGTGGGGAATCAATACCGCTTATTGACAGGAGATAGTATGAGTGCTGATTATCTGCATTTAATTTCTATTGATATCGGGACGACCCTCACGAAAGTTGTGCTCTATCGCCATGGAGAAGGAATTATTGGCCTAGAAACCGAACAAGTAAACACTTATTATCCAAAACCTGGCTGGGCAGAACAGGATCCTGAGGAAGTATTTCAAACTGTTTTGAGAATTACACAACGTTTAGTTCAAAGAACAAACGTACCTCCCCGTTCTATTGCTGCAATTGTTTTTACCGGGATACTGCAGAGCTTAGTCCCAATTGACAAAACGGGACATGCCTTAAGACGCGCCTCAACATGGGCGGATAGACGGTCGCAAAAACAAAACGAAGAATTAATGAGAAATCTTGATTTGGATGAAGTAAAACATCGAACAGGATGTACCCTGCATCCCATGTATTTTCCTTCCCGCCTAGCCTGGATCAAAGAAAACACGCCAAATATCTTCCAACATGCAGATAAGTTTATTTCGATCAAAGAATACATTATTGCTCGGTTATTTGGCACATACCAGATCGATTATTCCATAGCCTCTGGCAGTGGAATTTGGAATATGCACACACTAGATTGGGATATCGACCTTCTATCTGAGATTGGATTAACCTCTCAGCGATTTTCTGAGTGTATCGAGCCCACAACGGTTTTGCCGGTTGGACTGAGGCGAGAGTTTGCTGATCGTTTAGGCCTGATGGAAGGAACACCTGGGATTATTGGATCTTTTGATGGCGGTCAATCTCATCTTGGAAGTATCGGAATTTCAAATGACCGCATGAGTTTGACAGTTGGGACGAGTGCTGCTCTTCGTAAAAATATCAAGAATCCACAGGTTATTTCAGGAACGGAGGCATGGTGTTACTACCTGGCTGATGGGCAATGGTTACAGGGAGGAGTCGTTCATAACGCTGGGAATGCCTTGCGTTGGTTTGCAGACAATCTGATGAATCCAACAACACCTCTTGAAGCAACTTTTTTGGAGATGAATCGAATGGCTAAAGAAACTCCACCAGGGGCGGATGGTCTTTACTTCTTACCTCTTTTTGGAGGTGACCGTTGCCCCCATTATCGACCAGATGCAAGAGGGTCCATACTCGGACTTACATTCAGCCATGGACGAGCTCACATGGTGCGTGCTTTGATGGAGGGATTAAGTTACCAATTGTTTAGCGTTTATCGGATGCTCACTTTAGATGCAGAACCAGATTTAGTTGTTACTGGGGGAATATTAAAATCACCGGTGTGGTTGAGTATAATCTCTGATCTATTTGGCAAGTTCTTGTATTTGCCGAGTGTAGAGGAGGCAACAGCCTGGGGAGGAGTTCTTATAGGTTTAAGGGCAATAGGTGAACTTAAAAGCTTAGATGAAGCCTCAGGTTATATCACAACAAATGGAATGCTAAAACCCAATCTCAGAAATAAATCGATTTATCGCAACTTGATTCGCGCATACGATGAGATCTACACAAAAATCTATGGCTAATTTTTTAAAATTCGTCAGGGATCCCTGGGATTCAAGAATAGCTGCCTGCAAATCTTCGTCGCGTAAACCTTCAGCAACTTTGCTCTGTAGGAAAGTATTCTTGAATGTTGGACTTTGTATCATGACCTCATTCTACTATTAAGCTTTTGCCTAGAAGAGCCTTTTATTCGAGTTTTTGGCCTTGAAGAGTGGCCAATTTTAAGATCCAACAAGCTCTAATTGCGCATGTAGTTTGGCGCGTCCCGCGTCATGGTCACATCGTGAGGATGGCTTTCAACCAACCCTGCTCCAGTAATGCGAATGAGTCTTGCTTTGGTGCGCAGCTC
>CAYMNM010000038.1:0-18975 GCA_964391795.1 uncultured Anaerolineaceae bacterium | reverse complement strand
GATGCATACGACCCGAAGATGAAGAGGTAAGAATGGCAATTAATAATCTGAAACCTAAAAAAACTGACGACGACGAACCAACTCAGGTAAAGGAAAGCATCCACCTGACAGCACGCGAGTCTATGCTGATTTCGCGGAACAATCGTCGAATTACGGATGCTATTGAAAAAAGACGCAAACGCAGAAATGTTCCAGAAACAGAATATCTGACGACCATGCGCGATCCGGCTAATGTGGTTGAGTTCGACAACTTGCACACTTACTTCTATACCGACATTGGTACAGTAAAAGCCGTTGACGGTGTTTCATTCGACATCCCCAAAGGTAGAACAGTTGGCGTGGTTGGCGAGTCTGGCTGCGGAAAATCCGTGACAGCGCTCTCGTTAATGCAGCTGGTGCAGCGCCCCCAGGGCCAAATTGTGGAGGGCCAGATTCGCTTTGATGGTGGAGATAAAGCCTACAATATTGCTGAAACCCCCACCAACGTGATGGAAACCATTCGTGGCGCCAAAATTTCCATGATTTTCCAGGAACCCATGACCAGCCTCAACCCGGTCTTTAGAGTAGGTGACCAGGTGGACGAGGTAATCAAGCTTCACAACCCGGAAATGACGGATGAAGAAGTGAAAGCCCAAACCTTGAAGATGATTGAAATGGTTGGCATTGCCAACCAGGAAGGCGTCTACAACATGTACCCGCATGAGCTTTCTGGTGGTATGCGCCAAAGGATCATGATTGCCATGGCCTTGGCTTGCAGCCCCAAGCTGATTATCGCGGATGAACCCACCACTGCTTTGGATGTGACCATTCAGGCGCAGATATTGGACTTGTTGCGCAATTTGAAAGATCAGATTAATTCCAGCATTATGCTCATAACCCACGACCTGGGTGTGATTGCCGAAATGGCCGATTATGTTGTGGTTATGTACTCCGGCCGTATTGTTGAAAAAGGTACTGCCCTGGAAGTCTTCAAGAACCCATTGCATCCCTATACCGTTGGCTTACTGGCTTCCAAACCGATTGTCAATCATGAGGTTGACCGCCTTTACACCATCCCTGGTAGCGTACCGAACCCGATTAATATGCCAAACTATTGCTATTTCCGGGATCGCTGCAACAGACGTATGCCAATTTGTGATGGCGCCTATCCAGGAGAATATAACGTAAGCCCTACCCATATGGCCGTTTGCTACCTTTACGAAAGCGACCCTCGGAGGATCGAGAATGCTTGAACAAGTTATTGATCATGTAAATCTGAAACATAGTACTGAAAATGTCCTGGAAGTTCGGGATCTCAAGCAGTACTTCCCAATCAAAGCTGGGCTCATGCAGCGCGTAGTCGGCTATGTGAAAGCCGTGGATGGAATCAGCTTCAACATTCCCAAGGGCGCTACTATGGGCTTGGTAGGCGAGTCTGGCAGCGGTAAGACCACGGCAGGCAAAACCATTTTGCGACTAAACCAACGGACCTCCGGCGATGTGCTTTTTGAAGGGGTTGATATCTTCAAACTCAACCATAAAGAGCTGACAGCCATGCGCCCCAAGATGCAAATCATCTTCCAGGATCCCTATTCCAGCCTGTCTCCCCGGCTTCCGATCAGTGAAATCATCGGTGAAGCAGTTAAGGAACATAAGATTGTCCCTGATAATGAGTATGATGAATATCTCGAAGGGATCATGCATTCCTGTGGCCTGCAGCCTTATCACAAGGATCGCTACCCGCATGAATTCTCGGGCGGCCAGCGCCAGCGCATTTGCATCGCGCGCGCCTTGGCTCTTTCACCTGATTTTATTGTCTGTGATGAGCCTGTCTCAGCGCTGGATGTTTCTATTCAAGCGCAGATTATTAATCTGCTGAATGACCTTCAGGAAAGTTACAAACTAAGCTACCTCTTTATTTCACATGACCTTTCAGTGGTTGAACACATTTCGGACCATGTCGGTGTGATGTATCTGGGTGATCTGGTTGAATATGGAACCAAGCAGCATATCTTCCGCAATCCCTTGCATCCGTACACGCAGGCGCTCCTGAGCGCGGCCCCTGTTCCGGACCCAACCGCGAAGATGAACCGTATCATTCTTGAGGGCAGCATTCCCTCCCCTGCAAATCCGCCATCTGGCTGCAAATTCCACACACGGTGCCCACGCCGCTTTGATATGTGCGACAAGGTTGTGCCGCTGAGCCGTGAGCTTGAAACTGGTCACTTTGTACGTTGTCACCTCTATAATGACCAATCGGAGGTCAATGAATCAGCAGCCTGATAATTTTGAGGATGATGGCCTTGTGGTCTGCGACATGAATGTTGCAGGCATGCCCTGGCATCAGGATCGCAGTTCCCGCGCGGTCAGAGATTCCGGGCAGAACAGCCGCATGCGCGGTGACCCGATCACCAAGCCGGAATTGCGCAGGTACACCTGGTACGCTTTGCTTGCGGGGCTGGTTGTGGTAGCCATATTCTCGATTGTCTGGATCTTATTTACACTTTTTGCTACACAGGTTTGGTTTAGATAAACCAAGGCTGGTTATGAGAACTGTCAAAAGGGATGAGCTTCATCCCTTTTTTGTTTTGATGGTTAAATGAAGCACCATTTCCATCTCCACAAATTGTCACTAAGAGTTTCAGTACGAACGATCAATTTCTACCTCTTGGATGATTAAATAGCGTAAGACGCCCATTTTTTGGGCTCCTATCTGTAAAGCCTTACTCTGCACTCAAGATGACTAAAACGAAGGTCTGGGTCCCTGAATCATATGTTATCCCATGATTGGTTACGAAGGACTTTTGTTTGTCTCTTGGATTATTGGGCAGCAGTAGAGCACAAAATCTGTGCTAAAATAGACCTCTATAACACAGGGGCATGGTGCAACGGCAGCACACCGGACTTTGAATCCGTTGATCCTGGTTCGAATCCAAGTGCCCCTGCTAAATTAAAGTGAAAGAAGAAGATTGTTCTACACACATCACAACGACGGATCAGGCCGCTCGCGGCAGATTCCGTCGTTTGCTATTAAGGAATCTCCAATGAAAATTGCTTCAATAACGCTGGCAGCGGGTTATGGCAAGCGCATGCTCTCCAAGAAACATAAGGTTTTGCATGAGTTGCTTGGCAAACCGCTCATCTGGCATGCCTTACAAGGCCTAATCGGTATAAGTGATTTACCACCCGTGGTGGTGGTTGGACAAAGCGCTGAGGAGGTCAAAACGACTGTCAGCAAATCTTTTGGCAACCAGGTTCAGTTCGCCTTCCAGGCAGAACAGCTTGGCACGGGCCACGCCGTCCAATCTGCCCAGAATTTACTTGAAGGTCAGAGCGACCTGGTAGTAGTGACCCTTGCCGATATGCCGCTGCTAACTGAAAAAACCCTGCGCTCAATTATTCAGCATCACCAGGAAACGCGGGCTGTTCTCACCATGACGAGCGTTG
This sequence comes from uncultured Anaerolineaceae bacterium, assembly GCA_964391795.1. Taxonomy (GTDB): domain Bacteria; phylum Chloroflexota; class Anaerolineae; order Anaerolineales; family Anaerolineaceae; genus Mesolinea. The sequence continues at coordinate 15,549 of CAYMNM010000038.1, read as the reverse complement.
TTGGGGATGTGCCCCGTGGTTTTGGTCGGGTATTACGCGCGGCTGACGGCCACGTGATTGGCATCATCGAAGAAGCTGTTGCCTCACCCCAACAGTTGAAAATTCGAGAATACAATATCTCCGCATATTGTTTTAGCGCCGATTGGCTTTGGCAGAATCTCGGACTCATCCCGATTTCTCCCAAAGGTGAATATTATCTGACTGATTTGGTCAGCATGGCGGTCTCACAGGGGCAAAAAGTAGAAGCGCTTATCTGGGATGATCCCGTCGAGGGGCTGGGCATCAACACCCGGGTAGACCTGGCGGATTGCGAAATGGCTTTGCGCCGGCGCATCAACACCCGCCATATGCTGGCCGGTGTGAGCATGGATGACCCTACTAGCATCCTGATTGAACCTGATGTTGAGATTGCCCCGGATGCCACCATCCTGCAGGGTTCGCGGCTTTGCGGCGCAACCAAAATTGGCGCAGATTCGGTGATTGGCCCCTTCACAACCCTGGTCGACACCACAGTCGGGGAAGGATGCCGGCTGCTTCAGTCCGTAACCAGATGCGCCACGATCGGCAATCATGTGTCAATGGGGCCGTTTTGCCACTTACGTCCCAACGCGGTACTCAAAGACGGCGTGCACATGGGCAACTTTGGCGAAGTCAAAGATTCCACCTTGGATGAAGGCGTCAAGATGGGGCATTTCTCGTACATCGGCAACGCTCGGATTGGCCGCAATGTCAACATTGGCGCTGGTACGATAACCTGTAACTACGATGGCAAGCTGAAGAACCCGACTGAAATTGGCGAGAATACTTTTATCGGAAGCGATACCATGCTTGTAGCGCCGCTCAAGATAGGCAAGAACGCCATAACAGGTGCGGGTTCCGTGGTGACCCATGATGTTGCCGACGGCGAACTGGTCATTGGAGTGCCAGCCAGGCCGCATCCACGCAAGCCTTCACAAAATGAGTGTCAGTGAGATCTACTGACGCTATAATCTGAAAGGGTTTATGTCAGATCGCATAATTCTTTGGGTAATTTTTGGTCTTTTTGTCATTTGGGATTTGCTGGTGACGGCAGCCCGGTCTGCCTTCGTGCATGCCCGCCTGACATATTTGCTGAGCATGCTGGAAAACCAACCGGAAAAAGTTCAGAAAACCATCAGACTGCTTGAGAAACCCAGTCTGCACGCGGGATTGCGCCTGAGCAATATCATCTCGCACTTTGTTATTGCTGGCAGCCTTACCCTCGCACTTAAGATCAACTTCCCAGTTTTACAGATCTGGCAAATTCTTCTGATATTGGCTGGGGTGATTTTTGTTATCAGCCTGGTTGAGGTTGTAATCGAAAAAGGCCAGGTGAAAAATGCTGAGCAATCTGCCATGGCCTGGTCTGGTTTTTCATCCATTCTGGATGGACTAACCGCGCCTTTCACACGTTTACTCATCGGTATTCTTGGCGAAAATGCGGCCAAAGTGAGCATGCCAGTAACGGATGAGACTCTACGCGATTGGGTGGAAGACGAACAGCCCGAAGGCAGCCTGGAACGCGGCGAACGGGAAATGATTTATTCCATCTTCCAATTCGGGGATACTATCGCCCGCGAGATCATGGTGCCACGCGCAGACTTGCTGGCGCTCGAAATCAATACCACAATTAGCGATGCCCGCCGCGAATTCATCAATGCCGGCCATTCACGTGTGCCAGTATATGAAGATAATGTCGATAATGTAATTGGGCTGCTTTATGCCAAGGATTTACTGGCAGTCGTGGATGGTGGCGATACTATCGCTCAGCAGAGAAAGCTATTGCGGCCGGCTTACTTTGTGCCTGAAGCGAAGAAGATCGATGAACTCTTCACTGAAATGCAGTCCAAGGGCGTGCATATGTCGCTGGTAGTGGATGAATATGGCGGTGTTGCTGGCGTAGTAACCCTTGAGGACATCGTTGAGGAAATCGTAGGCGAAATCCGCGATGAATATGACTCGGCAGAAGAAACGGATATACAGAAGCTGGACGACGATCATTACCTCTTGCTTGGGCGAGTCAACATTGATGAAATCAATGAAACATTCAGGCTCAATCTGCCCACTGACCATGCCGATACCCTGGGCGGTCTAATCTACAGTGCGCTGGGGCGTGTGCCCCAACCGGGAGAACTGGTCAACTTCAACGGCGCTGAATTCACCGTGGAAGAAGTGGTAGCCCGCCGGATTCTTAAAGTTAAATTACACCTGCCGCACCCCCTGGAAGACCAGGCTGCTGAGGAGTTTGAAAATGCTGACTAAAACACAAAAAAAGAAACTCATTGAAAAAGCAGTAGCAATCTTACCCAATTCCTATGCGCCATATTCCAAATACCCGGTAGGTGCTGCTGTGCTCACTGCCAGTGGAAAAGTTTATCAAGGCGTAAACATTGAGAATGCAGCTTACCCTTCTTCGATCTGCGCTGAACGCTCGGCCATCTTCAATGCCGTTTCCGATGGCGAACGCCACATTATTGGTATTGCCGTTGCCACCCGCAATGCGGGTTCACCCTGCGGGGCTTGCAGGCAGGTAATGCGCGAATTTGGTGGGAAAGATTTGCCGGTATTGATTGTGAATGAGCAGGGCGAATTAGTGGAAGAAACTAATTTGCTTGAACTTTTACCGCGTTCCTTCGGACCGGAAGATTTGGAATCCTGACCCCAGGGTCTCTTATGCGCGGCCAGGTTTCGCGTCAGTTCCATGCCCAGGCGGTGGTCCTACGGCACAGCGAATACGGCGAAGCTGACCGTATCCTCACGCTTTACACGCTTGAACAAGGCAAGATTCAGGCAGCCGCTAAGGGCGTGCGCAAAATCAAATCGCGCAAAGCCGGCCACTTGGAACCCTTTACCCAGGTGACTCTTTATCTGGCAAAGGGTGGTGGCCTGCCTGTGATTACCCAGGCTGAGGCTATTCGAACCTTTGACTCTCTGAGGGCAGATTTGCTTAAAACGGCATATGCTGCCTACGTAGTGGAGTTAGTGGACCGCTTTAGTTATGCTGAAGCCGAAAACCCCTTGCTTTACAAGCTTCTTGTTGACACGCTTATTCGCCTTGAAGGCTCTGCAGAACCCACTGTGGTCATTCACTATTACGAAATGCATCTCTTGGATTTATTAGGTTTTCGACCGGAACTGCAAACCTGCGTTTCTTGTGGGGAGGCTATCAGCCCTCAGGCACAGTTTATTTCTCCGCTCCTGGGAGGTGCGCTTTGCCCGCGCTGCCGGCAAGCCGACGCAAGCGCCTGGCCGGTTTCGGTGCCGGTACTCAAATACATGCGCCATTTTCAGCGCACGCCCTGGCCTAAACTGGAAAAGCTGAAATTGCCTGAAGAGGTGGAGGCTGGGCTAAAGCCGCTTTTGGAACGCTATCTAACCTATTTGCTGGAACACGGTCTTAAGACCCCAGGCTTTATGCGGGATATTACGAAAGAGTAGTTTTTCTGACAATTTCAACAATCCTCCTCTCGTATCTTGATTCCTAATCTTGTCAAGCTGAACGCAGCTAAGCATCTTCTAGAAGCAGGTCATTACTAGCAGACCCTTCACAACCCAGCTCAGGGCAACAACTTTTTACTCGTCATTGGGAGGAGTACTAGCGACGAAGCAATCTGAAGTTTGTTTCGATGAAACCCAGATTGCTCGCCCAGGCCCTTCGGGCTCGGCACACAAGCAGGCGCAAAAGAGGCTCGCAACGACGACAGTTTTTGTCATGCCGAGGGCACCGAAGCATCTTCTAGAGGCAGGTCATTACTAGCAGACTCTTCGCAACCCAGCTCAGGGCGACAACTTTTTACTCGTCATTGCAAGAAGCGGAAGCGACGAAGCAATCTGAAGTTGACATTGGTGAACACAGGTTGCTCGCCCCCCCCCTTTCTGGCTCTGCACACAATCATGCGCAAAAGAGGCTCGCAAGGGCGACAATTATTGTCATGCTGAGCGTCAGCGAAGCATCTTCTAGTTGTGAGCCCTATCTGGAAGATCCTTCGCAACCCAACTCAGGATGACAATAAGATGATCATGGCCTTTCAGGACGGGCAGTCAGTCAGATGGAAAGAGCCCAAGCGGAAAAATTCAAGTCAGGCGTAAACTGGTCCAAGCACCTGCTCTCGCTAACCCATGTTGTATAATTCCTGTGTTAACTTTCACCCAAGGATTGCCTTATGCCAGAGAATCAACTCGACTTCCAGAATATGATTTTTGCCCTGCAGACCTTTTGGTCCGCCCAGGGATGCCTGATTGCTCAACCCTATTATTCCCAGCTCGGCGCGGGAACCATGAACCCATCCACCTTCTTGCGGGTATTGGGGCCTGAGCCCTGGAAAGTCGCTTATGTTGAACCCTCGGTGCGCCCGGATGATGGCCGCTATGGTATCAACCCAAACCGCCTGCAGCAGCACCATCAATTCCAGGTCATCCTCAAACCGGACCCGGGTAATCCGCAGGAAATATACCTCAAATCATTGGAAGCCATCGGCATTAAACCTGAGGAGCATGACATCCGCTTTGTGGAAGACAATTGGGAAAGCCCGGCGCTTTCTGCCTGGGGCTTGGGATGGGAAGTCTGGCTGGATGGCCAGGAGATTACCCAATTCACCTACTTCCAGCAATCTGGCGGCGTGCAGCTGGAGGTGCCAGCGGTGGAAATTACCTACGGGTTGGAACGCATTGCCATGACCCTGCAGCGTGTGCGCCATTTTAAGGACATCCAATGGAGTTCCGAGCGCAGTTATGGCGACATCTTCAAAATGGCTGAAAAAGAGCACTCTACTTACTACTTCGAGGTTGCTGACGTGCAACGCCTGCGGCAGCTCTTTAGCCTGCACCAGGCTGAAGCTGACCTGGCGCTTGAAAAGGGATTGGTCTTACCGGCTTACGACAATATAATCAAATGTTCGCACATCTTCAATATCATGGACACCCGTGGAGCCGTTTCATACACCGAGCGCATGGCCCTCTTCGGCAAGATGCGCGAACTTTCGCGGAAGGTTTCTGAATCTTATTTGTTGCAACGACGGGAAATGGATTACCCCTGGCTTCCACAAGAAAAGCAGACCAGCGATGCCGTAGCACAGGTATTGCCAAACCTGACGGGTGAAAAAGCGGATCTATTGCTTGAAATTGGTACTGAAGAACTGCCCGTAGCAGACCTTGAGGCCGGTCAGACTCAGTTAGGTGACCTGCTTGGCAAATTGCTGGCTGAATCACGGTTGGTTTTTGACTCGTTGAAAATTGAAGGCACACCCCGCCGCCTGGTAGCAAAAGTGCTGGGCCTGCAAACCCGACAGACAGATCGGAAAATTGAGGTGAAGGGTCCCCCGGCAGACCGGGCATTTGACGCTCAGGGCAACCCAACCAAGGCGGCTGAAGGTTTTGCGCGCAGCCGTGGCATCGAAGTGAGTGCTTTAAGGGTGCGCGACAATTACGTGGTCGTTGAGCTTGAAGAAAACGGTCTGAGTGCTGCCCAAATCCTAACGGATAAACTGCCCACGCTTTATGGCGAGATACGCTTTGCTAAATCGATGCGCTGGAATGAAACTGGGGTAGCCTTCTCAAGGCCGGTGCGCTGGTTACTGGCACTACTTGGCGGTCAGGTACTGTCATTCACTTTTGCCGGGTTGCAGAGCGGTAACACCACTCGGGGTTTGCGTTTTTCTGAGCCTACCGAAAAAGCTCTGCACTCTATTGAAGACTACGATGCCTATCTGGCTGGTGAAGGGATCATCTTGGATCCTGCAGCCCGTAAAGCATTAATCTGGAACCAGGCCCAGGCCATTGCCGCCCAATTAGGCGGTCAATTGCCGGAAGATGATGCCTTGCTTGACGAGGTCAACAATCTGGTGGAACGGCCTACTGCCATTTTGGGTACTTTTGACGAACGCTATTTGCAATCGTTGCCGGCTGAGGTGCTAATTGGGGTGATGAAAAAGCACCAACGCTACTTCCCTGTGCTTGACGCGCAAGGCAAGCTGATGAACCATTTTGTGGTAGTTCGCAATGGTGATGGTGCATACACCGATATTGTGGCGGATGGTAACCTGCAGGTGGTTCACGCCCGATTTGCGGATGCCGAGTTCTTCGTCCGGCAGGATGCTGAAAAGAAAATCGGCGACTTTGTGCCTGCTCTGGGCCAGCTTACTTTCCAGAAACAGCTTGGCACCATGCTGGACAAAACCAAGCGCATTGTTGGCCTGGTTGACCACTTGGTGCATGACCTGGCTTTATCCGTGGAAGAACAGGCAGTCAGCAAGCAAGTTGCTGAGTTAGCCAAGGCAGACCTGGCTAGCGCCATGGTCGTGGAAATGACCGAGCTTCAGGGTGTAATGGGTAAATACTACGCCTTGAATTCCGGAGAAAGCCCCGAAGTTGCTAAAGGCATTTTTGAACATTATTTACCGCGTTTCAGCGGCGACGCCTTACCAAGCTCCAGGGCTGGAATAGTGGTGGGTATTGCTGACCGCCTTGATTCAATCGCCGGGCTTTTTGCTGCCGGTCTCGCGCCAAGCGGTAATAAAGACCCCTTTGCCTTGCGACGTACCGCTATGGGGCTTTGCCAATTATTGATCGGTAAAGAGCTGGATTTTGACCTTAGACCCGCGTTAACCATGGCAGGTAAGAACTTGCCCATCGATTTCAATTCAGTAGTTCTTAGTTCTGCCGCGGAGTTTATTACCGGCCGTTTGCGCGGTTTGTTGCTTGAAAAAGGCTTGCGTTACGATGTTGTGGATGCTGTTCTGAAAGCCAATCCTCTTAACCCTGCCCGCGCAAGCGCGAATGCTGAAACTTTGAGCAACTGGCTGCTGAAACCTGAATGGCAGGATTTGCTACCGGCCTATAGCCGCAGTGTGCGCATCACGCGTGACCTGGTAGGTGAGTTCCCGGTGCTTCCAGAACAGATGCTTGAACCAGAAGAAAAAGCCCTGTTTACAGCTTTGCAGAAAGCAGAAAGGCGTCTTGAGCAGGAAGGCAACTTTGAAGCAGCCCTTTCAGAGGTCAATACCCTGGTTGAGCCCATTAACACCTTCTTCGGCAAAGTGCTGGTGATGGCTGAAGATGAAAGCTTGCGCAAAACCCGGCTTGGAATGCTCATGCGCATCGCTGGCTTGCTAAAGCATTACGCCGATTTTTCTGCCCTGGAAGGTTTCTAAGTTTTGTAAGTTCTAAAAAAGTTCCCTCTGTCGGTTTGGCCAGGGGGAACTTTGCTGTTAAAAATGATCGAAAAGCGTTGTAACTCGCCTAAGTAATAATCTGTTTTACCTTTTCAAGGCCTTCCGCCAGAGATTTACCGAGGTAAATACCGCCGAGTTCTGTACGGATTGCTTCTTCTTTTTCCAGATAGCGGCCTGCATATGCCAATTTTGGCCTGCCTCTCAGAGCGGTCAGTTGGCTGGCAAATCCTTTTAATAAATAGGCTGTGCTTTCGTTGTTGACGGACAGGCAGACCAGCTTTGGGCGCACAGTCATGGAATAATCCAGCAAATCTTCAGTTGGCAGGTCTGGGCCCAGGTATTCGACAAAATAACCTTGTTGGCGCAGGAGAACCGCGAACATCAAAGAGGCAATCTCATGCATTTCTTCTGGTCCGCAGCCAACCAGGATGAGCGCGCCTTCCTTGACCGTAGGCAAGTTTTGGAGCAAGGAAAGTAATTTGCCTTTCATATAGCCTGTGGCGATGTGCTCGGTGGCGATGTTTATTTCTCCACGGTACCAGGCTTCACCCAACAACTCGAGTGCCGGAGCGATAACCTCTTCAAAGATTGTCAGCAGGTCAAAATACTTTTGAGTTTCATCCAGGATGGTCGTAACCCTGGCTTCGTTGTGGGCAATCATGGAACCGAAGAGTATTTCGGCATAATCACGCGGAGGTCGCGATGCTTTGAGGCGCGGCGCTTGGGGTACTACATTTTGGATGGTTTCAGGCCATTGGTTTTGAGCACGCAAATTGTTGAACTGCTGCACCACCTGGCTGATGCTTACCCCAGAGTCGAGTTTGCGCTGCACCCAAAGCAGCAGTTGCACGTCGCGCTCAGAAAAAAGCCGGTAGCCGTTGGGCATGCGTACTGGTTCGAGCAAGCCATATCTGCGTTCCCATGCGCGCAGGGTTACGGGTTTAATGCCGGTACGCGACTGGACGGCTTTAATAGTGAGAGTGCCTTCAGAAGAGTAGGTGTCAATGGATGTCATTCAGTTATTCCTTCGAATAGGTCCGCCTTGACGGCTTGTTTTGGCAACGCTTGCGGCAAGACCTGGGTGTAAGAGTCCCGCGGTTGATCAATTAGTTTTTGGATAAGGGCTTCAAACCCAGTTGCAAGGGCACCGCCACCCTGGCTGGCGTGGCAGGCAGAAGCCTTTTGCTTCACTGTGCGTACGGAGGCGTAATTGATAACGGCATGGATGGGAAACGCCTGTTCGGAGAGGGCAACCAGGTCAACATCGCCATTCTCACCGAAATGGCGGGGGTCTTTACCAACCAGACGATAGTAAAAAATTGCGGATTTGATCATGCCTTTTGGTATCAGGTGAGAATAAAGGATGGGCTTGCTCGCATTACTTGCTATGGAAGCCTCAGCCTGATAATCCTTGAAAGCTGCCAGGCTGGTCTCGTAAACCCAGCGATGATCCGGATGGCCGTAATCACCTTTGGCATTGTGGGTGAGCACAACCTGGGGCTGGATTTCCCTAAGGATTTGTAGAAGACGTTGACTCACTTCTTCTTTAGGCTGGTTCATAAAGGCCTGTGGGTGGCGATTAGCATCCCAACCTTGCATGCCAGAATCCAGGTAGCCAAGACGAATTAGACGCGTCAGACCAAGTGTTTTCACTGCGCAATCCAACTCTTTGGCGCGGATCTCTTTGACACTGAGGCCGCTTTGTTTGTAAGAGTCGGGCACGGGGCCATTCTCACCACCAGTAGCGGTGACCAGGGTTATTTCCGCGCCTTGCTGCGCGTACCAGGCAAGCGTTCCTCCCATACCAAAGGATTCGTCATCTGGATGAGCTTGAATGGCAAGAATTGTCTTCTTATTCAGGTTCTTGTCCTCCTCCAGTCTATGACTGGGTTCCATGTGTTGCTGCTGAAAGGATAATCTTTCAATATAAGAATATTGTAAAGCCTTTTGTAGAAGGTGCCTTATAAATTCTACTGGATTTCATTCTCTTTTTGAAGAGAAAATCGCTTCCCATTTGGCGATTTCCTCAGGTGTCATGGCTGAAGAGTGAGGGTCAACCTTAGAAACAGCTAAATTGTCACGTAGACCCGCCGCGAAAGTTTCACTTTTCATTACTTTGGCATGGGACGCTCTGGCAGCAGCCAACACCATGCGATCTGAACTCACAACTGTAACATTTTTAGCGGCATTCTTTAGCCTGGCCAGAGCGTTCATGATGGCGGCATCGGCGGTTCTGCCCTCTGGCACAAATATCGCGGTCACCCCACTGATACGCCTGGTGCCTGCTTTGCCTTGGGGAGCGCGGTCAAAGAAAACCGTAAGCTTGTGTCTGGAAATTCGCGCCCATTCGGAAAGTCTGGCTATTAGTTTCTCCTCATCATCCAGGTCGGCAAGGCTTAACCCAGGAATTTTTGGGATCAGGTTGTGGCCATCAATCAGGTACTGCATCCTCCTATTGTAAAGTGACCAATGCAGATGTGCATAGAGTAAAACTTGAATTTGCCAGTTTGGGAAGCCAGGATTTGTTAGGCACCATTAAAATACGGTTTTCACCCTTGCGAAAAGGGGGTTTCTATGGTCTATTAATCCAAAACCCGTGAGAACTGAGGTGACAATGAACAACGTATTTCCTTCCCTGCATCCCTTAATGGCCACCAAACTGACAATTCTGCGCAATGTGAAAACAGAGCCCAAAAAGTTCCGGGAAGTGGTGAGAGAAATCGCAGCCATGCTGGCTTATGAAGCCACTCAGGACCTTGCTACCCAGCCAACCACCGTCCAAACCCCTTTGGCAGAAGCGGATGGTTCAGAACTGATGGAACGCGTTGGCCTGGTACCAATTTTGCGATCTGGGTTGGGAATGGTTGAAGGGGTCTGGGAATTGATGCCCAGCGCTGAAGTTTGGCACATAGGCCTCTATCGCGACGAACGCACACTAAAACCAGTTTCATATTACAACCGCCTGCCTGTGGAACCGACTGTTTCTGTTTGCCTGATCCTTGACCCTATGCTTGCAACCGGTGGTTCAGCAGTGGCCACAGTGGACATCCTCAAGCATTGGGGGGTTAAGAAGATTAAGTTCCTTGGTCTGATCGCTGCACCAGAAGGCATCAAAACTTTGCACGAAGCCCATCCAGATGTGGCAATTCACATTGCCCACATCGATGACCGCCTAAACGAGCATGGCTACATCATGCCCGGACTGGGCGATGCCGGCGACCGACAATTTGGCACCTAAGCTCCCATTAGCATGTTAAGCCGGAGGCAGATCGCTCTGCCTCTATTGCTTAATTGCTTAATCTTGCGAAAATTGAGAAGTTATTTATGCCCAAACCTTACAAACTGATCCTCTGGGACCTCGACAATACCCTCTTTGACTTTGACAAGGCTGAAGAAATTGCCCTGGAATACGCCATGCAAAAACATGGTTTGGTTTACGATCCAAATGAGACCCTCAAGGCTTTTAGGGTAGTCAACGACAGGCGCTGGAGAGGCTTCGAAAAAAACCTCTTTACCAAGGATGAGGTTTTGGTTGGACGCTTTGAGGAGTTTTTTGAGGATGAACGGGTGGACAGCAGGGCATTAAACGCAGATTACTTATGGTCTCTTGGTCAGCATAAAGCTGTATATCCTGATGCGGAGCGTGTTGTGCGAGAGCTACATACCCGTGGCTGCATCCAATCGATTGTGACAAATGGTGCCAAAGAAGTCCAAGACGTCTGTTACTACAATTCGCCGATTGCTTCGCTGATCAAGGCCATCGTTATCTCTGAAGAGGTAGGCGTCGCAAAGCCTGATCCGAAAATATTTGAAATTGCCTGCCAGCTCTCAGGATGGTTGGACAAGAAAAGCACCCTGGTGGTGGGCGACTCGCTTAGTTCTGATATTGCAGGCGGCCAGGCTTATGGTGTGGATACCTGTTATCTGAACCTGAAAGGCAGGCAGCACAAGGCTGCACCTAATTACGAGATCCGCACGCTTCCAGAAATTCTCAAGATTGTGTGATTATTCGAATCTGAACATGGTCAGCTGGTCGGCAATCTGCCGGTCTACCTTGCCCATGGCAAATTCTGACAAATGAAAAGGTTCAACCCAGCGGAGTGAATCTGTTTCAGAGATTTCCTGCCCGTCTTCCAATTGGCACAAAAAAGCATGCAGGGTAATACGGAAATGCGTATAGGCGTGCTTGTAAACTCCGAAGGCATTGCCTACCACAACCGCCGCCCCAATTTCCTCCAATATCTCACGGTGCAGGCAAGCGCTTAAGTCGGCATCTGAACCTTCCAGTTTGCCACCAGGGAACTCCCACAGGCCTGCCAACAATCCTTTTTGCGGCCGTCGCTGGATAAGCACCAAGCCATCCTGTTGGATGACCGCGGCTGTAACTATGTAATGCGGAACCGGCGGCTTCTTTTCCACAACCGGGATGCTGTTTTGCTTGCCCAGTTGGAAAGCCTGGCAGGCAGGTTGGAGCGGGCATTGGCCGCAGAGAGGGTGGTTTGGTAAACAGATGCTTGCGCCCAGATCCATCAGCGCCTGGTTAAAGTCGCCAGCGCGCTCTTCGGGGCAAGTCTCGTGCGCAAAAGCCCAGAGTTGGGCTTCGCTGGCAGAACTTCGCAGCGGTGCTTCCAAAGCTACCAAGCGCGAATAAACGCGCCGGATGTTGGCATCCAAGGCAGGTTCGGCTTGGCCGAAAGCAATTGAAGCGATCGCCCCAGCGGTGTAACGCCCAACCCCTGGCAATTGCATCAGCTCTTTGGCGGTGGAAGGCAGCTTGCCACCGTGCTTCGCCATCACAAGCATCGCGGCCTTGTGGAGGTTGCGGGCACGTGCGTAATAACCCAAGCCCTCCCAGAGGCTTAAAACCTCGCTTTGTTCAGCTTGAGCCAGGCTTTCAAGATCCGGAAAGCGCTGCATGAAACGCTCAAAGTAGGGGATGACGCTATCCACCTGGGTTTGCTGCAGCATGATTTCAGAGACCCAGGTGCGATAGGGGCTGGGATGCGAACGCCAGGGAAGAACCCTGGCGTTTTGATCATACCAATTGAGAAGGGCTTTCGAAAAATCCACGCTTAGAACTGGAAGGCACCTTTTGGGTTGACGATTTTGACTTTGAAGTCGTCAACGTATTCCATCAGCTGGCTGGCGAGGGATAACCATTCTTCCGATTCCAGCAGCTTACGGGCTTCTTCAAATGAAGACATGATCGCCCCGACCAGAATCTGCGGTGCGTCGCCGTAGACGGTAGCCCAGGCATCCGTTACTTCCAAGCCGGCCGCGTTGACCTTGGGCATAAAATCGTGCATGACGAACTTGAAGTATTCCTCTTCATTATTCGTCTTAATGTTCCAGGTAATGATTACTTTTACGGGGGCCATTGTCTCCTAAAGTGCCATCAGTTTTGGATCAAGGGCAATGACCTTGGTTTCTTCTTCTCCCAAGGAAGCGGCCGAAGCGATCTTTAAGGATTCCATGGTTTCAAGCTCGGTGAGGCCCATTTCCTTGAGGAACTTGGCCAGCGGGTCCAGGGGAAGCCGGGAGTTTTGGGTTTCGTAATACATGGGGATGACGATGTTGGGTTCCAACATGCTGATGACTTCAGCAGCTTTGGCGGAATTGAGGCTGCCGCCATCGCCAACCGGCACCAGGGCAACGTTGATTGTGCCCAGCTCTTCAGCCATGGATTGGGTGGGCACATCCTTAACCATCCCCAGATGCACAACCTTCAGGGTGCCAAAATCCATCATGTAAATGGTATTGCGCAGGCCTTTGAAGTCTTTGCCGTGGGGTGACGTTTGAATGCCTGTGATAAAAACGCCGCCAATTTCATATTCGCCGGGGCCGTTGATAATGTAAGGGTCGCCTTTTACGGCTGATGTATTGTTGTGTGCCAGATCGTTGCAGCTGACGGTGACAATCTCTGCTTTCAGCTTGAGGGGGTTGTAGCCTGCCATGGCGTGGTCAAAGGGGTCAGTGACCACCGAGGCCATACCGCGTTCAGTCAGGCGAAAGCAAGAGTTTCCGTACCAGGTTATTTCCATAAATCCTCCATGTGCCGTCATGCGGCAAGATGCACACAGAATTATAACAGGATGACAAGCTGATACCGGGGACGAGGTGTTGATGGTTGTGTTTATATGCTCTTGTTATTTCTTGTAGCTTTTCCGATCACTTGTAGGTCGGGTGGAAGGACAAAGAGCGTACTGATTCAGACTTACTTATGGACTGCAACCCGACAAACCGATGACGTTGGGTTACGCTCCGTAAAAGCGTGATAGATTTGCGTTCCCGGTCTCTTCACCCAACCTACTAAATCATGAATACTGTCCTTGTAGGTCGTGGTGGAGGGACAAATTCTGTCGGAAACGAGGCTAATAAGCGGACCGCAACCCGACAAAACCTTGGATTTACTCCATTGAAGGAAATCCTTCCCACATTGATTTTGACTCAATGATGTTATCTTGATACATACCAAGCTTGGCGTAATCCTGAAAGGATGAGCTCAGCCATTGGTCAGGTAATTCTACATAGCCATGCTTTACTGGATTAAAGTGAATGTAATCCAAATGCCTTTCAAGGTCTTTGTCATCTCTGATCCAATGCTCCCAAAACCGTGATTGCCATACTCGCATTTCACCTTTGTCATTGCGCGGTGACTCTTTGAGGTCTTTTAGGTAATCTTTTGTAAACGCAGCTTTTATCATCTTGATGTGAGATGAGTAATCCGAATCAGCTTCTGGCAAGGACATGATCAGGTGAATATGATCTGGCAGAATAACAAACGCCTCTATTTGACATGGCTTCATGGTTGAAACTTTCTTGATGGCGCGGTGCAGCTTTGAAATGGTGATTTCGTAGTCAAAAATAATTCGTCTCTGGTAGGTTACCATGGTGAAGAACCACAGTGCTCCAGGAATCCTGAGGCGGCGGTATTTCATGGGGAGAATTATGACATGATTGTTGAAGATGATTTGACAATATCCCATAATATTCGTGATGTTGGGTTTGCATCTTCCTGTAGGTCGGGTGGAGGGACAACGATTATTCGAATCAAAACTTTTTTGTGGACTGCAACCCGCCAAACCGATAACGTTGGGTTACTACGCCTGGAAACCGGGATGGACGTAGAAAACTGAGCTCACTTCATTGAATGTGGCCAAAGTCTGGGTGATAAAATTAACGCATGCGGGCAAGAAACAAGTTTATTCTTGGCATTGTATTGCTTTTCTTCATCATGATTGCTTTATGGGCATCTTTTCCAAGCATTTTCAGGCTATCGAAAAGTGAAGTTACACAAACAAAAGCGGATATAAGCGTTACCAAACCGGTCCCGCCTACACAAACTCAACCAAGCGCGACTCCAACAGATCAGAACGTGGAAGAAACAAATTCAGCGGAAGGCCAAGCCTTCCGCATCAGAGAACTGGACGGGATGCCAGAAATCCTGATCCCGGCAGGAACCTTCATGATGGGTTGCGACCCGGATAACAATGCTGGCGTGGACTGCATGCCAGACATCCTGCCCCTGCATGAAGTTGAACTCTCGGCTTACACCATTGATCAATTTGAGGTAAACAATGCGCAGTACACGGGCTGCGTGAGCGCAGGCAAATGCACAGAACCGAAAATACTGGGCAATAAAGACCGCCCCGATTATTACCTCAACCCGGATTACGCCAATCACCCGGTGGTAGCGGTTGATTGGAGGCAGGCAGACAATTATTGCCGCTGGGTGGGTGGCCGCCTGCCAACAGAGGCGGAATGGGAAAAAGCTGCCCGGGGTGAAGACCTGCGCCCATACCCCTGGGGTTTTGAGCCAGCCAACTGTAGCCGGGCAAACTTCAACTCGGGCACGGAAGGCCGTTGCTCGGATGGGACGACCAAGGTGGGTTCTTTCCCGGAGGGCGCTTCACCATACGGGGTGATGGACTTGGCTGGTAATGTGTGGGAGTGGACCAACGATTGGTATGATTGGACCTACTATCAGACCAGCCCAAAAATCGACCCTAAGGGCCCGGAAACTGGCTATCACAAAATTGTCAAAGGCGGTGCCTGGGATTACAGCGCCAACGTGATGACCATCTCGTATAACAGTGACCACGCTCCTCAGGAATTTAAGAGCAGTTTTGGTTTTCGCTGCACAAGACCCCTTACACCTTAGATTTTCTGAGTTTCCTCTGATGAATATTCGTTACAATCAAGGTGAAGCGGATTAATTCTACAAAAACCGTTGATGTGTTTTCAAGAATGAAAGGAGTAATTCAATGGATAATATTTTCGGTTTGTTCTGGTTAGTGTTCGTCATTTTCTTTGCCCTTTGGTTTCTGGCAAAGATGATCAGAGTGTTGGATGAGTATGAACG
>CAYMNM010000037.1:0-19270 GCA_964391795.1 uncultured Anaerolineaceae bacterium | reverse complement strand
GCATTCAGAATGACAATCCTGTGGTGATAGAGGGTATATCAGACTTGTATAACCTGTCTTAACAAAATATTCAACTCTTCAATCAGTTCTGCTTTGCGGACCCAGCCCACGCCCTTCGGGCTCGGCACGCAAGCAGTCCCCGAAGGGAGGGCTATTTATCTAATTTCTTCTCCAAGTGGGTGCTACTATCACTCATCGATGTAAATGCATTAGGCTTCCCCGTGGGGGGGAGCTGGCGCGTAGCGCCTGAGGATGGGCAACTTAAAAACAAATTGGGTTACCCGCCAATACCAAGCACATTTCTTACCAGCAAACCAATACCAAAACTAAGGGCAGCAACACCCATACTGATAGCCGCCATGGTGCCAAACCGTTTGAGGAAGCTCTCATTATTCACCACCGCGCTGTAGAAGGTGAAGGCCATGATGATGAGAATGGCTATCCCAAGCATGACTGCCAGGCTGATGAAGACGTTTTTGATGAGCAGGTAGGGCAGTATAAGCAGAGTGACGGTAATGAAGTAAGCAATACCAGTGTAGAGTGCAGCTTTTCCAGGCTTTTTTCGGGAATCTTTTTCTGAGAGCGTGGAAAGAAACTCAGAGGCTGACATGGAAAGGGCAGCCGCAATCCCGGTGATCAAGCCCGAGACAGCCACAAGTTGGGTGTTCTGCAGGGCAAATGTGAGGCCAGCCAGGGTGCCCGTCAATTCTACTAAGGCGTCATTGAGCCCCAGCACGATGGAGCCAGCATAGTGCAGGCTTTCTTCCTCAATCAACGAGATCAATTCATCTTCATGACGGGCTTCTTCTGCCTGCATCCTTTCGGCTTCAGGGAATTCCACTTTAAGGTGATCGTAAATATCCACTGCGTCGCGTTCAGTGCGTTCCATCAGTTTGGCACCGAAAGTTAGCCCAAATAGCCTGCTGAGGAAGGTGATGAACTTCACTTTGCCCCAATCCGGTTTGGTTTCAAGGCCAGAATGCACTTGCCACTCGTTGTGGTGGGTCAGTTCTTGGGCGGCAATATTTTCGAGAACCTTACGGTTTGCGGAGCTTTTGGCTTGTTTGGCAAGATTTAGGTAGATTTGGTAACCGGTGATTTCGTCCTTTTGGACGCTTAGGATGTCGTTTTTGATAGTTGGGTTCATATTGCTCTCGTTTTTGGGTGATTGTAGCCTGCTTAAGGGCTGCCGGCAAGCAAAGCTGGAAGATTCTAAAAAAATCAGATTTTGCGTTGTTAAGAACAAAGCAGGCTTCAAATCGAAGCCTGCTTTGTTCTTAGATATCAATATTGGTTTAGTAGTCCATGCCGCCCTGAGGCATCTGGGGGGCAACTGGATTCTTCTCAGGAATGTCAGTGATCAGGCATTCGGTGGTCAGGATCATCGCAGCGATGGAAGCAGCATTTTCAAGGGCACCACGGGTCACTTTGGCGGGGTCGATAACACCACCCTTGACCAGGTCACCGTATTCTTCAGAAAGAACGTTGTAACCAAGGTGCAAATTCTTTTCAGCAGCTTGCTTCTGGCGCACAGTCTCAACGATTACAGAACCATCTTTGCCAGCATTTTCAGCGATACGGCGCATGGGAACTTCCAAAGCGTGCTTGACGATGTTGGCGCCAATTTGCTCGTCGGCCTGGTCCATCTTGAGGTCCTTGATGGCTTCGCGGGCATTCAGCAGGGCAACGCCGCCACCGGGCACGATACCTTCTTCAACCGCGGCGCGGGTAGCAGAGAGGGCATCTTCCACACGATGTTTCTTTTCTTTGAGTTCGGTTTCGGTTGCGGCGCCCACACGGATGATAGCAACGCCACCTGAAAGTTTCGCCAGGCGTTCCTGGAGTTTTTCGCGGTCGTAATCGCTGGTAGTGTTGTCGATTTCAACACGGATCTGCTCGATGCGGCCTTTGATTGAGGATGGATCACCCTTGCCACCAACGATGGTGGTATTGTCTTTGTCAACAGTCACTTTTTCGCAGCGGCCAAGGTCGTCGATGGTTGCGGTCTCAAGTTTGCGGCCAGTCTCTTCAGAGATGACGGAAGCATTGGTGAGGATGGCAATATCCTGCAGCATGGCCTTGCGGCGATCCCCAAAGCCGGGGGCTTTGACAGCGATAACGTTCAGCATACCGCGCAGTTTGTTGAGGACGAGGGTAGCCAGGGCTTCACCGTCGATGTCTTCGGCAATGATGAGCAGTTCACGCTTGCCAACCTGCACCATCTTCTCGAGCAAGGGCACGATATCCGCGGCAGCAGAAATCTTCTTGTCGTAGATGAGGATGTAAGGATCCTTGATTTCAGCGAGCATGTGCTCGGTATCGGTCACAAAGTAGGAAGAAATGTAACCGCGGTCAAACTGCATACCTTCAACGTACTCGGTTTCGAATTGCAGACCTTTGGATTCTTCAACAGTGATGACGCCATCTTTGCCCACTTTGTCCATAACGTCGGCAATCAAGGCACCTATTTCGCTGTCCTGAGCTGAGATAGTGGCTACCTGGCCGATTTCGTCCTTGGTAGTGATGTCGATAGCCTGGTCATGAATGGATTCAGCCACAGCCTTGGAGGCGGTTTCAATGCCGCGCTTCAGGAGCATGGGGTTTGCACCAGCGGCCAGGTTCTTAAGGCCTTCAGTAACAATTGCGTGTGCAAGGACTGTAGAGGTGGTGGTACCATCGCCAGCGATGTCGTTGGTTTTGGTTGCAGCTTCTTTGAGCAATTGGGCGCCCATATTCTCGAATGGATTTTCGAGTTCAACTTCCTTGGCCACAGTCACACCGTCGTGGGTGATGGTGGGGGAACCGTATTTGCGATCGAGGGCAACATTGCGGCCTTTGGGGCCAAGGGTAGTGGACACAGCATTATTGACGGCATCCACGCCAGATTTCAGATAGCGACGGGCTTCGTCAGAAAAGACTAATTGTTTTGCCATAAAGATTCTCCTTGATTATTTTCAGAATTAAAGAATAGCCAGAATGTCGCTCTCGCGCAGGATGAGCAGTTTCTTGCCTTCGTATTTGATTTCGGTACCGGAATATTTCGCGAAAAGCACGGTATTGCCAACTGCAACGTCCATGGCCACCCGCTCACCTTTGTCATTACGATCGCCAGGGCCAATAGCCAAAACGGTGCCTTTTTGGGGTTTTTCTTTTGCGGTTTCGGGAAGAACGATGCCACCAGCGCTGATTTCTTCTTGTTCGATGGGTTCAACCACGAGGCGGCTGCCTAAGGGTTTCATTGAAATACTCATTAATGCCTCCATTATTTTTCGTTAATTTAGCACTCACATCAAGAGAGTGCTAATTTCTACGCTTATGATACTTTTTAGCTTTGACAGTGTCAAGCCGAAGTACAATTTCTTACGAAATATTTACATTTGATCAGGGGGTTAAAGCTTCGGGGGTGAGAATGATGATTGGAGTGCCTGTCGGATACACCTCAATCGGACCTTGTGTGGCAGTAGGTGTAGCGGTGGGGATAGTGGATGATTCAAGAGCTGTATTATCTGCGGAACAAATTTGTTCGCCAGCGCCGGCGATCCTCAGGGCAAGTCTTGCCCCTTCATCGTCGACGCCATCGTATTTGGCATGTAACTGCCGGAATATGTCCATGGCACGCTCACATTTGTCATCACCAGGCCGATGTAAACCCGAGAGTACTGAACCGTAGGTGTAATAATAAGCCAGCGTGTTGTCCGTAAGCGGCAGCGGATTGGTAAAAACGATCTTGGACTCGCACGGATCTTCTTCAAGCGCGTCGCAAGTCTGTTGTTCGTTGCAGCCTACCACCGCGCAACGCAATACCATTTCGGCACCTTCGTAGTTCCGGGCTTTGTGGTAGATGATGCCAATCAACCCATAACTATTCTGGTTATAGGGGTTGATGGAGAGTGCTTTGTAAGCGTTTCGGGCGGCCACCATAGGGCTGGATTCCGGCATGCGCAGGTAGGTATTGGCAATGGACATGTAGGGAATGGGGTCTTTGAGGCCAAGCTGCTCGTTAAGGCGCACAGCTTTCTCAAAATATTCCAATGCGGCATCCCACTGGAGTTCGTTGCGATAAAGCGCGCCGATACGCAGATAAAGGAAAGAAAGGTTGGGTGAAATTTCTGTGGCTTTGCGATAGTACTCAATAGCCACTGTGTATTCAGCCATCATCTCATGGTAATAACCTGTGACCCGCTGAACGTCCATTATCTCTGGGCCTTGCCTTTGCGCTTCGTTGATATATTGTTCGGCTTCAATGAATTTCAGTTGATCAATGAGAATTTCAGCATAATAGGCTTTGGCAAGCACGTTCCGGTTATCAAGGTTGATGGCGAAGAGTCCTTCTGATTCTGCTTCAGAGAGGTTTTCATCGCGTTCAGGCACGGGCAGTAACGCCAAAGATGAACGCCAATTCAGCACAAAGGCACGCATTGCCAGTACGTCTGAATTATTGGGGGCAATTTCTTTGGCTTTGTTGATGGTAGCCAGGGCTTCGTTCATGCGGTCAAGCTGTTCCTGGTCTGAGTTGCGGCTGAGATAGGAATAGGTCTGCACCCGGGCTAACTGGATATAGATCTCCACATTGTTGGGCTCAAGGAGAGCAGCCTGGTTGTAAGACTGAACTGCTTTTTCGAGGTCACCGGCCTGAAAGTGTGTGTTTCCTTCGATCATGAAGGAGTTAACTGTGCGTGTGGGGGTAGGGGTGGGGATGAATGGCGGCCAGATTTCACCTTGCGAATATGCCCTGATGATCGCGATCAGCACCACGATGCCAAAAATTAGCGTCATCACCCGAAAAGGGTTGGACGCTCTTTTTGGATCGCGGAATAGGTTTTTACGTTCGCGGATATACATATCAATTATGGTGTTGAGAGCGGCAACTGCGTTCCTGCAGGCGTGGGGGTTGGCCCGGTGATTGGGGTCGGAGTTGCAGTCGGCTCTGGGGTTGGCGGATTTTTGAGGTTTTCCTGACAAATGCGGATCATTTCATTAGCGTTATAGATACCCGTTTCATCATCCGGAATGGTCTGCTGCATGGTAGTGGCGATAGAAACTGCTTCGTCACAGCGGTTTAGTTTTGCCAGGGCAATACCGTACTGACTGTAATAATTAACGGAGCTAGTGTTAATTTCCAACTTAAGCGGTTCAACCGTTACACCTTCAGGTGTTACTCCGCCCATAAGCGCTAACTGGAAGGCAGGCAGTGAGCCGCGCAATTGACCACTGCGGTAAATCATGCTGCCCAGTTGAGCATGGTAGCGTGCGTTACCAGGATCGTCCTTGAGGGCTTGATTGGCGTACTGGACGGCTTTAGCCCATTCACCCTGATTTGCCCAGACACGGGAGATATAAAAATTAGGTTCCCCATTCGTAGGGTTAAGTGAGTAAGCCTTGGTAAATTCAAGGATCGCTCTGCTTAATTCATTTTGGGTAAACAGGTTGCGCCCCAGGGCGAGGTGCAGGGTGGCGATATTCGGGTTTATCTGGATGGCCCTTTCGTATTCAGCAATGGCGTCCGCGTAATTTGAAGTGACTTCAAGCACATAACCGCGTGCCCAATGCGCTTCAACGAGTCCAGGGTTTAGGGCGATAGCAGTACGCGATTCGGCAATGGCCAGATCCATCGTATTGAGGTCATCCACGCGGGCTTCAACACGTAATGCCAGAATGTATGCCAGGGCTGCATGGGCCAACCCATTATTGGGGTCCAGTTCAACAGCCTTGCGGGCAGCGATTTCTCCATCCTTATAATTTTGCATGAATCCTTCTGCCCAGCCCAAAAGGGCATAGGCATCGGCCACTTTGTTATTGAGCAGAATGGCATTCTCACTTTGCACTTTGGCTTGTTCGTAGCGGTTGGTATAGATGAGTAGTCTGGCAACCTTAAGGTAGTAGTCAATTTCACCGGGGTGGGAATTGATGGCTTGTTGGTAGGTTTCAATGGCATTAACAAATTTGCCTTGCCCAAAGAGGTCAGCTGCTTCTGTGGCATACCAGATTGGGTCGCGCGTAGGTGTTGGCGTCGGTACGAAAGGTGGATTGATCTTGGGAACCACCCAGACGTTCACATAGACAAGCAAGCCAATGGAGATTATAAGGAATAGGATGAGAACCGGATTGCCGCGGTTGCGGCGGCGGTTCATCGAGAGTTTTGACCCTTTAAGATACATCTTTTGATATTATCATGATTTGATTAACTGCTTATTAGAAGGCTGAGTAGACGGTCAGGTCGTGGAATATTTTGGTCTGATCTCAAGCTTGCCTTGCTCGCTCAGAAATCCACCAAGCGACTGGGATTGAAGAGGCAGGATGCCGCCATTGGCAAAATAGTCAAAAGCAAATTCTGTGACTTCACCAGCTTGTTTGCCTGGTATCGGCATCAGACGGGCGGTCAATTGCTTATCCAGACGCAGAGCAAGAGAAGCCATGTCCAGAATAAGTGGATAGATTTGATCCGCTGTTGAGTCACCAGGCAGGGGGATGACATCCAGGCCGGTCCCACAAACTGCTGAACAAAGCAGCAGGCTGTGCAAATTTAGGCGGCCTTCTTCAGCACGCTTGGCAAGTATGGAATCTTCAAGCACTGGAAGCATAAGCCCATTGAAACCTGCACGTTGGTATCTTGCGCGGTCGAGGGTATCCGTAATGAAAGCGGAGGCTACCACGCTTCCCGCTTCACCAAAGGCAGGCAGACCAAGTGTTTCCAGAGCTCGGGTGATGGAGGCGTTGGCATCTGGGTGCGGTGCCAGGGTGAAATCCAATCCCTTGAAGCTGTATTGGTACATGGAAGCAAATTTTGTTCCCAGTTCAGTCAACTTTGCGGCTTGTTCTTCAACGCGATTGATAAGGTTTAAGCGAGCTTCAGCGAGCGATTTAGCCTCAGTGAAGGCTTCCAACGCAATAGAAGCGCCTTCGATCGCTAAGGAGAAAGCCGTTTGCTCGAAGTCCCCGAAGGCTGTTGGAAAGAATGGACAATAAGGCTTTACATTGGCAAGCGCAGAAAAATACAGATTTCCAAAACCATTAGGTTCAACTGCTGCCAGCTTTGTGATGATTTCTGCACATCTTCTGGCTGCCGCAAGATCCAGTTCGTGGTTGGGTGTGGTGACCATCCCGGTCATGAAGACGTTCTTTGTATTTGCCAGTACCTCTGGAATGCATGAGTAAGAATCGGGATAATCCGGCAAGGCAGGACCGAGTGAAAGGTAATCAACACCGACTGAAGAAGCTTCTATGTACAGATCCTGAGCCGCTGGGACGATTACCTCAAGGGGTATCCATTTTGGAAAGGGAGGGGTTGCCAAGCGAATAGTTTCAACGATAACGCCGCTTTGCTTAAAGGCCGTTCGCGCATGGCGGGCAAAGATCCCCAACTGGTCTAAAAGTAATCGGTTAGGAGGATAGCCAGGATTTGCAAAGAGGGTAATGGAACGAATTTTCATAAACTACGTTGCCTCAGAACCTCAAACACCAGGATGGCAGCCGAGATTGCGGCGTTGAGGGATTCATTTTTTCCAGTCATGGGAATGCGCAAACTTTGGGTGATAAGCGCTTGCGCATCTGAGCTGAGACCTTCAGATTCGCTGCCTATGAACAGAGCAGTAGGATTCCGGAAATCTGCTTCCCAGCAGCTGAGTTGGCCATCCATTGCAGCACCAAAACATTTCATGCCTTCCAGGAAAGTTATGATGGCAAGCCAATTCCATTCGATGATGGGAAGGCGAAAGTGAGAACCCATGCCAGAGCGAACAACTTTGGGGCTCCAGGGGTCAACTGTGCCCGGAGGAACAAGTAAAACCTGTACGCCCGCGGCTTCAGCTGTGCGAATAATAGTGCCAAGATTGCCAGGGTCACGGATGCCATCAGGAACAAGGACAAAATCGATCTTCTCTGATAAAGGAAGATCAACCTGGCGGAACACCGCCATTAATCCCTGGCTGTTCTCGGTATCCGAAAGCGAGTCGAAAAGTCTATCGTCCAGTTCAAACCGTGGAATCTTGGTCGGAATGGTACTGAAGACTTGCTGCGCACGTGGGCTGGCGTGTGTACGTAAAAAGACAAATTCAAATGGAAAATTGGATTTCAAGCCATCTTCAATAAGGCGAGGGCCCTCTGCTACGAACAATCCCTCCTTGCGGCGGGTCTTGGATTGAGTGATGAGCTTGTGGACAAGCTGCACACGGGGGTTTTGGTCTGAGCTCAATATTTCGATCATTTCAAGCTTTCGATGGCATTAAGTCAAAGTGTTTGTAAATAATCGTACCATCTGCATCAATGGTAAGCAATCCAAACTCAACCTTGTGCTTATTGAGACGATTCGGGTATCCAGCACCTACGTTAATGAGCCGTTGAGAGCCAAGCTGGTCATCAGCGGCAGTGTGTGTGTGGCCATATAAAATGAGATCCGCTTCAGGATACTTGCGCGCCAGGCGATTCCGAAAAAATGGATAGAAAGGCAAACTCAAGGTCAGCAACAACTTGAAATGGTCAAGAAGGTACTGCCACATGTTGAGGTGGCCATGGGCAATGACAATTTTCACACCGTTGACTTCAAATTGGAGGTCCATGGGTGCTTTATGAGCCTGAAACCAATCGCGGTTACCCTGGACATTCCAGACTGGAGCAATCTCCTCAAGCTCAGTAATGGTTGACCTGCGGCAGGCATCTCCACAATGCAAGATGGTTTCAGGTTGTAGATCGCTGATGGCTTTTAGCAATCCCGGGTCTAACCTGCGGGCGCGGTCGCCGACATGCGTGTCTGAGAGGACAACAAAACGATGCTCTTTTTGCATAGGTTCAGAGTTGGATGGATTTCTTGGCTTTAACTTTTAGTTGCCACCATAGCTGGATAAGCTGCTTGAAGGTGTTCCAGAGATGTTTGAAGTTAAAGAATTGTGATTTTCCGTAACTGCGAGGGTAGTGGTGCACGGGCACTTGTTTAAATTTATAACCGGCATCTTGAAACTTCTTGACCATTTCCAGACAAATTGTGCCCGTATTGGATTCAAGTTTGACGTGGTCAAAGAGTTCCCGACGAATGAGACGGAAGTCGCAATCCACGTCGCGTGAGTGGAAGCCAAAGGTGAATTTCACAAAGTAATGGTAAAGCCGTCCGATGATCTTGCGGTTGAAAGGGTCGCTGCGGGTTAACTTGTATCCATTCACCACATCCACATTTGGCTCCAATGCCTGTGCTAATTTGGTGAGTTCGAGTGGATTATATTGGCCATCACCATCCGTGTAGAAAACCCAGTCTTTAGTGGCAGCCGAAAAGCCATCGCGTAATGTAGCACCGTAACCTTTGTTGACTGAATGCAAGATTATGCGCAAGCCTGGGTACCGCTTTTGAAGATCCAGCAAAGTTTGTTGGGTGTAATCTTTGCTACCATCGTTGATGACTATGACTTCAAAATTATCCGTTATCTGAGGCAGGGCTACCATAACAGAATCAATCATGCTGGCAATCGTTCCAGCATCATTGTAGGCTGGAAAAAAAGCACTAACCCCACCTTTAATTGTCTCTTTGGGTGCAATCATGCATGCAATCCTGGGTTCTATCGGCATTGGGCTGCTGGGAAGTTAGCATTGCAAATATCTTTACGAACAAATACCTTGCCTACCTCGTCCTCAAAAAGCAGCACATAGTCCCTGATTGTACCCGATAGGGCATCGTTGTAAAAGATACGGGCAGTGGCCAAATCGTCAGGATCGATGGCAACTGCGTTTGGATTTGTGTAATCCAGGATGCGTTGCTTTAGCAAAAATAAAACCTCGAAGTTGTTACTCTCTATAAAACCATAATCCAGCATCTCGAAACTTGTTTCCTGCCACCATCCTGGGGTGTCTGGCATGTAGAGGCGGTAATCATAATAGATATGCGAATCCTTGTTTTTGAGAGGATCTACTTTCAACATAGCCTGCTTGTAAAAGAAGATGCGCGGATCATTTTCTACACGATCTATCTTATCTTGCAAGGTGCTGTAATTGTTAGGGATGAAGAGACCAATTTGCATCAGAATCAAAATGGACCCTAATAATGCCAGGGGTTTGCCAAGCTTTGGAACTAATTTTGCCTGAGAATTCCCGGGCAAGAGCAGGTACAAGGCCGATGAGGCGCTAACAATGGCAGGCAACCAATATTGATACTTGAAATGGGAGACAAAAAGCACAACGATGGTCAGTGGGATAAACCAGGTGAGCAAGATTGTGTACAAGTGGCGGTCTTTTGCCCGAAATGCACCATAGATCATGGCCATGATTGTTATCATTATAAAAAAGAGGTGACCATATGCCTCTTGCAGAGGTTCGGCGGCAGCTGTAATACCCTTGCTGTAAAAGAGATCATAACCCTTGGCGATTTCGCCCATCTCACGCAGAAACGTGAAGCCGTATTTTCGAAATGCTTGACCTTCAAACATAAATGGATTGGCAATCAGCACACCCAAGCCCATAACCAGGATGAATAGTAAGCCCTTGCTAAAAGCCTGTCCAAAGTTGAGTTCTTTACTGAGCATGCCAATGACGAGCAGTGTGGCAATGGTCAGAAAAAAGTAGACACCAATCAATTTGGTCGCGATCAGCACACCACAAAAGAAGGCGGCCAGGTAGAAATACATCTTGAATTGCCGATTATCCCACCAAAGAAAGTAGATCACAACCGTTGTAAAGAAGAATGCTAACCCATCAGGGTGCAGCCAAAGATTGTTTCGGACAACCCCAGGTATTAAGTTCAATATCAGGAACAAGGCAAGCGACCGCCAGGTTGAAAAACGGTCCTGCATATAAACTAGAAGTAAGATACCCAGCAAAGAAGGCAAAACGCTGACCACCTGACGCATTGCAAGCATCAATGCCGGCGTATTCTCAAAGTTGCCAGTTAGACGAAAAGGTAGTGCCGTGAGCCCGGCCAAGCCAAAAAACGGGAAACCATAATGATAAAAATCGTAGAGAATAAATCGTAGTATCTGCTCGTCAAGCCGGCCTTTAGGTAGTGTCATCCGTTGGACGACATCGTAAACAGCACCCTCATCGGGTTCGTACATACTAACCATGGCTCGGTTCTGCGATGCGGATCGATTGGGAATTATGTAGACGCAAAAAACCAAAATTGAGAGAACAACAAGTGCCCAGATGATCAATTTCCTGGATTTTTGCATAGCGGAATTATACCAATTGCCAGGTCTTCAACGCTGTAGAATAAGCAGTTAGCCAAAAAAATTGGAAATAAGCAGACTCGAAAGGTTTGTGAATAAAAAAATACTTCAAACAATCAAATTTCAGTTGGATCGGAATTTATCTTTTGAAAGGTTTTGAATACTCTGCACCTTTGGAATAGGTTTTGAAGCCTAATGCCTGATAGAGCCCCAAAGCCCCGCTTGGGTTCTGCGAGTCGACCTCCAGGGCCGCCTCGTGCATATTCATTGCTTTGAACATTTCCATTGATCTGGTAATCAGGGCAGTTGCCAAACCTTGTTTGCGAAACTCTGGCAGCACCCAGATGCCTTCGGTGTACCCGCGATAGCGCTGATGATGCTCATTGTCATCCAAATTTACGAAATTAGTCACCATGCCAACGGGTTGATCTTTTACCCAGCCAATCTGCCAAAGATAGGGTTGAAAATCAGTTTGACCTTGCCAACGAACGAAATCGGTTTCAGTCGGAACTACCGCTCCCCATTCATCATTGAACGCGATTACTGAAGCTTCCCAGATCTTGCGGTATTCCGAGGGTAATGCTGGCCGCACGATGATCCCATTTGGGAGAGGTTTTTCTGGGATAGGTTCAGAAAGAAGATCCCGACGCATGTTGAAGTAGTGGCGTACCGCGCTTAAGCCGTTAGTAGCAAAAAGAATGCGCCGCTTCTCGTGTTTATCCCAGGCAAAGGTTCGTAATTCTGCAGGCATGTTACCGGGTATGGCTTGATAGATGTCCTCCAGACGGGAATGGCCCCAGTCAAAGAGCTGCTGGTCGAGCGTTTGTGGGCTTTTTGGTTGTGTAAAGACAGACAGGTGAAGAACAATTCCTCCATTATTTATTGCCATCTCCCAGAAGCAATAGCAAAAACCCAATACCTTTTGCTGATCTTGCGCAATAAGCATATCGCTTGAAATATTAAAATTAGCCATGTTATTGAACATATGCTTCATTTCTGCGGCGGATTGCGCGAACTCAATTTGATCTGCATCTCTTAGCGATGATTCAATGTTCGCAAGTTCTTCCCAATCCCCGTCATCGCGTAAAGGCCGAAAAGAAAATTGCCCCTGAGAAAATGAAGTGCTCTTCATAAAACTATCTCCTGCGGATAAACCCGAAGTAGCCTATTAACAATAATCCCAAAATACCTGTACCAATTAGAACACCGCCAACACCCTTGTTGTTGCCCAACACGCGATGTGATAAGGGTGGTGTAGAAGTGATTGTTGCTGTTGGGCTGGGGGTGCGTGTAGCAGTTGGTGTTGGTGAGATATATACTTTTGTAGGCTGTGGGGTTACAGGAATTGGTGTGGGGGTAAAGTTGTTGGTCGGTGTGACTGTAAACTTGAAACGGATAATTAGTCGATCGCCTTCCCTCAAATCGGTTGCCTGAGGGCTGTTGCCGGTGTTAACCATGATCTCTTCACCACTAACACCATAAGCCTGCGAAATTTCATAGAGTGTGTCACCATAAGCCACAACATGAATGATCGAGCCATCTGGGTTGGGGGTGGCTATCGTGACACTATGTTTTAAGGTTAATTCTCTTGGGTCATCAAGATTTTGACTCGCAGCCAAGATTCCTTTTGTGGGTAAAAAAGTGATCAAAATGAACAATACCAACAGCGTCCGGAAAAATCTCATGGACCTATTATAAAAGCATTGCAAAAAGATGTTTTTTAATTGCGTAATTGACACTTTGCTTTTCTTATCTGTGGCTTTGCCTAGAAAATTAGCTTGCTTCAGCATTACATAGCGCTGGTAAAATTAAACAAGCGGGCAAACGATATTTTCCGCTTCCGAGGATCCAATGTTAGATTTGAAATTTATTCGTGAAAATGCAGATTTGGTGCGTCAGTCAATGGTGCGCCGCCACCAGGAACCTGGCCTTATAGACGAAATTATCGCTTTGGATGATGAACGCAAAAGGTTGATCCTCGAATCTGAAAGCCGCAAGTCTGAACGTAATACTGTCAGCAAAGAAATTAGCAAGATGAAGGACCCCACTGAGCGACAGGTAAAAATCGATGCCATGCGTATGCTGGGTGACGAGATTGCCCAACTGGATGCAGTCCTAAAAGATGTTGAGTTGAAGCTGCGTCTTCAGCAGGCAACGGTTCCCAATATCCCCGATGCGGATGTGCCCGATGGCAAGGATGATTCCGAGAATGTGGTTTTACAAACATTTGGCGAACCCCGAAAATTTGATTTTGAACCCAAAGCCCATTGGGATCTTGGACCGGCTCTGGGTATTTTAGATTTTGATGAAGGTGTAAAGCTCTCAGGCACTCGTTTCTATGTGCTCAAAGGGGCTGGTGCACGCCTGCAGCGCGCGTTAATCTTTTGGATGGTAGATTTGCACGTTCGCCAGGGATGGAAAGAATATTACACACCCTGGATGGTCAAAGAAGAGGTCTTGTTTGCCGCCGGGGAGTTGCCCAAATTTGCTCCAAATCTTTATCACGACGCTGAATCTGATTTCTGGTGGGTACCCACTGCTGAAGTGCCCTTAACCGGTGTGATGATAGACACTGTCACGGATGAAAAGGACTTGCCCATTCACCTGACAGCGTATTCAGCATGTTTCCGGCGCGAAAAAATGTCAGCCGGGCGGGATGTACGTGGGATGAAGCGCGGTCACCAATTTGACAAAGTGGAAATGTATACCTATTGCAAGCCAGAAGATTCTGATGCAGAACTAGAACATATGGTGAAAGATGCTTGCCAGACCTGCGCGGATCTGGGTTTGACTTACCGCACAAAACTACAGTGCACAGGTGATCTTGGGGAAAAACAGCACAAGACCATAGATATTGAAGTCTGGGCTCCGGGCGTTGGTGAATGGCTGGAGGTTTCCTCTTGTTCAAAGGTTGGAGATTATCAGGCCAGG
Source organism: uncultured Anaerolineaceae bacterium (assembly GCA_964391795.1). Taxonomy (GTDB): domain Bacteria; phylum Chloroflexota; class Anaerolineae; order Anaerolineales; family Anaerolineaceae; genus Mesolinea. The sequence goes on along the minus strand of CAYMNM010000037.1, from coordinate 5,198 downwards.
CGGTCTAATATGAAGTATCGCCCTGCAGATGGAACTTCGAACCGCTTGCTACATACTTTGAACGGCTCGGGACTGGGTTTGCCACGGACAATGATCGCGGTCATGGAAAATTACCAGCAAGCTGACGGTAGCATATTGGTACCGGATGTACTAAAGCCGTTTATGGGCGGGATTAACATCATTCAGTCATGAGTTGGCTTCCTGAAGGGTTGCATTGGGGCTTGATTGCTCTGAGCCTGGGCCTGCAATTGACCGGTTTCTTTGGTCTTTTGCTCGTATTCTTTCCGGGCTTGACCGTAATGTGGTTTGGACAATTGATTTGGGCTATCTATACACAGCTCAATCTATCTGAAGCCGCTCCAGTACGTGGTTGGACAATCGCAATCTTCGTTTTCAATACCCTTTTGATGTTTATCGGGGGCTTGATTGACAATGTAATTATGGTAGGCAAAACACGCCGGGAAGGCGTGCCTTGGTGGGGGATTGGCCTGAGCTGGATGGCGATGATTGGGGTTGGTTTGCTGGCAACCCCTTTGGGCGGATTATTAGCTGGCTTCCTGACGATTTTCCTGGTGCAGTTTTTTCGCATGGGACAGGATTGGCATAAAGCTTACAGTGCGTTAAAAGCCATGGTTCTTTCTTCCATGCAGGCAACACTTTTTCGTTTGGGGTTTGGCTTGCTTATGTTGATCAGTTTTTTGGTAGTGATATTCGTTTTGACCAACTCAGCATGAGGGGGTTCAAAAATAAGTTCTACCAGGGTACCAGCGAGCGGGCAGCCCGCGCAAGGTAGAGGGCAATTGACCCAGCCGCGGCGGCATTCAATGAATCAATCTTTCCATACATCGGCAACTTCATTAGCTCATCACAATTTTTGCGGACCAAATCGCGTAGGCCAGAGCCTTCGTTTCCAACTACTAAAACGACGCCGCCATTTAGATTCAGCGAAGCCGGTAATTTTGCCTTGGGGTTGCCATCCAGGCCGTATACCCAGGTATCTGGTAATTTTTTTAGTCGGTCAATGGCCTGGGCCAGGTTGAACTGCGCGATCCGCAGGTGTTCGGTTGCACCAGACGAGGCGTGTACCACCGTTGGATTGACTTGGGCAGCATTTGTGGAGGGTAGGATGACCCCATGCACGCCAAATATTTCAGCCGATCGCAACAAAGAACCAAGGTTTTGAGGGTCTTGAATCAGGTCAAGCAAGAGAAAAAATGGAGGTTCAGATTTAGTTTTGGAATAGGTAATCAGATCTTCCAGAGCCTGATAAGGATAACTGCTCACTTCAAGGGCAATACCCTGGTTGTGGCTATCGATCTGTTCCAAACGATCACGATCGACGGTTTGGAAAGGTAGATTGCGCTCACGCACAATTTTGATAATTTCATCAACACGCCCCTCGTTGCGGATACCTTTAGCTATAAGCAACTTGAAGGCTTGCCGGCGTTTTGCAACCAAAGCCTCATAGACCGGATTACGGCCGGTTAGCCATTCCTTCACCTTAGTTCCAGCTCCAGGAGGTACCTTCCTTGCTATCCTCGAGGTTAACTCCCAAAGCTTTCAAACCATCACGAACTCGGTCCGAAAGCGCCCAATTCTTCTGAGCCCGGGCTTCAGTCCGAAGCTCAATCAGCAGCTTGATAAAAGGTTCAGCATCGCTATTTCCAGTGTTGCCTTCCTCAAGTACTAATCCCCAGACAGTGGTAAGTTCATCCAGGATACCCTTTGCTGGTTCCAGTTGTCCTTCTGTAGCACCATCAGCACGGGCCTGGTTGATTGATTTTGCGAGCTCGATTACATACGCTAATGCAAGCGGGGTGTTGAAATCATCATTCATGGCCTCAACAAATGAGCTGCGTGATTTATTGGCTGATTCCAGTAAGGTTCTGGCGATTTCCTCTGAGATTCCTTTTGCGCCAGGCAAGGCAGCTTTCTTGGCTGCTAAAAGGCGTTTATAAGTCTGTTCTGCCTGTTCAATAACTTCCTCACCGTAGACCAAGGGAGCTCGATAGTTGGAGGCTAATACCCAAAGGCGCATTACGTCACCAGTGTGATCCTGAAGGAAATCCTGAATGCTGACAATATTCCCAATCGATTTGGACATTTTTTCACCGGTCATGGTCACCATCCCGTTGTGCATCCAAAAGCGGGCAAAATCCTTGCCGGTAAGCGATTCAGTTTGGGCAATCTCGTTTTCGTGATGAGGAAATATCAAATCGTTGCCGCCACCGTGGATGTCGATTTGTTCCCCAAGATGGTGCAAATTCATGGCTGAGCATTCGATGTGCCAACCAGGTCGGCCAAGACCCCATGGGCTGCTCCAGGCAGGTTCACCAGGTTTGGCGGATTTCCAGAGGGCAAAATCTTCCGGGCTTTCCTTGCGCTCATCCACTGAAACACGGGTACCCGTGGCACTGTCTTTGACCTTACGGCCGGAAAGTTTGCCATAGTCTGGGTCGGTATTCACACGGAAATAGACATCACCATCAAGAACATAGGCTTTGTCAGCCTCAAGCAAGCCGGAAATCATGTTTTGTATGTATTCCATTTCTTGCGTGGCGCGTGGATTGGCAGTGGCTTCCTTAACATTCAGGCCTTTGAGATCTGCCCGATAATCGTCTATATATTTCTGTGCAAGGGTAAACGGATCCTGACCAAGCTGATTCGCTTTGTTGATGATTTTATCGTCAACATCAGTGTAGTTGACGACAAAATTGACTGAATAACCAGAAAATTCAAGATAGCGTCGAATGATGTCAAAAACCAGTGCGGACATGGCGTGACCAATATGAGCAGTGGCATAGACTGTAGGGCCACACACATACATCCGCACAAGGCCAGGCTCAAGAGTGGTAAATTCCTCTTTTTTTCGGGTGAGAGTGTTATAGATGCGCAGGCTCATAGATACCTCATTCTGGTCTTGCGAAAATCATGCGGCCAGCAGAAGTCTGCAAGATTTTTGTTACAGTTACTTGTACTTCTTTATCAAGCAATTTACTTCCATTTTCGATCACAACCATGGTGCCATCATCCAGGTATCCAACGCCCTGGTTGTACTCTTTACCTTCCTGTATGACCCGGATTGGGAAGGTCTCGCCCGGCAATAAGATTACTTTAACTGCATTCGCAAGGTCATTTATGTTCAACACCTTGATACCCTGCAAATCAGCGATTCGGTTAAGGTTGAAATCATTCGTGAGAATGGGGGCTTCCATTTGTTTTGCCAAGGAGATTAATTTGTCATCGACTTCTTTTGCATCGTTTACTTCAAGATCCACAATCGTGACAGGAATGTCAACATTTTGCTGTAGTTCGGATAGCACCTCAATCCCACGCCGACCGCGAGCCCGCCGCAAGCTGTCTGCAGAATCTGAAACATACTGAAGCTCGTTGAGGACAAAACGAGGCACAATCAGATTACCCTGCAGAAATCCGGTTGCCGCAATATCGGCGATGCGTCCATCGATGATGACGCTGGTGTCAACCAGAATCTTGCGTTCCTGGTCAAAAACGGGACCGAACTTGCTGGTTTTTCGCTTACTGCCGATGCCACGGAAGAAAGTCGTGAAATCTTCATGACGGGTTGTAAATAGCAAAACTCCCAGATAACCGAAAAGGAGCATGCCGACAAAAGGAAGTACTTTCCCAAAGAGATTTGGCAGCAAAGAGAGGGGGTAGGCAAGCAAAGCCGCAACCACTAATCCAACGACCAAACCGACAATTCCAGCTAATAATGTGGCAGGAGATTCCTTCTTAAATTGGCGTACCAGCAAATTGAAGGGCTTGATCGTGAGGGAAGGGGTCAGCAAAAAGCCAACGAATGCAAAGATTAATACACAGATTACAGTGGTAATCGGAGTAACAAAGGGATAGGTTGGCCAAAGAGCGAGAATGAAACCATGAATTGGGAGACTTGCCAAACCGCCCCCTATGCCGAAAAATAACGCTCCAATGAGGCGGGAAATAATTATTGCGTTCATAAAGACCTGCTTTCTGGTAGTGCAATAAATTCCAAATAATAAAAAATATAATAGCACGACGAGGCCGAAATTTCAACGACCTCTTGAAAATCTATGAATATTCTAATGCTGTGGCATTAGAAAGAGCCCGTATTTGGAGATTCCTTGAGGGTCTTTTCGAGGTTTTTTTTCGGTGTAGGAGATTTCCGCACCATATGCTGAGTTTTACGAGAACCAGAGGCTTTGAGCATACCGTTCAACTCGCTTACGGCTTTGGGATCATACATGAAAGCATGGCAAACATCACATTGCCACGCAGGAAAGTCAGGCACATTCAAAAGATGCCCACTGACGACAGTAGAGAGGGCAATTTGTTTCTGTCTAATTCGACCAACATAGCAGCGAGGACAGATTTCAGGATTAATTGGAAGTTTCTTCTTCATTCTGGAGGATTATAAACCATTTATAGGGGAAAAGGATCTCAGAAAAAAAAGAAGGTCTACTTGGCAGAGCTCTCAAGAATGTCCGGCACTGTCACCAGGCGAAATTGATCAAAAGGCCAGTAAACCATCAAGGCTTGTCCAACAACCCAATCCATATCCACAAAACCCCAGGTTGAAGAATCAGAGGAATCGTTTCGATTATCGCCCAGGACAAAAAGTTTTCCTTCAGGCACGTCCCAGGTATTCACGCGCAGGGATTCTTCCATGATGTAGGGCTCGTTAAGAATAATGCCATTGACCTTGACCAGACCATTGGAAATAACCACGTGGTCACCCGGAATACCGATGACGCGCTTGATGTAATCTTCTTCAGTATTTCCCTGGTAATGAAACACAACAATATCTCCACGGGAATAATTGTCATTTCTATAAGCTAACTTATTTACAACCATCAGATTGCCCGGCTTGAGCGTAGGTAGCATGCTGATATTTTCCACCCTCACACGCTGTGTCACGTAATTGATGCCAAAAAACAAAACCAAAGCCAGGATAAGCGTTTCAAGAAGATCAAGCGTAGCGCTTTTTGCTTCTTTCTTATTAAGTTTGGCGCCATCGGTTAATGGCCCTGTTTCAACCTGCGAGGTATATTCTTCCATGCTTTCAATTCACCAAAGGCCCATCATACCACTTTCAGAACAATTATTTGCAGCCACTCAACGTTTTTTGAGCACAAGTTGGACTGGGGTTCCAACAAAAGGATATTCCTCGCGCAATTGATTCTCAAGGAAACGCATGT
>CAYMNM010000036.1:0-19704 GCA_964391795.1 uncultured Anaerolineaceae bacterium | reverse complement strand
TGATAGCTTCTTGCGTGTTGGGGTCAAAATGATCACCAGGTTTTACATCAATTACTTGAATACCCTGATCGCTGAGGGTTTTAAGTAATTTTTGCAGAATCAGCTCAAGCCCAGCTGACCATTGTTGCACTTCGGGGTCAACGGGTTGGTGCTTGATGGCACGTTCCAGGTCGTCAACCACCTGTAGGAATGGTTTGACGTGGTCTGCAAGCGAATTGTCATAAACGGCCATAGCGTCCTGTTCCATCCGCCGCTTGAAGTTGGCAAAGCTGGCGCGCTCACGTTGTAAGCCTTCCAGATTTGTAGCTGCTTCGGCTTTATTTTTTTCGCTTTCTTCCTTTAACTCGGCGTACTCCCTGGCAAGGTTATCAATCTCCGCCTGCAAGGCTTCAGCACTTATATTGGTTTCAGCAACCGTTTTCTTATGTCTTTGTTCAGTCATCAATACCTCTATTCTTCAATCAGGTGGTCTGTTACCAGTTCAGATAGCAGATCTGATACGAACCTCACCGTACCAATTGCGTGCCCATAGGGCATGCGCATCGGGCCGATAATACCCAATGTGCCGCTGATCTGTTCAGGCACTCCGTAACGCGTCAAAATAATGGAGAAATCACGCAGCTCAGACCAGTGCCCTTCACCGCCAATCAAAACCTGTACACCACCAATAGCCGACTTCAAGACCGTCCGAGAAAGTAAATCGTCCAACATTGGGCGTCGCTCAAGCAGGTGAATAGCACTGCGGGCGTTCTCAGAGTCCACAAATTCGGGCTCACTGAGCAACTTTTGGATGCCATCCAAGTAGACTTGTCCGGTAACCAGGTGGCTCGATTCGGTCATTTCTTCCACCAGCAGCCCCAGAATTTTTCTACCCTGCTCATCAAACTGATCTTCCAATAAGGATATGGTCTGAGCTGTCTTGTTTTGACAAAACTCATTCAACCTTGCAGCCTGACGGGAAAGCGAATCCTGGTTGAGCAATTCCCCAAGGCTGAAGATGCGTTGGCGAATTTCTCCGCCAACCAGCACCAGCACCATCAGGATGCGGTCAGAGTGGACAGACACAAGCTCTAGGTGTTTGAAAAACACCCTCTGTGTGTGAGGGGCTGTAACAATGGATGCCGATTGACTCTGGTTGACCAGCACGGATGCCGCCAGCTTCAACCAATGATCCAAACCCTCCCGGGATTGCGAAAATTGGTGGCTGATGGTGTTGCGTGTGGAAACTGGCAGGTTGGTTTGCTGCACCAGGTTACTGACAAAGTAGCGATAACCTTCTTCAGTTGGGATGCGCCCCGCGGATATGTGCGGCTGACGCAGGTAGCCCAACTCGGTCATGGCAGCTAATTCATTGCGTATAGTAGCAGAAGATAAGGCCAATCCGAAGTGTTCGACAATGGTTTTTGAGCCCACAGGCTGAGCTGTGCGCGTGTGTTCGCGCACAATCATTGTCAACAAGGCTTTTTGGCGATCGGTTAGTGTTTTCATCTTTTTTCATAATTAGCACTCTCGGCCTGAGAGTGCTAAGTTAACTGTTTCAATAATATCATGCTCGTTGGGGCAATTCAAGAACTTTGCGTTAATCTTTCGTAAGAGATTATTTAGCACTCCATCACCAACTTTATAATAGAATCACTCCAAAGGAGATCTGTTATGAAAACAATTGGCTTGATTGGCGGCATGAGTTGGGAAAGTACTGTTACCTACTATCAAATCCTTAATACCTTGGCTCGGGAAAGATTGGGCGGATTCCACTCTGCGAAGGTGATTCTCCATAGTGTTGATTTCGCTGAAATCGAATATAGTCAAAGAACTAATCAGTGGCGCGAAATGGGTCAACAACTTGCCGATGCCGCGAAAAGCCTTGAAGCTGCTGGTGCTGATTGTGTCGTGCTTTGCACAAACACCATGCACAAGGTTAGCGACCACATTACTGCTGCAACTGGGCTGCCTTTTCTGCATATTGCGGACGCCTTAATCGAAGAGATCCAGCGGAGAGGATATAAAAAAGTCGGTTTGCTTGGCACTCGATACACCATGGGTGAAAGCTTCTATGCCACTAAATTATCTGAGGCGGGCATCGAAACACTTGTTCCCAACTTAAACGATCAGGAGCTTGTTAACTCGATCATATTTAATGAGTTGTGCCTGGGAATGGTTAAGCAACCATCGCGCGAATCGTACGTGAGTATTATTCATGAACTGGTGGCCAGTGGGGCTGAAGCAATCATATTGGGTTGTACTGAGATCGGGCTGCTGATCAAACAGGAAGACCTCCCAGAAGTACCTCTATTGGATACCACTCAAATACACGCCAGGAAAGCGTTTGAGTTTGCTATAGCTTGAGAAAAACTAAATTTTTGGGCTCAAAAGTGCGCGCAATACAAAACGGTCGACCCCACCAAATTTGTACTTGTAATTCTCATCTCCGCGCATCATATCCACCTCTTTGAAGCCTGCGCTGATAGCCCACTCGATCTGCCTTGCCAACAGCACCCAACCAGGTGATAGTGGCATCCATTTGTTCGCCCGGGAAGAATTGTAAACCAGCAGCCGGTCACAGCAGACGAAGGATAGGAATGCAGCAGCCTTCTCGCCGTCGATGGTTAAAAATGCGAGGCGTAAGGTGCCCAAATCAAAGAAATCCCGGGCAGCAGCATGCACGAAGTTCTCCATCTCAGGTTTTAGAAAACTGTCCTTTTCGTCTTCGTTACGCATCATGGCGGTAAAAGCTTGTAATTCCTCAGCCAATACGCTGGCATCTTCCACAAAGTACCAATTTGCTTCGTGACCATTTGAGGCATTTCGCAGTTTGCGCCGGATCTCGTGCCTTTGTTTCTTATCCAGCCCAGCCAGGTAAGTTTCAAAATCACCAGGCAAGCTGATATAAGGCGATGGCTGCAGCACTTCTTTTCTAAAACTCCAACCCTGAGCGTCTGCCAGATCCTCCAATACGTTGAGACTGTCAGAAGAATCGACCAGATTTTCAAGGTCAAGGCTTAGATTATTCAAGACAGGATGGCTTCTGATGAACTGCAGCAATCCATCTAAAAAAACTTCAAGGTCAGGCTTGCGAACAACGAAATCAAGATAATCAGAAACTTCAACAGCCCCAACAAAATGGATGGCTGGTTCACTGCCAGGTTTTTGGCCGATAAAAAGGGGAGCTATGCCAATCAATTGATCTGCTTCGTAGGCAGTGATGATAGCCAGTTGACTTTCTGTTGCCGACCATTCACCTCCGCCAAGGCTCTGCCACCAGGTTTTTTGGTAACTGGGATGCAAAAAGGGAAGTGGATAAATGCTTTCTGGCAGCAATGCTGCCCATGGTTTAAAAAGGGAACCCCAAACGGAGGGGTCCTGGTGCAAACAAAATTCCATAGGCTTGATTATATACCTTGGCAAGGTTCATGCATCGTATTTGTAAACCATTTAATAACATTGGTGTGCTTATGACTTTCGATTTACAACTTATCCAGGAACCTGCCCAAGCACTGACCGGTTTTTTTGCCGCTGGTCCTTATCGTCAGCGCTGTGCCCGGGGACGCGAAGAAGACAGTTTGTTTCTGCTGATCCAGCCCAGACGGGAGGGTTTCAAATCAGCTGCTGAGTTAAAAACCTGGCAGGAAGCGCTTGGTACCACTTACTTCCGCTCGCAAGGCTCTGTTACCATGGCGATGCGTGCCCTCCTCGGAGAGATCGACTCAGAGGTGAAAGACAAAAATAAAACCCTTGACCCAGAAATTCCCGCTCATGTATTGGATGTTTTCCTGGGTGTCCTTCATCATGGCACCTTGTTTGGTGCGCAATCGGGTAAGTTATTTTGTGTGCACTTAAACGCCTCAGGTATGCAGCTATTTCATGAAAGTTGGGCGGATGAATCGCCATTGGGCTTGCTTTCAGCCTTTGAATCGCGCTTCTTCCAGACCGGCATTAACGAAGGAGATCTTCTGATTGTTGCACCGGATCTGCCTCAATCATGGCTGGAAACAAGCAGTCAGGGTATGAACAATAGCCTTCGTAGCCTTGCTAATAATTTAAACGTACTTTCCAGGGGCAGTTACCCGTTGCAAGCGATACGGTTAAAAATTGGCGTTGGACAGGTAACTGAACTTAATATCTCTGAGCACCTCAACAAAGAGAAAGCGACTGCAATACAAATGCGCGAGGAAGCGCGAGAAGCTGAACTGAAAGCCCGAAACGAGGCAGCCCGCAGGGCTGAAGAAGCGCGAGTGAAGGCGGCTGCTCTCAAGGCCGAGCAGGAAGCCCGGGAGCTTGCAGAGGCTCACACCCGCATGCTTAGCCTTCCTATGGAAGAAGAACTGATTGAGGTCAGCAAATCCTCCATCGACGAAGTTGATGAAGAAAAACCTGCGATTAAACTTTCCAGTCTGATTGAGCGCATCAAGAACAAGACCGCTGCTCAAAATGAAGAGCCGCCCACGATCGTTAACCCAGAAACACTACCTGTGCAAAAAATTGCAGATGGCCCGGCTGAAATATCCCAGGGCACCATCAAAGGTATTGCAGCTGGGGCTGGTTTCTTGCGCTCACTGGAAGAAAAGACAAAGAATGCATTGGATAAGCCCGTTCTTGACAGGGATGGTGTTCCTACCCCCATTTCTGGGCTTTCTGTCATGAATAAGCTACTAATAGCGATCATCGTGCCTTTAGTGATTGTGGCGATCGCGGTTGGTATTTACCTTTCAAAAGGCATTAGCACTCAGTTTGAGCGTCTGATGAACCAGGCTCGTGGCGCAGTGGCAAGTGCGCAATCAGCGAAAACCCAGGAACAACAGCGAGATAATTGGCAGACTGCCTACACCTGGCTTGCCCAGGCAGAGACCTATAAATCCAGTGAAGAACTCGTACTGATGAAATCCGAGGTTCAAAAAGCACTCGACAGCCTTACTGGTGCAGTTCAGCTTACTTTTACCAAAATCCTTTCTTCCTCGCAAACAGGCGCTGATGCTAATCTGACGCAAGTGGTCACTGTCGGGAACGACCTATTTGCCTTGGATCTTAACGCAGGCAAAGTCTTGCATATGACCCATGATGAAAAAGGCTACCTTTTTGACCCGGCATTTAGCTGCGGGGTAGGCCAACAGCAGGGCAAGATGCTTGGTAAGGTCGTGGCCATGGCTTTGATACCTCTTAGCAACAAGCATGAAGCCCCTCTTCTGGCTCTCGATGCAGCCGGTAATGCTGCTTTTTGTAAACCGGGATCTGAAGCTGCTGTTATTACCTTGTTAGCCCCAGAGGGCGGTTGGGGGAGTATTCAGAAGATTCATTACGACACGAATAATAGCCGACTCTACGTTTTTGATCCCACAATGAATGCCCTATGGATCTATACCGGTTTTGCTGATGAATTTCCCAAGGCACCCATTGCTTATTTTGACGATCCAGGCTTTGCACTCGGTGAAGTTATCGATTTGGTAATTAATCGTGATGAATCTTTCTACCTTTTTAAGGATGGACATACAGCTCACTGCCTGGCTTCTTCCGTGACTGGAACAGTTGATTGCGAAAACCCAATGCCCTATGTCGATCCGCGGCCTGGAAAAGAGGGCAACACGCTGGCAGAAACGAAATTCACACACCTCAGTTATGCGCCGGCACCGGATGCCTCCATCTACTACCTGGACACCCAGGATGCCTCTTTGTACCAATTTAGCCTCAAACTCAACCTGAATGATGTTAAACGTGCTGCCGCAGTTTCACCCTTCAATTTTTCAAAAGGGGTGACGGCAATGAGTATGGCAAATGACCGCATCGTTTACTTAGCCTTTGGTGCGGATCTTTACGCCTCACCATTACCGTAACTTCTAAAGAGCAGCAAAACCGGCCTCCAATCCGTTTGCAGTGTTACAATTTGACACTGTTACGTGCCTGTGCTTTAGGCAGGCAAATATCTAGTTATCAAGGAGAGGTATGGCCCAAGAAGATCCCAGAATGCAAAAATTGAACCAGAAAAAGGCAGCCAATTTACTTGGCGGAGGTCAGGCGCGTATCGATCGCCAGCATGCCAAAGGCAGCTTGACGGCACGTGAACGCATTGAACTCTTTCTTGACCCCGGTACTTTCCGGGAGTTGGATGCCTTTATAACCCAACAAGCCGACCCAGGTGCTGAAAGCATTCCGGGGGATGGTGTTGTGACCGGTTATGGCAAAGTAGACGGCCGCCAGGTTTATGTCTATGCCCAGGATTTTACTGTCCAGGGTGGAGCTTTGGGTGAAATGCATGCCATCAAAATTTGCCGTATGATGGACCTGGCTGCAAAAACCGGCTCACCAGTGATTGGCATGATTGATTCTGGAGGTGCTCGCATTCAGGAAGGCGTCAAGAGCCTGGGTGGGTATGGCAAGATCTTCCGCAAAAACTCTCAATACTCTGGTGTGGTTCCTCAGATCAGCGTTATTCTGGGGCCTTGTGCTGGTGGAGCTTCTTACTCACCTGCGCTGACCGATGTTGTCATCATGAATCGCGGCAAATCTTACATGTTCCTTACCGGTCCAGCCGTGGTTAAGACTGTAACTGGTGAAGAAGTGGATCAGGAAACCCTGGGTGGCGCGGATGTTCATCTTACGACGAGCGGAAATGCTCATTTTGTCGGCGGGGATGAGAAAGAATCCCTTGCTATCGCACGCAATGTGCTTTCCTACCTTCCATCCAATTGTGTTGAATCCGCACCGCTTATGCCAAATGGCGATGATCCTACCCGCCGCGACGAAGAACTAAACACAATTGTTCCTATGGACCCTTCAGAACCTTACAGCCTTTATGAGGTCATTCAGTCGGTTGTAGACTCTGGCAGCTTCCTTGAATTCCAGCGTGGTTTTGCCCCCAACGCGATTGTTGGGCTGGCACGCCTGGGCGGCCGACCGGTGGGCATCATCTCCCAAAATCCGATGGCTTTAGCCGGCGTCATGGATATCGACTCAGCTGACAAAATCAGCCGAATGGTGCGTTTCAGTGACGCCTTCAATCTACCGATTGTTACCTTTGTTGATTCCCCTGGCTTCTTGCCGGGCGTAAATCAGGAACATGGGGGCATCATCCGTCACGGCGCGAAAGTGCTCTATGCTTATGCAGAGGCTACTTCCCCCAAGGTGAGCGTGGTTACCCGTAAAGCTTATGGCGGCGCGTATGTAGCCCTCAGCAGCAAGTACATCGGCACGGATATTTGTTATGCCTGGCCATCCGCGGAAATCGCGGTGATGGGTGCTGAAGGCGGCACAAACATCCTTTATCGCAAGATGATTGACACTGCCACTGACCCGGCTGCTGAACGCAGAAAGTATGAACAGGAATACGCTGAAACCTACTTGAACCCTTACCTTGCAGCCCAGGCTGGTTATATTGACGATGTGATTGAGCCAGCAGAGACACGCCAAAAACTAATCGAGGCACTTGATTCGCTGCAGAATAAAGTTGAGCCTACCATCGCCCGCAAGCATGGCAACATCCCACTTTAAGGAGACAAGATGGAAAAAGGTTTCATTATTACAGCGATTGGTATGGGCCTTGTATTCGTGCTCATCATCCTGCTGTGGTTCATCATGGCTCTCCTGGTCAAGTTGACAGAAAATTTCAAAGGATCCACAGAGGAAGAAGCCCCAGTTGAGGCAGAGGAATTAGTTCAGACCGTCGCGGCACCAGTTGAAAATAATGCACAATTGGCAGCAGCCTTGGCCGCTGCCACCGTGGTTGCCATGTCCCGCAAGGTCAGAAAGCCACTTAGCAGTAAACCCCAACCAAGCAGCCCAGCTTCGGGCTCATTACCCAGCAGTTGGCTAAATGCTGGCCGCGTACGCCAAATTCTTGCACGAAAAGGACGTTGATATGCTGATTAAAGTTGAAATTGATGGTCAAATTTACGAAGTCAAAATCCTTGAGGTTCAAGGGGATGATGTTCTCACTGAGGTTGCTGGTAAGACCTATGGCGTTAACCTGGCAAGCCAGTCTGTTCAGGCACCGTCTGCTATACCTGCGCCAGTGGTGGCACCTGCCAGGCAACAAGCCGCCCCAGCCCCAGCCGCCCAGGTTCTTCCAGAAGGCGAAAACGGGTCAACATTGAAGTCACCTCTGCCAGGCACGATTGTTGAAATTAAAGTGAAAGCAGGCCAAACCGTCAAAAATGGCGAAGTGCTGATGATCCTTGAAGCCATGAAAATGAAAAATTCCATCCGTTCTTTGCGGGATGGCGTTGTTGAAGAAATCTATGTGAACTCTAAAGATCAGGTAAAGCACAACCAACCCTTGCTGCGCTATGGAGGGTAAGCAATGACAGGGACTTTATTACAGGAACTAACAAAAGGCTTCGCAGCCTTTGGTTGGCAGAACGCGCTCATGATTGTGGTAGCGCTGATGTTGATCTATTTTGGCATCTGGAAAGACTACGAGCCAACCCTGCTCATTCCGATCGGGTTTGGCTGTTTACTGGCCAACCTGGGTATGTCTTACCAGGTCGGTTTCATGAAAGTCATTTACGATGCCGGTATCAAGACTGAGCTTTTCCCCTTGCTTATTTTTATTGGTGTTGGTGCGATGATCGACTTCAAACCGCTGCTTTCCCAACCCAGCATGGTTTTGCTAGGTGCGGCCGGTCAATTTGGTATCTACATTACGCTTTTGCTTGGTTTGGCACTCAAGTTTACCTTGCCACAGGCAGCAGCCATTGGCAGTATTGGTGCAATCGACGGTCCAACCGCGATTTTTGTCAGTAGCAAGTTGGCGCCTGAGCTTCTAGCTCCGATTGCGGTGGCTGCCTATTCCTACATGAGCCTGATCCCCATTATTCAACCGCCTATCATGAAGCTGATGACCTCAAAAAAGGAACGCTCCATTCATATGGACTATGCGCCCAAAGAGGTCTCTCCTCTGGCGGTAATTCTCTTCCCTATCCTGGTCACAGTATTAATTGCCCTGGTTGCTCCCGATGCAGCACCCTTGATGGCTGCCCTGATGCTTGGCAACCTTTTGCGTGAAGCGTCCGGAGTGGAACGCCTCAGCTACACTGCCCAACATGAATTGATCAACATCGCCACCCTCTTCCTCGGACTGTCTGTTGGCTCAACCATGATTGGCAAGGACTTTCTGAACCTTCAAACTTTGGGTGTTTTACTTTTGGGTTTGATCGCCTTCGTCATTGATACGGTTGCTGGTTTACTTTTTGGCAAGATGATGTGCGCGGTTACCAAAGGCAAGGTGAACCCCTTGATTGGCGCTTGCGGCATCTCTGCCTTCCCAATGGCAGGTAGGCTCTCAGCCAAGGCTGCTCTGGAGGCTGACCCCACCAACTTCATTCTCATGCATGCCATGGGTGCTAACGTCGCCGGCCAATTGGGCAGCGTTATTGCAGGCGGCTTGTTGCTAGCCCTGGTCATGGGCATCTAAAAATTAACAAAATTATCAATAAGAAAGCCAGCATTTTGCTGGCTTTCTTTATGTCTGTATCAAAATTTGATTTGATGACGGTTACAAAGGGATTTCAAGCATCCAGTTTGTAGCCACGTCCACGAATTGTGAGAACCAATTCCGGTTTGTTGGGGTTTTCTTCGATTGCGTTTCTCAGCCAGCTGATATGTACATCCAGGGTGCGTGTGTCCGCCGTGTAATCGGTTTGCCATACTTCCTTGAACAAATTCTCCCGGGTGTGGATGACCCCAGGTTTTTCCATCAATATCTTGAGGAGTTTTACCAATCTGGGCGTCAGTCGGGATTCCTTTGGGCCGCAGCTGACGATATTTGTTAATGTATTCAACTTGATCGGTCCACGTGTCACAATCTGTTTATTTGGTGTCTTTTGATATAGGCGAATACAATTGACCAGTTTTTGAACGGTGAATGGGAGCAATAAAACTGAATTCGCGCCACAAGCTTTGACGTTCTCATCTTCACTGCTCAAAATCAGGATCTTTGGCGTTTCAGGCTGCAGGTTATGGAAGCGGTTAACGATACGTTGTCCGTTGGTGCGTAAGGAAGCTGCGTTGATGATAATTACATCCGGGCTGCAGGAGTCAATTTTTCTTAGTCCAGCAGTTCCATTTTCATAAGCATCGACTACGAAGCCTCTGTTGATTAAATCTTGATAGAAGCCTGCCTCACCATTCTGTTTTTTCTCAACGAGGAGGAGTGTTGTAGCCTGGTTCTGTTCGTAACTTTTCTTTTTCAATTCATCCTAATCTGTGACCATTTGTGTTTTCTTCCTCGTTTTCAACCCTGGAGAAGTCGTTCAGCAATGGAAGAACTATTATACCGAATGTTAAAGAATCTGTGTTAAAGAATCTGGACTTTCTTAAAACATTGGGCTGCCAATAGTTTTCAGTTACACATCGCCCTCTGGCATGTTAGAATTTAGAATCTACAGATCATGGACAAATTGATTAGAGCTTCCATTCACAGCATACGGGTCTCACTGACCAGTGATGACCGCATTGTCGTTCTCAAGCAAGAAGACAGGGATCGTTTTTTGCCAGTCTGGATTGGCAAATTTGAGACCTCCAATCTAACCCTGATTCTTGAAAAAACCGCCGTCGCCCGCCCTATGACTCACGACTTGATGGCTACCTTGCTTGAAAGACTGGGGGGATCTCTATTACGGATGGAAATTGTTGCCCTGGTAGAAGATACCTACATGGCAAATTTGGTCGTGCGCAAGGAAAACCAGGTCCTCGTGATCGATTGTCGTCCTTCGGATGCCCTCACTTTGGCCATTCGCCTTGAAGCACCAATATTCATTGCCGAGTCGATTTTGGATACAGTTGGTATTGAACCTGAAATTGACCGCAAAGAGGCAGAACTCAGCGAAAATGAACCGGATATTTCGGTCTTCAAAGACTTTTTTGATAGCCTTGAAGATACAGATTCAGATTCAGTAAAACCAAAGGATTAAACTCCTCATGGAGACGCAATGACCGACAACTACGCCGAGGAACCTAACCAATCTGAATCTGCTACGCAACAACTCTATGACCGGGAGATGGAAGAAGCCGTTATCGGCGCCGTCATGATTAACCCCGATGTCTACATCGATCTAGCCCCGATTATTCGGCCCGAAGATTTCTACATCAACCGGCATCAGTGGATTTGGCAAGCTCTCACGGATCTTTTCCAGGAGAACCAAAGCTTTGATGTGCTTACGGTCAGGCAGAAGCTTGATTCTCAGGGCCATCTTGAGGATGTTGGCGGTGTGGAGTATTTGATTAGCCTTAGCAATGTGGTGCCTTCTTCATTACATGCCGTGTCTTACGCGCGCAACCTTTCTGCCCTTTCTGGCCGCAGACGCTTGTTGAACGCCGCCAACGATATCGCCCGCCTTTCCTATCGCATGGATTACAACATAGAGACAGTACTTGGTGAGTCCGAAAAGGCCGTCTTCAGCGTCAGTCAGGACCGCTACGCCCGTGATATTCTGCCTATCAAAAAAGTCGTACAGGATTACCTGAACAGACTGGGTGAGGTAGCCAATAATCCCGAAGGAGTCAGCGGTCTGAAAACCGGCCTTTCCTCCCTGGACCAGGTACTTGATGGGCTACAAAAATCCGATTTTCTGATTGTGGCTGGTCGGCCTGGCATGGGCAAATCAGGCTTCCTTATTGGTATTGCCAAATACGTAGGCTTGCAACTCAAACGCAGCGTGGCAATGTTTACCCTTGAAATGTCAGCTGAACAACTTCTGCAGCGGATGGTTGCCCAGGAAACAGAGATTGACTCTCAGAAATTGCGCACAGCCAGGCTGGACGATAAGGAGATGGAACTGGCAGTGCACGCCCTGACCGTCCTGAATGATGCCCGCATCTATATCGACGATACGCCGGCCATCACCCCACTACAGATCCGCTCTAAATGCCGCCGTTTGCAAATGGAGGAAGGGTTGGACCTGGTGATTGTGGACTACCTTCAATTAATGGCTAGCGATGTGCGCACTGAAAACCGCGTGCAGGAAGTTTCGTACATCAGCCGTTATCTTAAAGTGCTTGCCCGCGAATTGAACGTCCCTGTACTGGCAGCCGCGCAACTTTCACGCGCGGTGGAACAGCGCACAGACAAGCAACCTGTACTCTCCGACTTGCGCGAATCCGGCTCACTGGAGCAAGATGCCGACATTGTCATGTTCATAAACCGGCCTGAACAAATGAATGAGGCCAGCCCCACCCACAACGTTGCCAAATTGGCTGTTGCCAAACACCGCAACGGTCCTACCCACAGCGGCATTGAACTTATCTTCATTGAAAAATTAGCCATGTTCAGGGATGCTTACAAAGGGCCCCCCAAGGGATGAGTGAACTAAAAGGCTTTGCTTTTGATAATGAATTGCGCCTCTCCTTACCGTTCGATTTTTTAGAACGCTGCCAGGAATACGGGCTCGATGCTGATAGTATCCTTGCGCTTTTCCGCGTCTGGCAGGATTTGGATGGCCTGAATTACCTTGAGTCTAACCAATTGGGTTGGTTGCCTTCAGCGCGTCTGCAAAAACTGCTGCATAACGGCTTCTTACTCAAATTCACGTCTACAGCTTCAGATAAAACAATTTTCTTACCTGGTACACCCAGTGGGAGAACCAATCTGAGCAAGCTTGAGAAGAATCAGCTTAGCCTTGACGACTTGATTTCTGCAACTGACACCGCGAGAGCGCGCCCTAACCTCTTCAAACTCTATGAGGATAACATTGGCCCGCTTACGCCTATGGTGGCTGAGTTACTGCAGGAAGATGCGCGCGAGTTTCCCGCTGACTGGTTTGAAGACGCCATCCGCGAAGCCCTTAGCCATAACGCCCGCAAGTGGAGTTACGTCCGTGCCATCCTCAAGAATTGGAAAGCAAACGGACGGGAGAAAACGAATGAAAAAGATAGCCACGGTCTCGAAAAATTTAAAGAACTCTATCGTAACCAACAAACAGATGACACCACAAGACAACCAGGTGGTTGAAGAACCACAGGGCTTGCGTTCTGATGTGGCAATTGGAGACCCCGATTGCCCATTCTGCCACGGTTTGGGTTTCGTACGACCTGACCTGCCATTTTCTGACCCGCTATTTGGCAAATTGCAGGTGTGCACCTGTCGCGCGCTCGATGCAGACCTTTCTGGTAAGAATGAACTGCTCAGCAAAAGTAATTTGGGTGCGCTGCAAGCATACACATTTGCCACCTTCCATCCCCGTGGACGTGTGGGCATGGGAGAAATGCAGGCGGAATCTCTGGAGCAAGCCTTCAACTTAGCTCGTAATTTTGCGCAGACGCGCAAGGGTTGGATATTGCTAAGTGGCCGCTACGGTTGCGGAAAAACCCACCTGGCAGCAGCCATAGCCAATGAAAGTCTGAAAACCGGCACTCCCACGCTCTTCCTGACAGTTCCCGATTTGTTGGATTGGCTGCGTTCCAGTTACTCATCTGCCACAAGTAGCTTTGAAGAGCGTTTTGATGAAATTCGCAACTATCCACTTCTTGTACTTGATGACTTTGGCACCCAGAATGCCACTCCCTGGGCTCAGGAAAAACTATTCCAGATTATTAACCACCGCTACATCAACCAACTGCCAACTGTAGTCACCAGCAATCTTGACTTGGATAGTTTTGAAGGGCGTATTCGCTCTCGGTTAATGGACCCAGAGCTCGTCACAAGAGTGCAGATTAACGCCCCGGATTATCGTAACCCCACGGATGAAGTTGGACATCCAGAGCTTTCAAGCCTGGCATTGCATGGTAAATTGCGTTTTGATAATTTTGAGCTTCGTCGTGACGAAGGCTTAATGCGGGAGGAACTGGCTGCTATTGTGGAGGCAAAACGTATCGCTGAAACCTTTGCTGCCCACCCTGAAGGTTGGCTGGTTTTTGTGGGACCGTATGGCTCTGGCAAAACCCACCTGGCCGCTGCCATTGGTAATTACCAGGCCGCTCTTGGCAACCCACCTCTTATGGTCAGTGTGCCCGATTTACTTGACCATCTGCGTGCCAGCTTTAACCCCAATAGCCAGGTGAGCCTTGACCAGCGCTTTGAGGAAATTAAAAATGCCCGCATCCTGATACTGGATGACTTGGGCACCCACTCGGCCACGCCCTGGGCAAAAGAAAAGCTCTACCAACTCTTCAACTATCGCTATGTGGCTGAACTTCCTACCGTCATCACCAGTTCTCTAACCCCCGACGAACTGGACCCACGTATTCACAGCCGCCTGGTGGATACTCGCCTGACACGCTTTGTGACTTTGGCAACACCTGCCTACACCGGTAAAAAAGGCAAGCAAGCCCACTCCAGGTGAGTAAGATCTATGATTCGCGCAAATTTCGCCGAACTTCTTTGTGTTATGATTCCGGCGTTTTGAAAACTTGATCCTAAGCAAAGGTAGTCCGCATGACTCAACAAATTAAACCAAAAATCATCCGTGAAATGCCAAACAGTTTCGCGCTTCCAGCCCGCCTGAAGCGGCTGGCTGATCTTGCTCATAATCTCTGGTGGGTGATGAACCCAGAGGCCGCCCGTCTCTTTAAGGAAATTGATTTTCTGACCTGGGAACAGTGCAACCACAACCCGATTGTTTTTCTCCGCACCGTCCCTGCTGAGCAATTAAATGCTGTCACGAAAGATCGCTACTTTCTTGATCTCTACGATCGTATTATTCAGCAATTTGATGCCTATATGCACGCTCCCAAAACCTGGTATTCGGAAAACTATCCGGAACTTACCAAAAAGCAGATCGCGTATTTTTCTTTTGAATATGGCTTACACGAATCTCTGATGGTCTATGCTGGTGGTTTGGGCGTGCTCTCTGGCGACCACCTAAAGGAAGCTAGCGATCTTGGCTTGCCCCTTACTGCTGTTGGATTCCTTTACACCTATGGATACTTCTCTCAAAAAATCACCGAAGATGGCTGGCAGGAAGCCCGCAATGTGGAAATCAACTTCAATGACATTCCGTTGATTGCCCTATACGACGAGAACCATGAACCGATCAAGATTTCCATTGACTTGCCAGGCCGGGTTTGTTTTGCCCGCCTTTACGAGCTTAATGTCGGCCGTGTAAAACTTGTTTTGCTGCAGACTAACATCCCAGAGAACAACCCTCAAGACCGCCAACTTACCGACAAGCTCTACATTAGCGACCTTGATTTGCGCATTTCCCAGGAAATATTGTTAGGTATCGGTGGAAAACGCGCTCTGGATCGCCTGGGCCACAAACCTGATATCTACCACATGAATGAAGGCCACTCGGCTTTTCTCACGCTGGAACGCATCCGAACCTTCTTGGAAGAGGGTAAGACCCTTGAAGAAGCTAAGAAACTTGTACGACAGTCAGGAATTTTCACTACTCATACCCCCGTGCCTGCTGGCAATGACGTCTTCCCGCTGTGGTTGATTGACAAGTATTTTGTCAACTTCCCAGAGAAAATCGGCATGAGCCGTGATGAGTTTGTCGAATTAGCCCGTGTTGTTCCTGAATGGGGTGGCGAGTCATTCTCGATGCCGGTTCTGGCACTCAAGCTTTCTGATTATGCCAATGGCGTCTCAAAACTTCATGGTGAGGTTTCGCGTCACATGTGGCAGAGCCTTTGGCCGGAGCGTAAGGTGGAGGACATCCCGATTACTTCCATCACCAATGGTGTACATACCGGCACCTGGATTGCCAGGCGCCTTTCAAACCTCTACACAAAATATTGGGGCCCCGGTTGGGTGCAACGCATCGACGACCAGTCGCTTTGGGATCGCATTGAAGAGATTCCCGATGATGAAATCTGGCGAATTCGGGTGCACCTCAAACGTAAGTTGCAGGCTTACATGGTTGCCCGTGCCCGCGAGCAGTGGCTGCACAGTGGTGTGCACCCGGTTCAGACGGTAGCCAGCGGTGTATTACTGGATCCTTACCGGCTGACAATCGGTTTTGCCCGTCGTTTTGCCACCTACAAACGTGCCAATTTGCTCTTCAGGGATTATGACCGCCTCTTGCGGATTGTTACCAACCCGCGCATGCCAGTTCAGGTTGTTTTCGCCGGCAAGGCGCACCCGGCAGATGAGCCAGGCAAGCTGCTCATCCAGGAGGTTTATCGTCGCGTCAAAGATGCCCGCAACGGGGGCAGGTTGGTCTTCCTTGATGATTACGATATGAATATGGCCCGCTACCTTACCCAGGGTGTGGATGTCTGGTTGAATACCCCGCGCCGTCCGCGCGAGGCCTCTGGCACGAGCGGTGAAAAAGCCGCTTTGAATGGCACGCTCAACTTCTCTGTTCTGGATGGCTGGTGGGCAGAAGGCTTCAACGGCAAAAATGGTTGGGCAATCGGTGATGCCACTGAGTATGCCGACCTGAATGCCCAGGATGAAGCCGACTCAAAGAGCCTTTACGACACCCTCGAGAACGAAATCGTGCCGCTTTATTACACCATGCGCTCGGCGGATGGTTTGCCCGCGGATTGGATCCAAAGGGTGAAGGAATGCATCCGCAGCTGCAGCCCGCGTTTCTCAATGACCCGAATGGTCAAAGAATACATGAGCACACTCTACGAGCCGGCTATGCATTCTTCTGTAGACCAAAAGTAGGCGGAACGCGTGTTTTCGGATCTCTTCTTTCCAACCTTGCCTGTTGCCTGGCTGATAGCCCTGGGAATTTTTATCATCCGGGTTATTTCCATTGCCATGGATATGTTGCGTTTTCTGTTGGGTTTGCGCGGAAAAGCAGCAATCGCCTGGGTGTTAGGTTTTGTTGAAACAGTCATGTTTGTTTACAGTATGGGTTGGGTGTTGAAAGATACCTCCAATGTTCTGAATGTGTTTGCTTACTGTGCCGGTTTTGCCACTGGCAATACCCTTGGCATGTGGTTGGAGAAAAAACTGGCTATCGGTTTCAGCCATATTACCCTCATCAGCAAACTCATGGATATGCAACTTTCCGAAGCGATCCGCGCTCAGGATTACGCGGTCACCGAAATTTCCGCCCACGGTAAGGATGGTGATGTGGCTATGCTCACCATGACCGTTCGCCGCAAGGACGCCAAACGCATCGAAGCTCTGGCAAAGAGCATCGATCCGGAAGTATTCATCACCTCGGAGGATATCTCACCGATTTCCTCCGGTTATTGGGGCACTACCAGTTTTAGGAACTAAATGCAGACAGAAAAACCAAGACAAGCATTAATCTTTGATTTTGACGGTTTAATTGTGGATACCGAGTCGATAAGTGTTAATTTATTCGAAACTGCTTTTGCCAAAGCGGGGCTTACGTTTGATGTTGATCGATACGTGAAGTTGGTTGGCCTGGCTACCGGCGGAGATTATGATCCCTGGACGATTTACGCGCACCACACGGGCAAATACAGCCCAGCAGAAGTGCACAATCTTTACAGGGTGAAAGTGGATGAGGCCGTCAGGCAGGCAAAACCCCTGGAGGGTGTGCTTGAACTGATAGATGAGGCCAAATCCAATGGCTTGCTACTGGCGGTGGGGACCAGTTCCCCCAAAAGTTGGGTTTACCCCAAACTGGAACATTTCGGCATCCTGGATAAGTTTGATACCATTGTCACTTCCGATGATGTGGCCGAAGGCAAACCCAGCCCGGATATCTTCCTGAAAGTCTTGGAACGCCTGCAAGTGGAACCGCAAAATGCTCTGGTTTTGGAAGATTCCACTAATGGCACCATTGCCGCCAACCGTGCCGGCGTGCGTGTTGTAGTGGTGCCAAACGCCATCACCAGCCGCGAAGACCACAACCGGGCTGACTTTATCTTGCCCAGTCTGAAGCACCTGCAGCTTGAAGACTACTTCCAACTGGAGTAACGCGATCAATTGACATTTCTTTAGCAAATCCCCTTGGCCATCACTTCAGAGTGATGGCCAATTGTTTAATTATTGGACGAAATTTCTTCATCAATCATTCTCAAATGCTATAATTTACACGAAATAATCCAACGCTAGTGTTTTTCAAGGAGGTTTCTGAGTGAAAAACCACTTTGCAGCCAACCGCTTCGTTTCCACACTGTTATCCATCATTGTCATTCTTAGCCTGACCATTATTCCCAATAAGGCCGTTCGCGCGCAGACACCCGACCCTGGTTATTCCTACCTGAACAGCTGGGGCGGTGATGGGCGTCAATTATTGGGCGTGCATGATGTAGCGGTTGGCCCGGATGGGCGTATCTATATAGTCAACAGCGATTTTGACCGAGTCACCATTTACGATCCTCAGACAAATTTCTTTTCTGAACTTGGCTCCTACGGACCAGAGGATGGTCAGTTCTATCGCCCGTACTCCGTAGTGGTTTCTGATTCTGGTATTGTTTACATCGCGGATGGCTGGAACAGGCGCATGCAAATGTTCGATTCTGCTGGAAACCATCTCAAAACTTTCTACCAATTTGATATGAATTCAACGAACAGTCCGTATGCATTAGCATTGGACTCGCAGCAAAATTTATTGCTCTTACATACTTTTGTGGAAGATATCGACCGCAGTGGGATAATCAAATTTACACCACAGGGAGAATTTATTTCAGAATTTATGTTTCCCATAGATGAAACGCTAAATCCCAACAAGTATTCCATGCGCTATGCTCGGGATCTTGCAGTGGATAGCAATGGGAATATTTTCATAAGCAACTATAAACGGGATGACCTTTCTTACCCCTCATTGATAAAGATTAGTCCGGATTACAGTACTTTTTCAGCGTTTGAGATTAAGAATACTACTGACACTCCCGGAAGCAACTTTGAAATCTTCGGAGTGGCTTTTGACAGCCAGGATTATTTGTACTTAACCAGTTCAGGATATTACCCTTCAGAGCAAGAAGGGAAAGAATCAAAATCGAGTTTATTGATCTGTGACTCACTGGGGAACATAACCGGGATTATCGGAAATACTGGAACTGGTCCTGGCGAATTCCAATCTCCATTGGGGTTAACAGTTGACTCTGCTGGGCAGATCCTAGTCAGTGATTTTAACAACAACCGCCTGCAAATATTTGATTCAAATGGCAATTACCTCACAGCCATTGGCACCCCTGAAACGCAACATGGCTTCTTTCACTACCCTTCAATGGTCGACCATTACAACAATGAGATCTATGTGGCTGATACAAATAATTCCCGAATTGAAGTTTTCAATAATGATGGCTCATACCTTCGTACCTACGATACATCGAATATTGTTTTACTGAATGCAGACGACCCGGTAATTAACCCCAAAATGGTCCGGATGGATCCATTCGGCAATCTATTCATTGTCGATTTCGCGAATTATTGGATTCAGATTTCAGAGCATGAATTTCTATCCGAACAAGGTACGCGAATTTCAAAAGTTAGTCAGACTGGTGAGGTGCTTGCCAGTACAATTCTGAAAATGCGTCAGAATCAGGCTCCGCAAGGGTTTGGAATAGATGAACTGGGGAATGTCTTTCTTCCCATTTCAACTGAAAGTACCATTTGGGCGTTTAACAATAATCTTGAACCTTTGGAGGGCTGGGAAAATCCCGCTCTGCCTAGCACAGCCTACCGGGTGGATCTTGATTCAGATGGAAATGTCCTGGTTGGATTAAGAATTTATTCCCCTACTGAAGGTGAGCAGTATAAACTTCTACGCTTTGACAAAACAGGTCAGGTGTTGGGAATAAATGGTGAGATTGACCTTTCTTTCACCTTCAATGGATTCCTTATGGCACCAGTAGGTTTTTCTTCGGACAGCGCTGGTAACAACTATGCCTTTTTCTCTGGCGGGT
>CAYMNM010000035.1:0-20143 GCA_964391795.1 uncultured Anaerolineaceae bacterium | reverse complement strand
GAAGGCTGTCTTAATAGCTGCGCTGGAAGAGGATCTCCTTCTTGGCAAGCTCCAATGGGTACACGGTCTGTAGTTTCCCTCCGGCAAACTGCAACACAAGAGGCTGTAGAGCGTTTTGCCCCAGGGTATCCATGCTGATGACCCCCAAAATTGTTTCGGGGCGGTTGAACTGGCTGCGCAAGCTCTGGCGCACGCCCTCGCGGAAGGCCGAAATATCCGCGGCTTCCGTCAGGCTCTCCATGCCTGCAATAGTTGCGTCGGTCATGGTCAGGTTGATGCTATTGGCCAAAAAGTTAAGCGCGGCATAAGCTTCCGCAAAGCCGACAGGCGGCACCGCGGGGAGCACGCCGGGGCGTTCGGAAGAAAATTGTCGGTAAG
Organism: uncultured Anaerolineaceae bacterium; assembly: GCA_964391795.1. Lineage (GTDB taxonomy): Bacteria > Chloroflexota > Anaerolineae > Anaerolineales > Anaerolineaceae > Mesolinea. Next base: position 19,765 of record CAYMNM010000035.1, on the reverse strand, counting down.
CGGTCAGGAAACCCGCCATCGGCTTCCAGGGCAAGTCGTCATTCCAGGGTGAGAGAATCAGCAGTTTGGTAGCTTCATAGCTTAGGGCTCCCTGGCTGATACTCTGAAATTCCGAGGAGGTGAAGCCATTGCCGGCAGTGATAACCTGAAGACCTTCAAGGGTAGTTAACTGCAGACTGGCCATCATCGCGCGCGCCGGCCCGGGCTGGTTGGCGATAAAGTAAAGCACATCCGCTTCGGCGGCTTGAATGGCTTCCAGCTGATCCGTAAAGCCAGCGCTGGCGGCAGGGTACTTCTGGTAGTAGACCAGGTCCATATTGCCTTCCAGGATGGCATTGGCGGCATGTACAGCCGCGTTTTCGCCAAAGGGGCTGCTTTCAAAAAGAACGGCGAACCTGACCCCGGTGCCCAGCTGGGCCTGGGTGAGGCTGACGGCGGTGCGCGCTTCGGCCTCGGTGGAAGCGCTCATCCTGAAGACCCACTGATTTTCCGTTTTGGTCAGTTCATCAGCGGTGAGCCTGGGGATGACCAGTGGGATCTCGAGGTTGCGGGTGATGGCGGCCGCCTGCATGCTGGCTTCGTTGGAACTGGCCCCGATGAGGGCCACCACGCCCTGGTCGGCCAGGTTCAAGAGAATGTTCTGGGAGCTGTTCAGGTTGGTGCCGATGCCTTCTTCGGCGTAGACCAGGCTGATGGGGCAGACCGTGCCAGCGGTGTTGGCGTTAAATTCTTGCAGCGCCATCTCGTAGCCCAGTTTTTGCATGTTGCCATCAACCGAATCAGCCGCGCCAACCAGCACGCCCACAGGGATTTCAGGGCAGACTTTCGTGTTTTTGCCTTTGGCGCAGCCAGAGAGCAGTCCGAGAAGTGTAAGCAGGATGATGAAGGTGCTGAGTTTTTTCATAGTTCCTTCCGGAATGGACTCATGGGGTAGTGAGTTCATTAACTATCATGGTACCCAACGCTAATGTGCTTGACGCAAAGGTTGTGGTTTCCTCGTAGGTTGCGATGACGGTGTAGGCTCCAGGCGTTGCTGTTAACGGGATAGTCAATATGATTGAAGAGGCACAGGTTCCATTTGAGATATTGCACGAAGGTTGGTCTGCTGGGAGGAACATATCCGCATTCGGAGAGGCAACCTGTGTGGCCTGGATCTTGACAATTCCCTCATTCACAAAATCTGGCAATATGTCTGGTGCAGTTACATTGAAACTCAAAAGAGAAGAACTTCCCTGAAAGATTGAAGCAGGAAGCTCGTAACCGCTTGTAAGAGTCGTTGTTGTTGGATTGCGAACTGTCAGGGTTCCCAGGGTTATGGATGCACTGGAGGCAAAGATTGTGGTTCCTGTGTATGTTGCTGTGACTGTATAGGCACCAGGGGTAGCCCCGGATGGAATAGTGATTTTGCGATTGCACGGGTTTGCTGAGGCTATATCGCATGATGGTGGAGTAGTAAAGAGCGTCCCATTCGGGGCATCCACCTGTGTGGCCTGGATACTAACTGTGCCAGCATTTACGGTGGTTCCTGTTGCGGTAACGCTGAAGTCAAATGAGATTGCATCCACTTCTCCTTGATTGACAGAGATAGGTAATGGGTCAGCGGTTTCGGAGAGGGTTGTTGGGTAGCGAACAGTCAGGGTTCCCAGTGGTCCTGAAGTACTTGACTCGTAGGCTGTAGTTTCGGCGTAGGTGGCGGTGATGGTGTAATCGCCAGGTGTGGCCCCTGAGGGGATGGTGAGCGTGGCTGTACAAGCTCCACTTGCTACGGTACAAGTGGGCGTAGTTGCGAACAAACCTGCTGGGTTTGACTCAACACTAACCGTTCCTGCGCCTACTGTGGTTCCCATTGCGGTGACACTGAATGGTAATGAAAGCGAACCGGCTTGATTTATTGAAGCAGGGAAGGGGTTGGGGTTCGCAGTAAGGGTGGTTGGATAACGCACTGTCAGAGTGCCCAGAGATGCAGATGTGCTTGACCCAAAGATTGTAGTTCCCGGGTAAGAAGCGCTGACAGTGTAGTTTCCAGGAGCGGCTGTCGCAGAAATGGTAGCTGTGACTGTGCAGGCTCCATCTACTACGGTACAAGGTGGCATAGGTGCAAATAAATCTGATGGTGAGGACGCCAGGTTCACTTGTCCACCCTCAACGATGCTTGTCGTTGCCGTGGCGGTGACGTTGAAAGTGAACGACAATGAACCTTCTTGATTTACAGAAGTGGGCAGCGGGTTTGGGGATGCTGTGAGGCCAGTGGGTATCAGTACAACCGAGAAACTCAAGGTTTGGTCAATGGCTGCCGCGTATTTTTTATCACCGTCGTAAGCGGCGGTTACAGTTGTGGCACCGATGTTGTCCATTGGGATGACGCAGGCAGCTGTTGCAACTTTTGTCGAGCTATTTACTGTCCATCCCACCAAAGCGCAAGCAGGTGGCAGGGTATTTGCGCCTGTGACTGAGAAAACCACATTGCCTGTTGGGGCAGGGCCAGTTCCATAGTTAATGGTAGCTGTAAATGTGTAGCTCTGGGTTACATAGTATGGGGACGGACTAGGAGTAAGGCTCATGTTTGTCGGCAAAGCGCCGACCGCAATGGTAATTTCCGCGGCTGTGCTGGAAGCAAAATTATCATCCCCTGGATAGGTTGTGACAATTTTCCAATCACCCTTAACATCTGGGGTGAAACTGCAAATTGCGGTCAGATATGCCTTATAAGGACTTGTAGAGTCAAAACCGGAAGTCAACGATCCACAACTAATATCTTCCGCGGTAAGTTCAGAATCGTTTGGATTATCAAGGGTAAACTCAAACGGATCGGGTAACGTTGGTTTGACCGTTGTTGAATTTCCCGCGGTAACCCTGACTACAAAGTTTACTGGAGATTCCACAGTAGGGTTAGCAGTGCTGAGGATAGGAAGCGTTGCGGTTGTATCTTTTTCTACAGCAGCTGTTTCAGAGTATTGCTTTTCTAAGTAGCGGTCATTTTCAAGGAAAGTGAGAGTAAACGTCCATGTGCCATAGTTGGGGTAGCTGATGGTACAGCTTGTCAATGAAGGGCAGGTGCCCGTTGCGGTATTTGCCCCACTGACAGCTGTCAAGGTTAGAGAGCCTGATAGAGCACCTGTGCTGGGCGTTACCGCCTGAACTCCAACAGTGTAAGTTACCATTTCGCCGACGTGGATAGTCGTTTTGTTATCCTCAGCCGTCAGAGAGACTGAGGCTTTACTTACAGTAATGGGCCCGGTGGTGAAGGTACTCGGATTAAAACCAGTCGCTCCGGGGTAGGTGACGGTGATGGTTCGACTACCAATCTTTGTGAATTTTATCGTGCATGAGCCTGTTCCATCATTAGCGTCAGATTCAACCGTACATTGTTCGCTTGGGACGTCTGGTGAATCTGCACTTATTGTAACTGTGGCTGGCGCAGGTATGACTGAAGCAACCGGGGTGCTCACAACAAAACTGACAAGTACAGGCTGGTTTATAACGGCCGCACTTATTGTGGCATTAGAATACGTAACGTTCACAGCTATGGAGGTGTTTGAATTGGTTACCTCTAAACCCACAAAAGCGGCGGAAGTGCTGGTTTCGAAGCGCAGTACATCAGGCGTCTCTTCATAAACCGCAGTGAGAGTACGACTACCCGAGTTTATCAGAGTGAGCTGACATGAGCCCGTTCCATCACTGAGCACTGTGCCAGTGCAAGTTACAGTTGAGTTAGCAGCATCTTTAACAGTAACAGTCCCCGTAGGATCTGAAATGTATGTAAGCGCATCAGCTTTACTAACTTTGAAGTTAACAGTGAAGGCTTGTCCCAGCAGGGGATCTAAAGTGGAAACTCCTGTAATTTCAGTTATGGTTTGCGCCCTGTTTACCGTGACATTAAGAGCTGGTCCATTGTAGTTGCTGCCAACAAAAAGCGTATCGCCTTGATATTGGGCAGTAACCGCAAGCGATGCCGCTTTAGTGAAGGTCATACGACAACTTCCCTCATTGGGGTTTAGAGCAGGTGTTATTCCATCCCACTCCTTGCCCAGTGTCACGATGCAGTTCTGGGTGCCCGCATAGACCATGACGATCCCTGTGGGAATTTCAGTACCCGATGCAACTTGTGAAGTAACGGATACATTGAACGTAACAGATCGGTCAATTACAACTGATGATGGGGTCGCGGTAACAGTAGTAACAGAGGAATTTTTCTTGACCACGTAGGAAAGCGTGGTAGATTGGCTTAACGTGTAATTTTCATTTGCATCAAAAGTCGCTTGGACAGAACGGAGGCCTTCAGTATTCCAAGTTTCAATTTGGCAGCTGTCATTGCCTGGCACGCTGATCTGGCATTGCTCTCCGGTACTGGCTCGCACGGTAACGGTGCCTGTAGGCAAAACCAAACTATAGGGTTCTGCTTCCACTCTCACCTTGTATTCAATGGGCGTTGTAACAGTTCCCTGGGTTGGATCTCCCCCAGCCGGAACAGTGCTTGCGCTAAAAAGAGTAAACTTGGTTGGGCTTGGCAGAGGCGCATAAGAAACTGGGGCAGATTCGCTGGTTCCATAATTTAGGTCAGTATTCGTTGGGTCATAAACCACCTTAAAAGCTTTTGGTGCTACAGAGTCAATCGTCCCCCAACAGCTCTCGAAGCCTGTACAGAACACATTGACGCCATTCATCACCACAGACTCACCACTCAAGGTTCCCGAGCCGGGAGGTAGAACTTCACTTTTAAAGGAGAATGTTATATCCTGGCCAACATAGGTTTGCGCCGGCAAACTGGTAAAGACAGTTTTGGTAGAAGCCTGTGAAACTGGATGCAAGGCAGGCGCGGAAAGGCTGGACTCGAAATTAACATCTGTTCCAGAAAGGTACTGAGCTACAACCTGGCGATCCCCAGCCTGGTTAAAGACCAAATCACAAGAGCCGATGCTTTCAGCTAACGTGGCATAACAGCCGATAGTATTGTCGGCTTGATCGTAGATGTAAACCTGGCCGGTTGGGGTCAAAGAAATTCCGCCATCTGCCTTCACAAGTACACTCACCTGCAGCGTCTGACCAGTCACAGTTGGAACGGCCATGTTGGTAGTGATGGTTGTGATACTTTTACCTTTTGTTACTGATAAAGTAATGTCTTCGATAACTCCGTCATAAACGGCGTTGCCCATATACTTGACGCGTAAAGTCTTGATTCCGGTAGTTGGGAAGCCAACCGAGCAGGACCCTGTTCCCTGGTTGGGTTCGTTTAAGACTCCGCCAAGGTTTACCCGGCAAAGCGGTATGGCGGATTCCTGGCCATCAATTACTTGAAATACCTGAACTTCGCCAGTAACAGGGTCAACCTTAGTAGGATCAGTAGGTCCCAAAGTGAAACTGAGTTTAGTTAATTGGCCCAAGTTGACCTCTGTGGGGTCGAAAGCCAGTAATTTAAAATCGGCAGGTGTGCCAATAACCGAGAGCGCGCCATCTCCAGGATAAGGCGGTGAGGTACGGCGGGCATAGTTGGCATCACCGCCGTAGGTGGCGGTGAGTTTTTTGTCGGTACTGCTGGTATTCAACTGGATGACACAGCTGGTTTTTGGAAGCTCGGCCTCGCAAGTGTCAAAGCCATCAGTCACCACTACCTTGCCGCTTACTTCGGGCAGCTTGGCTGCAATAACATCCAGCACAGGCTTGCCATCCACCATGGGCACTACTGAGAAGTAGACCTGCATGGTATCACCGCGCATAATTGCTGTTGTCGGGATGGTGGAATTGATCAGCACCTGGGTAGGCATGAGATCGGGTTTGACCTTAACCTCGACGATGGCTGAAGTGGTGGCTTCTTTGTTATAGGCAGTCAAAACAAAGTTGGTGGTCGCCTTTACTCCCGTTGATTTAAAACCCTGGGCAGGCAGAGCACCAGCAACCAGGCCGGCTGAGCTGGTAATTTCGATTTTGTCCGTTAATCCGGAGATTGACCAGGAAAATTCGGTTGTGCCTTCGCCAACCATCTCATTCGGGGCGGCCTTAAAGAAGCTGATGGCCGGGGGTTCTGGCGGAGCGCCGGGAGGCAGCACGCCCACTGGCAGCAGGCGGATCTCGCTCAGGTCGCGGTTGGCCACGGACATGACAAATTCCATAGACTCTTTGGGGTAAAAGGTCAGCTCGCCTTCCAGTGGAAGGGGCTCTTCAAATGGGGCAATCATGACGCTCTCCGCACCGATGCCACTCACCTTCCAGCGGATGGTCACCGGGTCGCCAAGGGTGATGGTGGTTTTGGAGAGGGAGAACTCCTCAATCAGAATTGACGGCTGCCGCGCCTGCAAAAATTCACTACGCACCAGGCTGCCGGCGTTGTTCTTAGCCTCAAGCACAACCAGGGTATCCCTGGCGAGTGTGATCGGCAGTTCGCCGTTGAAACTTTCGGGGTCAAGGATGGTGGTGATGCCATCCACGGTCAGGTAGGCCAAGTCGGCATTGCCGATGGACCATTTGGCTTTGACCGTGTCGCCCACGAAGGCCTCATTTTTATCCACCGAGAAAGTAGTGATGGCCGGCGGAGCAGGAATGGTAAGCACGGTTACAGTCTCGCTGCGTAAATCAGGCATGCGTAGCAAGCGTGAAAGCCAGTTGGAGGCGACCAGGGTGTAGGTTGAGGCCACACTGGTGGGCATGGTGCTCACCTGGCTTTGTGTGCCCTGGATGGGGTCGGGGATGCCTTCAATGAGGAGGTCGCGGGTGAAGAAGGAAACCTTCCAACGCAGGGTGACGGCCTGGCCTTTTTCAACAATGTCTTTGACGGCGTAAAATTCGATGATGCGGGGGCGCATGAGGAAGAAAACCGAAACCGCGGCCACCGCCAAGATGAGCAGCAGCGAGAAGAAGCCCAAGAGCGGTTGGCTGGTGAAGCCACCCGAGACCAACTGGCCGCCGCTTTCCTGTTCGATTTGGCGGGCGTGCACATTGTAGTGGTACTGCCTGCCGCGCAGGCGGAAGATATGCCGGCGGATGGGGTTGATGACCATGGGTACGTTTTTGGTTTCGCCCGCGCCAACTTTGACCTCAGACTGACGTGCCAAACGGGTCTGGTCGGGCTGGGGGAACTCAAACTGCAGACCATTCTCATCATCAGCGGCTGAAACCTGGTAAACCTCGGCGCTGTTGCCGAGGTTGCTGATGGGGAAGGCCACCATGCCTGTACGCTTGTTGTACGAAGCCGAGCGCTGCTTGGGGTCCAGGTTGCCCAGGGTGTACTCAAAGAAGGGGTTAAGCACAAAGCTGCTGTTGGCCTGGCCCAGGTGGTCTGGGTAGTTGGGGGATGAAACACTGAACTGGAGAGGATAGCTGGCCGCAGTACTGGAGGAGTCGCGCGGGGCAGCAATTTGGATTTCGCACTCGCCCCGGCCGCTTTCGTAGAGATTGAGTTTGCGCGGTGAGATGCTGACCCATTCCAGCGGCACGCCTTCTACACGTACATCAAAGGAGGCCACAATCGGGCCGGCGTTGATGACCGAAAGACGATAGACCGCGGGCACTTCCACATCCACCTGCTGATTAACTTCAACCAGGGTTACCAGGATGATGTCGTCACGCAAAGCAGGCGGGAATTGCCTGGGTTCGCTGGCTTTTTCCAGCCAAGAAACTTGGGCAGGTGTAACAGGTTCCTGCACTGGTTCCTGGGGTATCACTGGAAGCACTTCGTATGGGGAGAGGGCTTCGGCCTGGAAGCGGGGAGGTTCAATCTCAATTTCACTAATTTCTCCGCCAGCCTGATTGAGGTTGGCATGCAGTGAGAAGCCATTGAATTGAACCTGGTTGAGATCTTTTACTTCGATGGGGTCATTGCCAGCGATAGTGACGCCGTTAAGGCGAATGTTTGACTCAGGGCTAAGGGAAATGATCTGATAGGGCTTCTTGCGGTGGTCAAGGATTAAATGGAAAGGCTGCACCCGCGGATCATCAATCACGATGTCGTTTGCCGGATGAGAACCAATGTTGGTAATGCCTTTCTGCAGGTTCAGACGGTACGTTGTTGCGTGGGTTGAGGTTGATGTTTCCATATAATCCTTCAATTTTGACTTATCTCAAAAATTGACTTAACCATTTGAGCCCCGTGTAAGCCCACCAGGCGTTCGCGCCAATCACAATCGCGCCCAGCAGGAAGGAGAAGAGGGCAAAGAAGGCTGAGAGCCCTTTGATTTTGATGGCAGTGCTCACCGTTTCGCGTTTTGGCAGCGCCAAACCCGGCCGAGGTTCTTCCAGCCAGGGGATAACGTTTACCGCGCAGTCGTAGTGTTGCTTGCCATAACGGCGCAACGGCTTGGCGGTGAGGGTTAGCTGCAACTCCGAACGTGGAGCGATAGGGGGCGTGATGGCGTATGTTTCCAAGGGATCCGGCTTTATCTGCTCGGCGTTTCGCTTGGATTTGCCTTTTCCAGTTTGTTGCGGTACGGGTTCGAAATTTTGGGTTAGTTCAGCAGAAGCCGGGGCTGAACCTTCTGCCTGGAGGGCAATGGGTTTGCCCGCAAGTTGCCCTGCCTGACCTTGCAGGCTCTTGAGCGCTTTTGCCTTTTGCTCAGGCGCTTGCATGGCAGCACCTGCACTTTGCGCTTTGGCTTGCACCGCGGTTGATTGCTCTTTGAATTTTGCGCCAGCTTCACCGGGCAGTAATCCACCGAGGGTGCCCAGTATGGTGGAGAAGAGTTTGACTTTGGCCAGGCCTTTTTCGGCCTTTTCCTTCCCCTTTTTGGCACCTTCCTTCAGACTTGCCGTGTCTGGGGCGGCCATTTGCGGCATCTGCCGGCTGGGAGCAGAAGGTGCTTGGGCAGCCGCAGTGGTCACTTTGCTGCCATTCGATTGGCTGCCAACCGCGGCAGGTTGCCGCAAGGGAATAACTATTAAAGGTAAGGGCTGGCCCTGGTGGTTGAGTTCGAGCTCGAGGCCTGGTTGAAAAGAAAAGGCTTGCAGTTTAAAACGCAGATCAAGATTGCCGTTGTTGCGAAGATGCAAGGTCTGCTTCTGGCGTTGGTCCTGCCAGCGAATAGCTTTGATAAGCTTGAGCAAGGTAACAATGATAACAAGGCAAATAATGACGATAATGGCAGCCAGCAGACCCAGCACCAGGCTCTGAAAGCGCTCTGGGACGAGGTTAAGGAAAGCATTCATCCACTGCTTGATCATAAGGCTTCCTCGCTTTCGGGGCTTTCATCCGCGGCCTCTGCCAGGCTGGGGTCATCGCGCAAGACCCTCACATTTTTCAAATCCGGGGTGGCTTTAATAGTTTTGCGGTTTGGGCGGGGTGGGGCTGAAGCCTGCCAATCTACTTTTTCGGTTTGTTCCTGCGGCTGCTGGGAGAGTAGCTCGTTCACTGGCTCTCTAACGACACGCCCAACCGAAATCTGGTCAGGCAATTCTGTAGGGCTATCTGTGGTAGTGGCAGCCGGAGCTGATTTTTCGGGTAAAGGCAATGCATAGACACGCGGCCGCTGTGGTATGGCATCAGACTGGGGCTCTGGTACTGAGCCAAGTTCTCCAAAACCTGCCTGGAAGGCAGCCACAGGTTTGACATTGAGGGCAAAGGGGATGGTTACAGATTCAAGCACAAAGGCCGGGGGTGCCGCTGCCTTTAATTTCACCTGACAGACGCCCATCGGCGGCTGCGAACCGCGGTGGAGGAAGCGGATGGAAAGTGTCTCGCTGCCACCGGCGTGCAGGAGCGGGGCGGGGTCTATACGGTAGCACTCGCGCGGTAAGCCCAGGATGTCGAGGTCAAGTTGAAGGTGTACTTGCTGGCTGAAATTTGTCAGCCGAATTTCACCTTCCAAAGGCATTTCAGGTGTAAGGTCAAGTGTGGGCAACAGCAGTTCAACCCCCAGGTGTTCCGAACGCTCCGCCAAACGGAAGCCCTGACCTAAGAGAGAGAAGACCAGCAAATAGGAGCCAAGGGTCAGTTGATCGCCTTCAACCAGCTCAGTGCTTTGCTGCGGCAAGATGGGATTGCTGCGCAGGCTGTTAAGGTTGAACCTGGGGATGATGTTATGCCTCAGGTTGATGGCCTTGATGCGGGAGGGGGACTGGGCTTCACAGATGAGCTGTAAAGAAACAGGCGCGGTGGTAGTTTCTACCCCGGCGGGCAGCACAATATCACTGATTGGATCGTTGCCAATCAGGATGATTGCTTTTTCAAGGGCAAAGACCCTGCTCCACCCGGCTTTGTCGGTCACTTTAATATTTCCGAAATAGCTCATCCTCGCAACTCCGATTCTGATGCTTCTGTCTTAACCAAGTTGATCTTCCAAATAAGTCACCAGGTTTTGCCCGAACTCCATCGCCGAGCGTATGGCTTCTCGTGAAGGTACACCTTCGTTGAGCTCGCCAAACCACAATCTGCCGTAATTAAAGGTACTCAGCACCACCCGATCTTTGGCCTGCAATTCGCCTTCCTTGAAGAATCCGGCGGGGGCCTCGGCAAAATGCCAGGGGCTGGAAAGGAGAGCGTGCTCCTTACGCACTGGCTTGGGGTTAGTCCTTAGTAGTTCACAGAGTTTGCTTACTGAAGTTGCAGCAGGTTTATCGCAAGTTTCGATGAAGAGAAGACCGTCTTGCTCCAGGAACGCCTTGAGCGTGCTGATTTGCCCTTCTTCCCAGGCAATTTCCCCTTCGGCAACGAGGTAGAGCAGACTGTAGACAAGCGCGGATTTATCCAGCTTCAGGTTATCTTCAACAATAATCGACCAGTCTGACCGTTCTTTCAATTCTTCAGCCAGAGCGCTTAGGCCGCGGCCATGGGTCTTGTTCTTAACCTTGCCCAGATAAACCACCCCCGCGCTCAGTTTGTGCAGTTCCTTGAGGGGAATTTGCAGACGATAACGCAGGTCAATTTCGTTGTTCTGGGGTTGTAACTGGTCAACGGCGTTGCCAATGGGGGCATTGCGCGTGGCACGGGTGAGCCGCGCCAACTCAATTTGCGTCTGAGTGGGCAGACTGGCACGCGCGGTGAGCACGAAATCTTGTTCCAAATAGCGCGGAGATTCTTCGCTGGCGGCCTTCGTTGGGCGTTCCTTTTCGCGGTAGCTAATGGTCAGATAGAGCGTTCCGGTGGCAGCGTCACCAAAATCGTAGGCAACGGGCTCTGCCAGCACGAGCATGCGGCCAAGCGGATCGACCGCGGCACCAGGCATGATATAGACCATGTTGTCAGCCGGGTCACTGGCCAAGACTTCGAAGCCGCTCAGAATTCCAAGCCCGTGAAAGAAATGGTTATGAAATTGCAGAGCCTGGGAATGGTAAGCGTGGGCTTCCTCCCAAACCTCAGCAGTAATCTCCATGCCGTCAAATGGCTTGATTCTGCGGGAGGGGAACATTGCGTATTTGTTTTCGTCAGTCATCTCGTCCAGTTCCTTTCAGTTGATCCTTAATGGCTCAATGCGGCTTTATTAGTAAAATGCAAGGTCAAATCGCAGGCGGTGTGAGCGGGTTTTTGCGTGTTGATCAAACTCACAACCATCTGATGGTAAAGGGCTTCGGCCCTGTCTTCCGGCATATTTTTGAACTGGGACGCAAGTTGGGAAGGTATGGCCAGGTCCACCGAAAATGTGTGCGGCAGGTTACGTTTACCCAGGGCGATGGTATGGCCGAGGCGGGCTTGCCTGCCCAGTTTCATGTTGCGGGTTTTGTGTTCGGTAATCTCAGCTTTTCCGCCTGTGTAAATTTCCAGGAATTCCTTCAGGGCCTCTTTTGTGCCCCGTGCTTGAAAAAGCTGCAGCGACTTGCGCAGTAAAACGCGCTTGCGTTCGTCACTGATGGGAACATCCCAAGAGATACCAATCCACGAAGCCAACCAGGGCAAAAACTCAGCTGGGGCCAGGTCGGGGTCAAAGTAGTTGTCAATCGAATTGATCTGCGCGCTGACCGGTTCGAGAAAGCTTTCAAAAAGCATCAAAAAGCGACCGGTAAAATCATTGGCACGGAATATTTCAGGCAGAAAATTTAGATAGCTGCTTTGGTCGGCAACGAAAATCTCCACACCGCGCTGTTCAACCAATTCCCCGCTACCCGTCAAGAAATTGACGAGGCAGTTGAATTTTTGCGCTCTCTGCACTGGCAACACTGTCAGGCTGATTTCAAGGGTTAAGAACCCAGCAGCGTTATTTTTTGCCAGCTCCCAACGCAGAGATTGACCTTCAGCGTTGTTGATGATCCCGGACGAAGCAATGGTTTCTGGACTGTTAAAACTGTAGTCGTTAACCTTCAGACCGAACGGGACGAAGGCTTCCAAACGGTCACCCTCATTGACCTGGCTAAGGTCAAGGCGTGCCTTCAGGCAAACAGGCTCACCTTGATAGCGGCGGTAATAATCGGCTGCTACCGTAAGCAGTTCCTCAGCCAATAAGATGCGGTCGCTGTCTACTGTCTTTTTTTGTTTCACGACTCTTCCGCTCCTTCAAGAGACCTTCCCTCTGCATCTACCAACGCGATGTGATGATTGAGGGAACAAACCAAGGTGTTTTCCGGGATGACCAGACGTTTGTTTTCCAGTTTTTCTGTTTCTTCCAAATCGCCCTCAGCATTTTCTGCGCGTGGGTTTACAGGCCGGGTGGAGATTTCTACATCCATGACATACTTGACACCTGGAACGCGCTGGACGAGCGCATAAACCTCTGCGGGGAACAGGTCCTTACCCAACTCCCAACCGCGCCAGCTGGCATCCAACAAGGGGAACTCAGCTTCCCGCTCGGGGAAGGGAACCAATGGATTGAGAAAGTTTTGCAGATATTGTTTGACCCTCAGCGCGACGGTCTCGGGGTTGCTGAAGTCATCCGCGACAATCTTTACATCTGCCCGCACCCCAAGGTAGGCTGGTTCGTGCACTGAGACGTGCGTGGTGAGCAAGCGGTACTTATCCAGATACAAGGTCAAGCGACGTGCCAAGTCCTGATCCACGTGCAGATGGGTGAGGTCGCCATGTTTCAGATCTGTGGTCACAGCGGGCACAATCAAAACGCGCACAACGCCAAGCTCGCTTGGATCGCTTTGCATGGTAGGAACCAGGCAGTGCGCCCTGGCAATATTACGGCTGAAAGCCAGGCTCAGTTGCTCAAAATCCTGCGCGGTAACCGCCCGCTTTTGGGCTTGCAGCTCGCGCTGGGCACGCAGTTTCACTTCTTCCAGATCTTCTTGATCCCTACCACCCGAAGCACGGGTGAGGTTGGTCACCCTGGAAACATAGGCGATAGACGAAGTCATATTCTGCAGTGTATTGATTGGCAGGTTGCCCTTTGTACCGCCGCCATAACGATAATTGCTGAAGTAGATATCGCGTCCATTCTCGGGGACGCGCCCGTAGAACTGCACTGAACCATCCGGCTGGCGTACTGACTGACCCAAGCGCACTTTGCCAGTGGCTTCATCCAGCGTGAAATGGCGGTCGAATGGGCCGGAACCGGCAAAGGAACTGACATGCTTCCAGGGCACCAGAACGTATTCACCATTACGAAACTCTTCTACTAACAGGGTTTCATCACTTTGCAGTTCCAGCACAGGGGCATGCAAGAGGGAAAATTCTTGCCCGGCATCGCCACTGCTCTTACCCAAATATTCCTGACGGATTACCTGGGCATGACTGGCCACAGTGGAACCGCCCAGGCTGAAGGTTTCGATGTTCAGAATGCGGGGAGATTCGGTGTACATGCCCTGGGAAGGTTGCCGTTGTTCGATGCGGCAGCGCAACCAGAAGGCATTTCGACCGTGGTAGGTAGTGGCGGCTGCGTCCAGCGGGAGGTAAAGTACCAGGCTTCCGGAGGGGTTATTGAGGCCGCCGGTGGTGTTTTTCTCTCCCTGGAAGCGGCTGGGGGTGAGCTCTTGCCAGGTGCCATCAGCCATCGAGCACTCCCAAACCCAGGGTGGGTCTTCGCGGCGAATGCCAACCGCTTCTGTTGGCTCTGTTGTAAAGCTTAGCCGCAGAATGTGACCGCTGATATCCGTGTCGGGGTCAAAACCAAGCAAGAAGGTATCCCCCTGGCGGGGTTGCGTCTCGTTGAAGGGTTGGAAGACTTCCAGGCCGAGTTTTGGCAGGTAATTGCGGGTGACGTTATCCGCCTTCAGCAGGTAGAGTAATTTAGGAGGCAAAATGTGCAAATCCTGAAAGGTGGAAAAGTAAATTTCCTCATCGCCTTCGCTCACTGATTTGACTTCAAGACCCTTGGGGATGAGCACTTCCATCTCGTCTTCAGGGTTGATGGGCAGTGGAGCTGAAAGCCAGAAGGTAAGCTCAGTGCGGGCGCTGCTGGCCGGCAGGCGCTGCATGCCCAGCATTTCGAGGAATTTGACGTAATTTTTTTCCGGAACCCGGTTGAGACGGTAAAGCATTACTTCGGTCATCCAGGCGAAGAGCTCAATCAGGGTGATGCCAGGGTCGCTCAGGTTGTAATCTGTCCATTCAGGACAGTAGCGGATGATGCGCTTGCGGGCTTCATCCACCAGGTCTTGCTGAAATCTCAGGTCATCCAAGTTGGGTGCGGTTAAGGTCATAATGGCTCCTGCTTTCTCTGGCACATAAGATTACGCTTCCTCACCGGCAAGGAAGAAGGGATAAACGATGCTACGGGTGTCGTGCGTGGCTTTTACCTGGTATTCAATTTCCACAAAAATGGCACCATCCTGTTCATCAGAGCTTTGCGTATTGATGGCAAAAACCTGGATACGGGGCTCCCAGAGCTGAAGGGCTTCATCCACGTACTTCTTGATCAGACTCATTGTGGTTGCGTCGCGCGGTTCAAACATCATTTCATGCACGCGGCAGCCAAAGGTGGGGCGCATCACACGTTCACCGGGGTGCGTGCCAAGGATGATCTGGATGGATTGGGCAATATCCAGATCTGAGCTGACGAGTTGGATCTCGCCCCTTGGATTAGTCTGGATTGGAAAAGCCAGCCCGGTTCCCAGAATTGTTTTTTGGTTATCGCTATTCATCGCGCTCCTATAAGCTCGCTGTTCAACCTATCAGCACGGTTACGCCCATGCCCATGACTGTGGTGGAGACTGGTACACCCGTAACCGGATTTGCTCCGGCAACCGGGTCGTTCATGCGTACCGCGGGACGGCCGCCAATCAGCACCGTAACGCTGCCCATGACGATACTGCCCACGCAGACGCCGCCGGAGACCATGTCGCCCATCACGCAGGCTGGCATGCCCATAATCATCACATTGGGCACACCAGGCCCAGTGATAGCGTCACCTGTGGCCGTCATGTCCCCTACGCGTGCTGCTGGAAAACCCATTTAATCACTTCTCCTTGTGGCCTGGCCAGGCTTAGTTGATCTTGACCAGGGCACCTGAAATCTCTGTCATGGCACTACCCTTTACGGAGGCCTTTATGCCCTGAACGTCCACGCCGGCGGGGCCGATGTTCACCTTGTTCGGGCCGGCATCCTGCAGGGCAATGGATTGTTTTGAGGCCATCTTCATGGCGCCCATGGCTTTCATATTCATGGCGCCGGTGGCGGCTTCAATATCAAAATTATTCTGAGCTTTCATCTTGCCAGCGCCCTTGGATGTGACCTCAAGATCGCCCTTGCAGTTGAAGGTCATCTTTCCGCCGGCATCAAAGACCATGTCCTTATCTGACTTGACGGTTATGGTTCCGGCTTTCGCGTCCAAAACGATCGAGTTTTTGGTTGATTTATCGATGATGGATATGGTTTCAACGCTATCGGATTCCTCCAGTTTAATCAGGTGCCCGCTGCGTGATTTGATCATCCGAAGATTGACTTTACCGCTTGCCACCACTTTACCGATGGCCTCAGGCGGGGCATCCTTGCCGTTCCATAATCCTCCCAGTACATAGGGGCGGTTGATATCTCCCTGTTCAAAGGCAACCAGCACCTCATCGTCGACCTCAGGCATAAAGTAGATGCCGCGTTCCTTGCCGCCCCCAATCACGGCAACCCGGGCCCAATCACTTTCCAAAGTGCCATCTGTTCCCGAGGGGAACCAGGGGTACTTCACCTTGACTCGGGCAGCCTGAACATCTCCGCTATCGTTATTGTTAGTAATAACCGCCGGAACCACCCCTGGAATGCGGTTATCGGCATGGTTTGCATTCCCGCCAAGCATGTTGCTGATGGTCAGGGGTCGCCCGCCATGAATGCCAAAGACCACCCGATATTGCCCTTGCGTAAACTCATGCCTTGCGGTGGTGATAAAGTACTTACCGCTGAAGCGAGTGCCAACACCTTTGACATTTACCATGGTACCGGAAATTAATTTTGGGTTACCGAGGGCTTCGCCTTCGGCAGTAACATAAAGGCTTTCCTGTGCTTCAAAAGCGCCTGATGCCGCGCTTTTCATTTCCCCTGTGGATTTTCCCAAAATATCCAGCAGATTGTGTGATGGACTGCCACCAGACACCTTATTACCAGCAGCCGAGCCTTTGAGTGTTTCGCCAATGTCGTAATATTTATTTGGTTGGCCGGAAGTGACTTTTGAAGTGACTTCTTTTTTTGTTTTTATGTCCCAACCAGTCATTTCTACAGCAGAAACCTGGCCTAAGCCTGAGAGCTTAGGTATGAATTTGATGAGGTTTTCACGCCAGGTTAATTCAATGCCGGTCTTGCTGATGCTGGCAATGGGCTTACAAACCAATTTGTTATCCGTAAAAGTGACTCTGAGCCCATCCATTTGCGCAAGATACTGGATAAATTCCCAATCTGTCTGGTTAAGTTGGATCACCTGGTCTTTAGTGGCTGAACTTGAACTTGCATCCGCGCTAAGACCATTCTCGCCGACCACTTTGTTAATGATGTCTGCTGTGCCCATCTTTACGAATGAGCGCGTATGTTTACCTTGAGACAATTTGATCGACTTGTCATACCCACGTACATGGATCTGAATTGTGGCATCTTCAGTGAATTCCGGTTCCATGGCTGTAATGATGCCTTTAAATAAACTTTCAAAGCTACTGGTGCCTTCGCTGCGGGCCTTAATTTCAACTTCGTTTCCAATGGAAAATTGACTTGAATCAACGTAGGCAAAACGGTCGCTATCGCCGATGACCATGTGCATCATGCCTGGCATACCTACGCGGCTCTCGACCGTGAGGCGGCTAATGTCGGTCTCAAGTTCTTTGGCTTCAGAGCCGCTAATAAATATTTTGAAGGCATCCATCGCGCTTCACCTTTATGCCATTGGCGGCAAGATTAGAGACTGGCCGACCTTCAAATTAAGAGGGTCTTCCAGTTGGTTGGATTCAGCGATCTCGCGCCAGCGGTCGGCACGACCGTATTCCCGATAAGCCAGGAAGTCAAGCCGGTCGCCTTCGCTTACCAGGTGGATCTTGCGGGG
This sequence comes from uncultured Anaerolineaceae bacterium, assembly GCA_964391795.1. GTDB lineage: Bacteria > Chloroflexota > Anaerolineae > Anaerolineales > Anaerolineaceae > Mesolinea. The sequence goes on along the minus strand of CAYMNM010000035.1, from coordinate 2,456 downwards.
GTCCGTACGGCTGGTGGGGTTCTGGGCGGGTAAGTCTCCGTCGCCATCAAAGGCCTGGATGAAATCGACATGGGCCCTGGCCCTTACAGGGATGCCACTTGGCAAAAAGAGCGTGTAGTTGATTTGGACACCCTTGATAACCGCGTCGAAAAGCTCAAATTCACCCCAAATGAACGTGACCACTGGCGGATCCTCATCCTTTTTGCCGGGCTGACCGCCACCCATCAGGGTAAGCTGCAAGAGTTGGTTGGTGAACCCGCGTACGTCCTGGTTGTCAAGGATGGTGGTATCGAAAACCAGGTCCATGCTGAAAGTGGCAGAGGCGCCCCCGGCGAAGATCAGATCCGGTGCGTTTTGGTCAGGCTGAGTCTCCGCTTTTTCATCGCCACCGGTGGGGGTTACGGACTTCCAAACAACAGACTTAGAGATGGAAAGGCTGGCAGGGTTGAACTGACAAGTGATGGACCCCTTGCTACCTGCATTGTCATAGACCAGGGTTGCTTTTTCGAGGGCAATCTTCTCGGGGGAAAGCTTTTGTTTTATCTTGTCAAGCATATTTCACCTCATCCTGCATTCACTAAAACCGTCTGCTGAACCATTCTGTTTCAACATTTAGCATTCTTATAATTTCGGGATAGACTTTGCGGGCCAATTCCTGAAGGTTGGCGCGCCTCTGCGCCTCGGTAGGGGCTGCCTGGGTTCCCTCGCTTCCATCCACATGGCTTTCATCGCGCATAAAGGCTGATGGAGCGGTCGAATCTGGTTCTGGCTGCGATTCATCCTCAAAAGTATTTGGTCGGTTAGGTGTACGCAGCGGCATTTCTAAAGGCGGCTCATCTGAGAAGGGAGAACTATAACCAGGCGGCAGCGGTGGTTCTGGTGGGCTTTGTTGCCGGCGCTGGGTAGAGGAAGACAGGCCATCTTCCCGCGAAGAGGGCGGTTGGCCAAGGGGCGGCATAGCTTGCCCAGGAGCATGGTGTCTATTGCTGCCACTACGGTCGCTTTGAATTTGACTGGTTGGTTCTGATTGCGAACTGGACGTTTGGGAAGCCAGGGGCAAATCTTGTCTTTCAGTTTGGTACATCCAGCCTTCACCCTCAACAGGTTTACGCTGCACTACCGGCGAGCTCTTGAGTGAATGAATTGGTGTGGCAGGCTTTTTGGGGGAAACCCCATTACTGGCGGCCTGGGCTTCGCGTTTGGGTTGGTGTTTTTGCTCGACAGGCTTTGAAGGAGGCACTGTCGGTTTTTCTGTTTGGCCTGCCAGAACGGGTTTGCCCTTGCGTAAAGCGCTCAGGCTGAGAACTTTTTGTTTGCCGATGCTTGGGGGCAGAACGATTGGGCTGATTGTTTTCTGGCGCGCTTTTTGCGCAGGCAGCGGTGCTATTTTGGTTGCTTGGGCCTGCCGCTGGGTAGTCGGTTGGGTTAGTTTGGTAGCTTGCACTTCCTTTTTAATAGTCGGCTGAGGCTGTGGCCTTGGTGAAGCCTTGCCCACAGAAGATGGCCTGGCTTGTTGTGCCTTCACTACTGCCTGGCTTTCTTCAAAACGCGGCCGAGCTGGGCTTGCCAGCGGGCTTTTCGGCTGGGTGCCTGCCGGGCTTTCAGTAGGGATATGCGTAGAGACCGGAATAATGCGTGTAGGTATGACAGCATAGCCTTGGCGCGGGCTGCGTTGGATGGATTGGACGGGCAAATGGGAAATACGTGTCAAGGTGGGTTTGGCGGTTGTAAGCCGGCCAGGCTGGCGTTGGGCGTATGTAAGCTGCCGGGAGCGGAGCAGTTGTTTACGGCTTGACGCTCTGTGAAGGATGGTTTGGTTGAGCAGTGGCAGGTTTGATGGGGGCAGAGCGGGGCTTGGGGCTGCTTCAGGGTTTTCAGCAGAGGTGCTGCTTGGAGCATCTACTGCCTTTAATTTTGGCTTAGGTGTTTCGGCTGGCAAGCTGGAAAACTCTGCTTTAGAGCTGGGTGCTTTCTGAGTTAGTTCAGTAAAATTGGTTGGTAGAGCTTGCCCAGGTGTGGCTGGGGCTGAACCTGGTGAGGTGGCAAGCGCTCTTAGCGTTATCCTGGGTTTGGGGGTTTGGATCTCAGCAGATACCTGCGTAGCAGCCCGTGGTGTAGCAGGCTTGCGCCGGATTGGCATTACTGCCGCGTTGGGCCCGCGGGTTTGTGAGGTAAGTGGCTTAGGGGCAGAAAGGACAGGTCTCTTCAATGGAAGTTGAGGGTTCTTTCGCTGGAGAGGCATGTTCTTGTTTGTGGCTTGCGGGCTTGGCCGCTCAGCTTGTGGGCTTTCAGCTTGGGGTACAGCAGGGCTTGTAAAGGCTGGGCCTGGTTCAGCCTGGGGTTTGGCAGGCACTGGCTCAACTTTCTGCGGTTGAAGCGGCGACTGGCTGATCGATGGGGCGATGGTATCTGCTTCTCGGGGGCTGGTAGTTACCTGTGGTTTTTGGGGTGCTGTA
>CAYMNM010000034.1:0-20193 GCA_964391795.1 uncultured Anaerolineaceae bacterium | reverse complement strand
GCCATCGAGGAGGTGACCCATGACTGAGCCAACCGTTTTCGAGCTTTCCTCTCCCGGTCGCCAGGGCGTCAAATTCCCAGATAGTGACGTACCAAAGACTGAGCTGCCGAAAGGCTTTGCCCGTAAAGAGCTGGGCTTACCTGAAATTTCAGAAATCGACGTGGTACGCCATTTCACACACCTTTCCAGTATGAACTACAGCATTGATACTGGTTTATACCCGCTTGGTTCCTGCACAATGAAGTACAACCCAAAGATCAATGAAGTGGTTGCCCGACTACCTGGTTTTGCCTATACCCATCCTGATCAACCTGAGGATACCATCCAGGGCAATTTGTACCTGATGTACGCCCTGCAGGAATACCTCAAGGAAGTCAGTGGATTTGCAGGCGTCACGCTTGCCCCAGCTGCCGGCGCTCAAGGCGAATTTACCGGTACTCTGATTATTCGCAAATATCACGAAGACCGTGGCGATAGCAAACGTACCCGTATGCTCATCCCTGATTCTGCCCATGGCACCAACCCTGCCACTTCGGCAATGACCGGTTTTGACGTGGTTCCTTTGCCATCAGACGCTCGCGGCAATGTGGACCTGGAAGCCTTAAAACAGCTAGCTGACGATCAACTGGCAGGATTAATGCTGACCAACCCCAATACTCTCGGTCTCTTTGATGAAAACGTGCTGGATGTTATCCGCATCGTGCATGAAGCCGGTGGCCTGGTTTATGGCGATGGTGCTAACTTGAACGCGCTGCTTGGTATTGTCAGACCCGGAGATTTGGGCTTTGATGTGATGCACTTCAATCTACACAAAACCTTTTCCACCCCGCATGGCGGCGGTGGGCCAGGTTCAGGCCCGGTTGCAGTCAGCCAAAAATTGCTCGACTTCTTGCCGAATCCCCTGGTGGTACAGGTGCAGCCTGCAGAAGGTGATGACCCCGCGCTTTACGGCTTTGTTCGCCCAGCCAAGAGCATTGGCCGTCTCAAATCATTCCATGGCCAATTCGGTATGCTCATCCGCGCGTATACATATATTCGCATGCACGGTGCGCCCGGCTTGCGCAACATTTCTGAAATGGCTGTTCTCAATGCCAACTACATGATGAATAAGATCAAAACTGCCTACCATTTGCCTTACGACCGCGTTTGCATGCATGAATTTGTGGTGGAAGGTGTCTGGAAGGATGTGCCTGATATTCATGCGCTGGATATTGCCAAACGCCTGATGGATTACAAGTTCCATCCACCAACAAACTACTTCCCGCTGAATGTGCACGAAGCACTGATGATTGAACCGACAGAAACCGAGTCCATCGAGTCTATGGATGCTTTCATCGATGCAATGCTGAAGATCGCCAAAGAAGCCCGGGAAGAACCGCAATTGTTGCACGATGCTCCACACGATACACCAGTTGGCCGCTGCGATGAACTCAAGGCTGCAAAGAACTTGGTCTTGTGCTGCTATCCACTGGACGAATTACAAACAAAATAAATATTCTGTTCTACGGGAAAGCTGCTCTTGCACAGAGCAGCTTTTTTATTTATGGGAGGCCTTCACAAGCTGTGGCCAAGGCAGTTTGCAATGCAGATTTGTCTGCTGAAGGACTCAACTCCTCAAAGCGAGCTTTCTGTATACCCATCGGATTATATGGCGGTGAAATAAAGAGCTGTGGATCGGACTGATGCACGATGTAACAGCCAATATAAGCCTGTTGAATTCCGTTTTTGGTTTCCGATCGCATGATCACTGGCACCTTCCAATACCAGTTGCCTGTGGCAGCCAGTTTTTCAGGTGAGGTGATAACCCCTGAGACATTTCTTGTGTCGAGATAGCCAGTCCTGAAGGTAACGTAAGGTCCAGGAAAAATGGCAGGGGCTTCAAAATAACTGTAAGCTCGGGCATACTCCTCCCGATTTAATGCATTCCAGAAGGAAGAAATGACACCTTCTGGTGTCGAGCGGGAATCTACATAATGTTTCGGGTCAATCACACCGAGTCCATCCGGTCCTGGAAGGGCACTTTCAAGCATGCCAAATTCCAGGCCTTTGCAGGCTGTTTTAAGTACTTCTGCCTGGGTATTTCCAGAGGTGATTTCAATCAGCTTCCCAATAACGAAATGGCGGTTGTGATAATCTGCACTGTCAAAAAGGCTTGGGTTGGGTGTGCGTAACGTGTAACAACCTGCCCACTCAGATGAAATGCCGGCTTTAGTTCTCTTGAGAGTCACCGCCATAGTTGCATATACTGAACCCGCAGCACCGCTCGTTCCGAATTTTGTGATCGTCAACTCGTCAGGCTTAATTTCAGAATACGTTTGAACAAAAGTATCGTAGCTACCAGCTACATCAACATTATCGTTCCAGTAAGAATAAGCCATAGGTAAGAGATTTTGGCGGATTGCGTTGAAATAAGAAATCATGAACATATATTCCGATCCACGATCATCTAAATATTGTCCATCAATAAAACGATAAGTAGCCGGTAGTGTGATCAAACCACTGTAAGCTCCCTCAGGAGTACTTGCATTCCCCATAGTCGTCTCTGTCGCGTTTGGTGGAACAACTGGCGGATTATCCTGCTCAGGAGTTGAAGTTGAAAGATCCAGTACGGGAGTGGAAGTAGGTGTCGCGGTCTTCGTGTTGAGTGGTGTAGTTATTGTTTTAACTTGAGGTGTGGGATTGAGTGAACACGCACCAAAGGCAAATAGTGAGGCTACTATTAGCCAGGATTTCTTTTTCATCAGACCTCCATAATGCACTTTTCCCTTAATGCATTCATGGTTAGTATACTCGAGCCTACTAATTCGTCTTCTCTGAGGGCGTTTTATGCGAAAAGATGATGGTTTGCGCCTGCATCGGGTTCGAACTACATCTCATCCTGATCTCACCTGATAACAAAACTTTTTCTCGGCAGGATACTGCAGATTTGTCAATTCAAGTTTTTGGCTAATTGAGATAAAGAGTTACCGGGCAGTGGTCTGAACCCATGATCTCGCCATGTACCACAACGTCCTCCACCCGAGACATAAATTCCTTGTTGACCATAAAGTAATCCAAACGCCAGCCAATATTGCGTGGGCGTGCATTTAAGCGCATAGACCACCAGGTGTATTCCACCTTGTCAGGGTAGAGTTCCCGGTAGGCATCCACTAGCCCATTTTCGATGTATTTATCGATCCAATCACGTTCAATACGCATAAAACCCGTATTATTCGCATTTTCCTTCGGACGGGCAATGTCAATTTCATTATGGGAAGTGTTAAAATCCCCAGTGATAATCAAATTCTCGCCTTTCTTGATTTGCTCAAGGCAGATCTCTAGTAGTTTTGCATAGAAATCCAATTTGTAAGGAACTCGTAGGTTCTCTTGTCCACCATTGGGAAAGTAGATGTTGTAAAGGTAAAAATCGGGGTATTGCAGCCGTAAAACCCGACCTTCATTATCAAACTCAGGAAAGCCTAGTCCTTTTTGTATTTCGAGGGGCTCCTGCTTGAAGAACGCCGCCGTGCCACTATAACCAGGTCGTTCTGCAGAATTCCAAGCTGACTTGTAACCTTGTCTTTCTCGTGTTTCGTCAGTGAGTTGTTCTGGCTTTACTTTAATTTCCTGCAGGCAAAGGATGTCGGGTTCAAAGTCATCCACCCAATCAAGAGCTTTCTTGTTGAGGACAGCGCGATATCCGTTGACATTCCAGGTGGTTATTTTCATGGTTTAGAACCCTTTCCACTTAATGGTAAACTTAGCCGTTGAACCGACTGTGATGAACCATTATACCAAGCCCCATTTTAACTTTAAAAGGCTGCTCGCGCTGGCAATTTTGGTTGCCATCTGCACGATGGTTTTGCCTATGAGAGCAGCCCAAGCGCAAACCCCCACCTTGCCTGAGTACGTGGTGGTTTCTGGGGATACTCTCTACGGAATCGCGGATCGTTTTAAGACCACAATTGAAGCCATCCAGGCAGTCAATAACATGAATGGCAGCACCGGATTGCAGCCAGGCGACCTTTTAAAGATACCCGGGCTTGAGGGGTTGAGCGGAATAATGGTTTCGGATTTTGTACCCCTCGGTGCCAGTTTGACAGTTCTGGCGCGTCGCGGACAATCCACTGTAGAGGGTTTGATAAAACTCAACAAAATCACCAGCCCCTCTGAACTATTTGTTGGCCGAGAAATAACCATCACCCAAAATCCTGAAGATCATACGGTGGCCTCCATCCCCCCTCTTTTACCCGGAGAGAGCATACTCGAGGCAGCCATCCAGAATCAAAGCAATTATTACCATCTGGCACGTATCAACTCTTTACCGTCCCCAAATCTAGCCCTTCCGATGGATACTTACTACGCGCCTTCCGCAACCCAAGCTACCAATTCGCTGGCTATCCCTGGGTTGGAAGAAATTAGCCTTGGTAATATGCCCTTCATGCAGGGGCAAACCTACACCATCCGCGTTAAAACCAGCCAATCGTTAAAGGTCAGTTCGGAGCTACGCGAGCTCAAACCTACTTTTTTCGTACTTAACGAAAGTGAGCAAATTGCATACGGGGGCATAAATGCCATGGCAGAGCCTGGAATTTATCCGCTCACATTGGAGTTCACCACCTCGACCGACCAGACCTACCGCATCATCCAATACGTCTTCATTAAAGATGGTAATTACGCTTCAAACGTCAACATTAACGTAGACCCAGAGACTCTTGAAGAGGATGCTAATTCCGATGAGGATAAGTTCTTCAACGACATCGTCTCAAAACCAACTCCGGTGCAACAGTGGAGCGGTCTATGGGTCAGTCCAACCAACGAACCCGTTTGCGTAACAGATAAGTTTGGAACCCTCCGCACCTATAATAATGACACTTCCAAAATTTATTACCACACAGGTCTGGACCTAGGCTATTGTATGGGCATCGACGTTTTTGCTCCTGCAGTGGGCACAGTGGTGGCTGTAAAGCCGGAGCAGGTTATCCGGGGTAACGCGATCGTCATCGATCATGGCATGGGAATTTTTACCACTTATATGCACTTGTCAAAAATATTGATCAGCGAGGGTGAATTGGTTGCCCCAGGTCAAAAAATTGGTGAAATTGGCAACACAGGCCGTTCAGCCGGTCCCCATCTGCACTTCCAGGTGGACGTCAACGGTGTGCACGTTAATCCGGAAACCTGGTTGTTAAAGGTATTTCCTTAAAAAAAAGACAGACCAAAAGGTCTGTCTCATGCGCTGAGGGGGACTTGAACCCCCACGTCTTTCGACACATGGCCCTCAACCATGCCTGTCTGCCAATTCCAGCACCAGCGCAAACGTGAAATAGAATTATAGTCAGAGAGCCCCGAAAGTCAATAGCGGGACCTCGAAAAAAGAGGAAAAATGAGCATAAGGATTGTTTTGGACGCTATGGGTTCAGATGCTAGGCCCAACCCTGAAATAGAAGCTGCCCCTCAGTTGATTGCCAAATACCCTGAGCTGGAACTGCTGCTGGTCGGCAATCAGGCAGATCTGGAACCAAAGTTGAAAGCCCTCGGCGCGGAGAACCCACGGATCAAGATTATCAACGCCACCCAGTCTCTGGAAATGAGTGATCATATACAAGAAGCCCGGGCCAAAAAAGATAACACCATGCAAGTTGGTATGGAACTAATCAAATCAGGGCAAGCGGATGCCTTCGTTACTGCTGGCAATACCGGTATGGCTATGTATTTTGCCATGCGAAGCCTGGGAATGATCGAAGGTGTAGCCAGGCCGTGCCTTGTGGCGGTCATCCCAGTGGAAAACGGTCAGTGCGTACTCACTGATATCGGCGCGAACGCTGAATGCCGGCCTGAATTCTTAGTGCAATTCGCCCAAATGGCCAGTATTTACGCCCGTCTTCTATTTGGTAACAAAAATATCAAGGTTGGGCTGATTGCTAACGGCGAAGAAGAAGGCAAAGGTAACGAACTCGTCAAAGCAGCCTTCCCACTGATGAAGGCACAAGTGCCTGGCTTTGTGGGCAACATTGAAGGAAAAGAACTCTTCGAGGGTAAAGTAGATGTGGCCGTCACAGATGGCTTTACCGGCAACGTGCTGCTCAAATCCACTGAGGCAGTGGCTAAGCTCATCCTGCGCAATATCAAAGCCGGTTTAATGCAATCCTTTTTCACCAAACTGGGCGCTCTGCTTGCCAAACCAGCTTTTGCTTCAATCAGGAAACAATTGGACCCATCCGAAATCGGCTCCGCCCCGCTGCTTGGGGTCAATGGCCTGGTCTTCATCGGTCATGGCCGATCAGATGCCAAAGCCATGGTTAGCGCTGTGGAACGCGCCATTAATGCTGTAAAATCAAACCTGCTGAAAGAACTCAGCAGTTCGATGAAACCCGAAACTAAGGAAGAGAAATTAGCATGAAATTAGTCGTTAACGAACCATTGATCAAACAACGCAAGTCCCTTGCCCAGGTCTTCACCTTCGCAAGTTTGGCAGTATTGGGCATAGGACTGTTCTTTGCCTTCCAAAAAGACATCACCAAGATGTATTACTCATACATTGCACTGATTGTGGGTTTCGTGCTCTCTCAGATTGGCATGTACTTTACTACCCGCTTTGGTCGTTCCCCTCGCTTTGATGAGGTGATTACTACTGCGCTTGAGAAATTACGTCAGGATTACAGTTTTTACGTATACAACTCACCTACCTCAATGATGTTGGTTGGCCCCTGCCGAATCTGGTTGCCCATGCCCCTAACAGCCACTGGCGAGGTATCATACGTGGATGGCAAATGGAAGCAGAAGGGCGGCAATGCCCTGATGAAATTCATGGGTCAGGAAGGCATTGGCAAACCAGAGCGGGATTTTACGACAGAAGAGCAAAACTTACGTTCTTTCATGGCTTACAAGGGCATTCCCACGGACCAACAACCTGAAATAAAACCTGTCTTGATCTCCATGATGAAAACCACCAAGGTCGGCGATGTTTCAAGTTCTCCTATTCCGGTCATCGACCTTGAAGAACTCAAGCGTTACATACGCCGGGTAGACCGCGAAGAGTGTGCTGACCCCATCAGCTCTGAAAATTTCACCAAACTCAACCAAATATTTGACAACTATAAAACCAACGACAAACCAAAGAAGTAATCAGCTTTCAACAGACACAAGAACAGGCACCGTTTAGGTGCCTGTCTCATTCTTAGGCCTTAATTGATTTTTTTTGAACTGAAAACACTTACCAAAGCTTCAGGTTCAATTTGTAAATCATTCGGATTTTTTGAGTGGTCTTTTTTCTTTTAGGCCGGCGTAAGCCTTAAGTTCTTCAACTTCCTTATCCTTTAGGTAACGCCACTCACCTGGCTGAAGTTTGCCCAAGCGCACAGTGCCAATGCGAACACGCAGGATCTCAGCCACTGGCAAACCGATTCGCGAACCTGTCAAACGAATCTGTCGTTTCTTGCCTTCATGCATTGTGATGCGCAACATTGCTCCGTTAGCTGATTTGCGCATAATTTCCACCTGGGCAGGTTGCGTTCGGGTGCCATCTTCCAACACGACACCCCGCCGCCAGATTGCCAGTTGTTCCTCATCCGGCACTTTGATAACGAAGACTTCGTATTCCTTTTCATGTTTATAGCGTGGGTGTGTGAGCCGATTGGTCAATTCACCATCGTTGGTGAGCAGGATAAGACCTGTACTTTCAAAGTCCAGACGCCCTATTGAATGCAACTGTACCGGTACGTCAACAAGATCAAATACAGTGGGCATGGGGTGTGTTTCGTCAATATCAGATAGATAGCCTTTGGGTTTGTGCAAGGCAATGTAGACCCGTTTGCTTTCCAGCTTGAGGGCTTTTCCATCTACCATGATTCGGTCCATTTCAGGGTCAGCCTTATCGCCAACCTTGATCTGCTTGCCGTTTACAGTTACCCGCCCTTGATTGATCATTTCTTCACTTGCGCGGCGGGAGGCTATACCTGCCGCTGACATAATTTTTTGTACACGTTCTTCAGGCATTAAGCACCAGTTCTTTCATTATTAGTCGAAGCATCCGAGTCTGCGTTTGCGGTAGGCTGAAGAATGCCTTCAAGATCAACTTTAGGGAGCTTGTCAATGGATTCCAGACCAAAATGGTGCAGGAAATCCTCAGTGACTCCATAGAGGATGGGTCGTCCAGCTGCTTCAGAGCGGCCAAGTTCTTCTATTAAGCCCTTACTAAGCAAACTCTTTATTACAGTGTCGCTATTGACGCCACGGATGGCATCAATCTCTGGCCGGGTCGCCGGTTGTTTGTACGCGATAATCGCCAAGGCTTCCAGTGCAGCCTGGGTCAAACGGGTGGTCATTTCAAGTCCGAGGAAGTTTTCGATGTCGTGGCCATATTCAGGCGCTGTGACCATCTGGTACTGGTTTTTCACTTTTTGCAGGCGTAAGCCGCTGTTCATTTCGTAATTTGTTCTTAGGATCTCTAATAGAGAATTAACTTCATTTTTTGATAGATTCAAGCCCTGAGCAAGCTGATCGATAGAGCTCAAGCCCGGGGCAGCAAAAAGCAGAGCCTCAAGTCGTTTGAGGTTCTCAATGGTATCGGGGAGTGTTGAAGCAAAATCTGTCATGCTATAATTCCTCAGCTGGAGCCGAATTGGGATTATACCTTATCGCGCTCTACTCTGGAGGTTTGCAAATGCGTATTTTCCTTTCCGGTTGTGCAGGCTTTCTGGGCACAAACCTGACCAAACGGTTGCTTGATGAAGGTCACGATCTCATTGGCCTGGATAATTTCGTCACGGGGGAAGCAGACAATGTTCGGCAATTCGAAAATAACCCCCATTTCCATTTTCTCCGCCAGGATGTCTCACTGCATATCGATGTGGATGGACCACTGGATTATGTTCTGCATTTTGCCTCCCCTGCAAGCCCAAATCCAGCCTCTGCATTTGGTTACCCAAATCTGCCTATCCAAACACTAAAAGCAGGTGCATTGGGTACCTTGAACACATTGGGTTTGGCCAAAGCCAAGAAAGCTAAGTACCTACTTGCTTCTACCAGCGAAGTTTATGGTGACCCGCTTGTGCACCCACAAAGCGAAGATTACTGGGGTAATAGCAACCCGGTGGGACCCCGCTCCGTCTACGATGAAGCCAAGCGTTTTGCAGAAGCACTTACGATGGCTTACCACCAACAGCATGGGGTAGATACCCATATCGCGCGCATCTTCAACACCTTCGGCCCAGGTATGCGGCTGGAAGATGGCCGTGTAGTGCCCAATTTTATACAACAGGCATTAAAAAAAGAACCTCTGACCATTTACGGAGATGGTAATCAAACCCGCAGCTTTTGCTACGTTGACGACTTGATCGAAGGGATTTACCGCCTTATGGCAGTGGACGAGCATTTACCTGTCAACATCGGTAATCCTAACGAAATCAGCATTCTGGAATTTGCCAATTTAATCAACTTTCTTACAGATAATCCCGCAGGGGTGGTCATTCAACCGCTAAATGGTTTGGGTAACGACCCTCTTCGCAGACAGCCAGACATCCGCAAAGCAAAAGCGCTACTGGGCTGGGAACCTAAGTTCAGTCTCGGAGATGGGCTTAGAAACACCATAATCTACCTTCAGGAAAAGATGAAACATGGTACAGGCTCCTAAAACCGAGAGTGAGCGCTTTTTCAGGTTCATACTGGTTGGCCTGCTAAATACATTGATTGATTTTGGCTTAATGAATCTGTTCACCCAGGTTTTTCGAATCCCCCTGGTAATTGCCCAGGCACTATCATTCTCGATTGCGGTTATTTGTTCCTACCTGCTCAATCGTGCTTGGATTTATCCGGAGGCCATAGGCGGATCAATGCAGGAGCAATTTCCAAAATTTGTGACCATCAATCTCTTGGGTTTGGGGGTCAGATCCCTCTTAGTACCCCTCTTTGACCAGGGCTTATCATCATGGCTACGCGCTGTTTCATTTCAATTTAAAGACCTACCCCTCAGTTTCTTTAGCCATAATGGAGCACTGGCGCTGGTATTGCCAATTACCATATTGATGAACTTCTTTCTCAATCGAGCCTGGACTTTCAAAGTTAAAAGGGCCAACACGATATGAAAGGTACATTGAGGGTTATTGCAGGTACAGCCAAAGGGTTGCATCTCAAAACTGTTCCAGGTGACACAACCCGACCTATCACTGATATCGTAAAGGAAGCTTTGTTTAACATCATTGCCCCAGAAATCCAGGGCAATAAGGTGTTGGACCTTTTCGGAGGTACAGGCGCGGTATCTATCGAAGCGCTCAGCCGCGGTGCTGATAGCGCCGTCATCATTGATAAGAGTCAAACGGCTGTCAATATCATTCGCCAAAATCTTGAAACTTCGCGTTTCACTCAGCAGGCAAAAGTCATCTGTGGAGATGCATTTAGTTTTCTCAATGGCCAGGCCAAAGAAGCCTTTGACTTGATCTACATCGCCCCACCCCAGTATAAAGACATGTGGCAAAGAGCCCTAAAACTCTTGGATCAAAATTCAGGTTGGTTAGATTCGGACGGGCAAGTTATTGTGCAGGTCAATCCGCTTGAATGGTCAGAGATTCCGCTGGACAATTTGCAGGTATTTGACCAACGCAAGTACGGCGACACCTTGCTTGTTTTTTACGAACATCAGGGTGGATAGATTAGCTAAATCCAATCACAAAACACGAGTCTTCTACTCAACTACTTAATCACAGACATTTTTATCTTGATGCGAACTTCAAATAAGTATACAGAAATACTGCAAAAATTTTCTTTTCTGGAAAACCTTATTCCAATACACGAACTTGGACCATTGTCTGATTATTGATGGATTTTTTTCCAAATTCAAGGTCAATAGATAGTTGATTTGCCTGGTCATAGTGGTAACACGCCCAAAAAGGACCATCAGCAGGCTGCCAATTATTGATAAGCGGTAATAGAGTATATAAGTCCTCAACCAACGGCAATTCCAGCGCTTCTTCAAGCGACTTCCAGGCTAACTCTCCCTCTATGGAAGGATTAAGTTCACCAGAAAGATCAGCAGCCATGAAAATAAACACGGCAATACCAGTATCTACACCGCTATCAATTTGAATTTGACCAGCAAAGATGATCGATTGCGCTTCCAAGCCGCTTTCTTCCTTCAGCTCCCGGTGGACAGCTTGCAAAATGGTTTCCCCCTTTTCCACGTGTCCCCCTAAACCGTTCCACAAATTTGGCCAAATCTTTTTGAACGGAGACCCCTTTAACAGTAAAAATTTACCCTCCGCACTTTTGAGAAAGATGAGGACTCGGGGAATAACGCTGTACTTATCTGGGAGGAGTGTTTGCTTATTTTCCATAATGTGTGGATAAACGAGCCGCCCAATACTGGGCGGCTCACAAATTTTTTAGTGGAGGAACATCGGTAAACCGTCAATCTTCTGGATCTTCGGAGTGTAGTTGGTTTTGTCATAGTAGCGATCCACGTCAACATGCCGCTTTTGGGCAATAACGGATTTGATCGGAACGTAGTTGTAATTGCCGTGGTTGATAGCCACCATATTGCCAAACTCTTTGCGCTGAGTGAGGTGCCAGGCTAATGTGCCATAATTCATACCCACCATACGGTCCAACATGTCCGCGGGGCCGCTGCGAACCAGGTAAGCTAATTTTTGGAACATCGTGTTCTGACCTGTCAAAAGTTTAATTTGGTCGCTCAAAACCTCACCGATGCCACCCAGTTTTTTATGACCGTAGGCATCTTCATCACCTGTCTGCACAATCATGCCGCCATCCGTGCTTGCACCTTCAGAAATAACTACAATGGCATAGGAAGAAGGATTATTACGCAAGTCGTACGTCAGAAGATCGCAAAGATGTTGCGGATTGTAAGGCACTTCACAGATGATAGTGCGGTCAGCATAAGACAGGTAGCCTGTAATTAAAGCAGTTTCACCACTGTTACGGCCAAACAATTCCACAACGCCAATTCTTTCGTGGGAACCCACTGAAGTTCGGAAATTAGTGATCAGCTGAACGGAGCTGGTAATTGAAGTTGAAAAGCCGATGCAATAATCCGTGCCAAAAACATCATTGTCCATCGTCTTTGGAATAGCAACCAATGGAATACCTGCTTTGAACAATTGATTGGAATAGCTGAGCGTATCATCGCCGCCAATAGTAATCAATGAGTCAAGTTTGAGGTGTTCGATCACTTTCATCACGTAATCGGTGTAGTCCATGGTTCCGTCATCCTTGACGACTTTACCATAGCCCGATTTAGCCAAAAATTCAGGGATGTTCTTCGGGCGCACGTTCGATGGATTAGTGCGTGATGTATGCAGAAATGTACCGCCAGTTCGATCGATTGTGCGGGTATTCAGTTTATTCAGGGGCATCACAAACCGCTTATGGGATTCTTCATCATCCAAATCGTAATTTAGAAAACCTCCCCAACCCCGACGGATACCAATGATCTCTACATCTTCATCAACTGCGTTATAAACGACAGACTTAATGGCAACGTTCAAACCGGGAACATCACCACCTCCAGTTAAGATACCTACTCGGCGTTTAGCCATAAATTCCTCCAAAATTTCAAGATTTCGATTCAACAATCGCTCTTGGGCTCTTTGTTGCCCACCAGCGGAACCATTGCAAGCCGATCAGCGTAATAAAAGGCAAAAGCAAGACAATCAAGCTTGGCTCTTCAACGGTCCAGGTACCCAGACCGGCAAAGCGTCTCCAATAAAAATAAACCAGAGCCAGGAAAATGATCCAAGAAACAATTTTACCAAAAAAGCGCCATTTTTCTCTAAGAAATCGGAAACTGAGAAAGAGAGCCGGTAGCAAAAAAATCAAATAAGCGCCGTGCGATTTAAGGTTGATGAGATAGAGTAGTAAAAATGTAAGCATCAATTTATAGCGAATTGTTCGTGCATCTCTATGGTTGAGGCCATACCACTCGAGAATAAGCAGCAAAGCAACCACAACGTGCAGTGTTATGGCAATTGGAGATTTTGCGCCTGGAAAGAGCTCTGAAAGTCGCATTAATGGCGTGCGTACCCAGGAAAAGTCAGGATGGATGCGAATGAAGTTTGTAAACCAGGCTGCAATCCACCCTGGAAACAGGATCAGCGTGATAGCAATCAAAAATCCAATCCCAACAATGTAAACCGAAATTAAGCTTGGGTCTCTCCTTGAAGCAAAGATGATCATCAGAAATATTGCCAGCAAAACGCTCACTGGCAGGATGCTGAAACATATCAATAAGAAAACACCTGCGGCTGTGCCTTCTTTTTTGAGCCCAAGATAAGTAGCCAGCATGGTCAAGGCGACAAAAGGTGGCAAGATACTGGCGGTAAGAATCAATTTGAAGGTTGGATACCAAAAAAGCAATAACACCGTCATCAATATGGCTTCGATAGGATGAAGCTTGATCTCTGAGAGCCGGAAAGCGAGAAAAATGGCAACCATATAAGAGACCGCCACGATGGCCATCCAGATGGCCCTGGCCGTCATAAATGGCAGAAAACTGAGCGGCATATAGATAAAGAGCGTAAAAACCGGCTCGATAAGGCTGCCCGCGTCAAAACCGTTATCCGTGAAACCCTGATCCCGTTGCAATGCCCTGGCTTCTTCAGAAACTTTTGGATCGTAAGGGCTTAAGCCTTCCCGCAACCACAAGCGTGCGGCTGCATATCGGGGGGCGAAGTCATCACTGGCTTTAAAGCGTTTCTGTAAGTTTATATTTAAAAAGGTCAAACCCACCAGCGAGATGAGCATGACCAACGGGAACCAAAGGTTGGCTGAGTTGCGTAGTTTCATTTACATAAGTCCACCTGCATTTTAAAGCGGAAATGAATGCTGGTCAAACCGAGATTCTTGTCATCTCCTTGAATCGAGCAGCAAGGATTTATCAGAATTTCATTTTATTAGCCGATTGACCAAAAATTTACTTGAATTTCGTCCCAAAATGTCGTACTCTATTGGGGTGTTAGGACCATCCTTCCCCATAGAAAGAATACAGCATTAATGGCAAGAATAAACAACGACAAACCCGTATTAGACGAGGAGAGCGAATCTCCTGCCCTCTCCAGGCTTCTGGATCTTGGCCGAAAGAAAAGTTTTGTAACCTATGATGACATCCTGCGTATGATGCCGGATGCTGAAACCGACGTTGACCAGCTGGATGAGGTTTATCAAGCCCTGTTGAATGCTGGTATCAATTACACAGAGGACTCAGTCATCACCGAGGAACCCAACGATGAAGACCTCAGCGAGGTCCTTGACGAAAATTTTACCGTTTCAGATGACCTGGCCAATATCGATACTGATGACACCATCGGCCTCTACCTAAAGGAAGTCAGTAGGGTTCCTTTACTTAGCAATATCGAAGAGGAAGTTGCCCTCGCACAGCGCATCGAGAAGGGAAAAGCTGCCAGGGAAGAACTTGCCAAAGGCAGCGTAAGCATTAAGCGCAGAATTGAGCTGGGTAGATTCATCCAGGATGGTCAGGTTGCCAGGGAGCACCTGATCACTGCCAATTCCCGCCTGGTTATCAGCGTAGCAAAAAAATACATGGGCAGAGGCGTACCGTTTCTTGATCTTATTCAGGAAGGTAATATAGGTCTGATCAGAGCTACCAAGAAATTTGAATACCAACGCGGCCATAAATTCAGCACCTATGCCACCTGGTGGATTCGCCAGGCAGTCACCCGCGCCATTGCAGACCAAGGCCGCACCATCCGTGTGCCGGTTCATATGGGCGATCAAATTAATAAATTACTACGCGTACAACATCAGCTTACCCAACAGTTAGGGCGCGACCCCAGTGTGGATGAATTAGCTGAGCGTCTTGAAGTATTGCCCAAGAAAGTAGAAAACATGATCCAGGTTGCCAGGCGGCCTCTTTCTCTTGAAACACCAACTGATGACGAAGAAGATTCAGTGCTTGGTGACTTCATTGAGGATGACGAGGCACCGCCACCGGACGATTTGGCTACCTATAATTTGCTCAAAGAACATCTGGACCAGGTTTTGGAATCTTTGCCCCCCAGGGAAGTGCGTATCCTACAGTTGCGTTACGGTTTGCTGGATGGCCAAGCCTACACTCTTGAAGAGGTTGGGCGCAAAATGGGCGTTACGCGCGAACGTGTGCGCCAAATTGAAGCCCAGGCCCTGACCCGCCTGCGTCATCCTTCGGTTCGCCGCAAGTTAAGAGATTACCTGGGAGATTAATCCTGTGAAGGCTTTAGATTGCAGTGCCTCAGATCCTGGCAGGAAGGATTCTCCTTTACCTGCCTGGCTACTGCGCTACGCTGCCCAGACGGCCCCTGTGCCTTCAACAAAAGCCCCCAAGCCGGAAGATCCTGAAGAAAAAGATTTTACTGAGCTCGACCATTTTCAGGAAATTCCAACTTCTGAACCAGGACATCCCCAGACGCCTCCTGATGAAACAATCAACGAATAACCTTTCATTTGAGATCGGATACTGATCTCAGTTCTATGGAAAAGTACAGAAAAGGAAGAGCCAGATGCAAAAAACCTTAGTCCTCGTCAAACCAGATGGCGTGCAACGTGGCCTCATTGGCATGGTCATCAACCGTTTTGAGAATCGCGGCCTGCGTCTTGCGGCAGCTAAGTTCATGTGGGTCAGCCCCCAACTGGCAAACGATCATTACGCTGTGCACCAGGGCAAACCCTTCTATGAAGCCCTTATCAAATTCATCACCTCGGCTCCGGTCATGGCCATGGTCTGGACTGGCCCCGATGCCATCGCTGCCGTCAGGCAAACCATCGGTAAAACCAAAGCCACCGAAGCCGACCCTGGCACTATCCGCCACGATTACGCGCTGACTACCCGCTACAACATCTGCCATGCTTCGGATTCCCCGGAAAACGCTGAAGCTGAAATTGCCCTCTGGTTCAAAACGGATGAGCTGGTTGAATGGAAACGTGCCAGTGAAGATTGGATTTACGAATGAAATCAAAAAGCTACGAAGATTTAGTGGCCGTTTACTCGGTTGAAGGCGGAGAAGCCGTCGCCGGGCCAATCAGAGATTTTCTGGAAGCCCAGGGCATCCCTGCCATGCTAAGCCAAGAGTCAGCCGGCGCAATTTATGGTTTTACAGTTGGTAATTTAGGGATGGCCATGATTTTGGTTGACCCTGAAAACGAAGCCAAAGCCCGCGAATTGCTGGCTCAGATGGAACGTGGCGAGTACAGCCAGGAAAAACTGTCCGAGTGCCTCACAGGCTGCGAACTTGTTGGTCCCCAGTCTGAAGCTATTGACGATGCCGAATTAAACGCGCGCAAAAAAGTACTGGTCATCTGCACTGGCAACTCTGCCCGCAGCCAGATTGCAGAGGCAGTAATCAACACCGATTGCTGGGATAGCTGGATTGCCTATAGTGCCGGTGTAGAACCCGCTGCCAGTGTCAACCCTTATGCGTTGCGTGTGCTCGAAGAAGCTGGTATTTTCCATCAGGGTTATCCGAAATCAGTGGATCTTTTCAAGGATATGGCGTTGGACCTGGTACTAACAGTTTGCGACCATGCCAATGAGACCTGCCCCGTTTGGTTGGGTGGTGACAAGCACATCCATATCGGTTTTGAAGACCCTGCCAGGATTGAGGGCAGCGAAGCAGAAAAACTGTACGCTTTCCGCGAAAGCCTTAAACTCATCCGGGCTACGATTCCGCCTTTGCTGAAGTCTCTTAACTAAAGCCGCGATCAGACCTCTCGATTAGAATTTACGAAAACATCCCTGCCAGATTGATGCCTGCCTGAAAAGACAGGCATTTTCTTATATGGCAATTTGACAACTCGTGGATGCGGGGTTATAAGAGGCGTATGCGTAAACCAGGAGTAAGCCTTGCTTTAGCCATCTTGCTATCAATTGGCAGCTTGCTCTCAGCTTGCAGCCCCAAAAAAGTTAGCCCCACACCTTTCATCACCTCACAGAATGCTGTTCCTACTTCAGCTTTTCTCAGCCCGACGCTTACGCCGGTACCTGTGGAACAAACACCGGCTGAAGAACCGCGCTTCAAAGATGCCGACCTGGCCCTAAGCTTTGGGGATTACGACAAGGCCCTCGAGCTTTACCGTGGGCAAGCCCCCGACTCGACCCCAACCAGCTATGCGGCGGCACTTTTTGGCCAGGCTCAGGCTTTGTATTTTCAGGCAAAGTACTCCGAAGCAAATGAAATATTCAAGGAGTTGGTCAATCGTTTCCCAAATGAACCTCCTGGTATCCGCGCACTTTACTGGCTAGGGGAACTTGCAGCTGAAGATGGGGATACAGCGCGGGCAGTCGATTATCTCTCGAACTATCAACAAAAATCCAATCAAACCCTCAACGCGAAAATTTTTGAGAATATTGCGGATTTACAGGTCGCACCCATCAATAAACTGGCATATTATCAAAAAGCCTATTCCGCAGCAGGAACCGATCCAAGCCTGGGGCTCGTCTCCAAGTTGGCAGATCAGTATGTTATCAACGGCGAGAGCGACCGCGCGCTTGAAGCCTTGCGGCTGGAGTTGGAAAGCTCATCGCTGGCTTATTCAAAAGCCTATTTACTGGTGCAGATGGGCGATATCGAAATCCGGCGCGGCAACACCGAAGCTGGCAACAATTACTACCTTAGCGCTGTCAACGACTACCCGCTCACCGGCTCGGGTTATTCGGCGCTGGCTGCGCTTGTGAATGCCAACGTGCCCGTCAACGAGCTGGCACGCGGCATCATCAATTACAACGTTGGGCAGGACCAATTAGCTATTGACGCCTTCGATCGCTACCTGGCAGATGCCACGCAATCAATCGACAAAGCCCTCTACTACAAGGCGCTGGCCACTCGCAGACTGGGCACGCAGACCACTCCCCTTGGGTCCGAAGACCGCGAAGCGGCCAACCTGCTTGGTGGTCTTTCTTCCGATAAAGATGCCATCGCGCTCTGGACCCGCCAGATTAAGGAATTCCCCAACAGCGAGTTCTTTGTGGATGCCATGGAGGATGTAATCTACACGCTTCACGCCTACATGGATCAGACCCTGCCGGCCATCCAAACTGCCGAGCTATATGTAGCTGAGGCACCCAACGCGGAGTACGCGCCGCGGCTGCTCAACATGGCCAGCCAGTATTACCAGGCACTCGGCCAGGAGGATAAAGCGCTCGAAACGCTAACCCGCATCGGCACACAGTTCCCGGGGTCTGACCTAGCATTCTCTTCTCTCTTTTTCAGCGGTATTAGCTTTTTCCGCAATAATGACCTCGATAAAGCTAATGAAGCTTTCAATCGTGCGCTTTTGTTGGCGTATGTACCCGATGACCCCAGGCAAGGTTCGCTGGAACAAGCCGGTGCCTTTTTCTGGCTGGGCAAAACAGCCTTGAAACAGGGCAACAAAGAAGCCGGCGAAGAGTTTCTGCGGGATGCTCAAAAAGCCGACCAATACGGCTATTATGGCTTCCGCGCGGGGGAAGTATTGGAAGAAAAAGAAATCTTTGCTGAGCCTGAGGCCCTCAACTTTGAGGTGGATCTGACCAAGGAACGCCAGCGAGCAGCACTGTGGCTGGCCACTCTCAGGCAAATCCCGCCTGAAACCAATCTGGATTACACCCGCGCGCTTTTTGAAGAACCTGAGTATCTCAAGGCAATGGAAAGCTTCAAATTGGGCTTGTTCAGCGAAGCAGGCTCGTATTTTGCCAGCCTGCGCAATAAATATAGTTCCGATGCCGAAAATTCCTTCAGACTTATCAAGGTCTTTACTGATTACGGCTACTACGATCAGGCCATTTTGGCCGCTCAGACAGTGGTAAAGCTCAGTGGATACGCCTATGACCTGCTTTCGCCTAATCTGCCTCCTTATTTTGCCTATATCGAGTACGGCCTGTATTACCTGCCCTGGGTGCAGCAATTTGCTGAGCGCTATAACGTGCCTGTTCTGGTGCTGCTCAGCCTGATCCGGCAGGAGAGCCTCTTTCAGGCCAATGCCGTCTCCAGCGCGGGCGCCCTCGGCCTGATGCAATTGATGCCGGCCACAGGCTCACAGATAGCCCTGGAATCCGGTTGGCCGCCCAATTTTACTGTGGAAGACTTACAAATTGCTCACGTTAGCCTGGTTTTGGGCAGCAATTACCTCGGACGGCAGTTGATCGGCTTCAGAGGGGATAAACTGGCGGCACTGGCAGCCTACAACGCCGGGCCTGGCTCTGTGCTGGCCTGGAAAGCAACCGCCGGGGATGACCCGGACGTCTTTGTAGGCACCATCCGCTACCTTGAAACCCGCACTTATGTGCGCAAAGTGGCTGAGAATTACGAGCATTACATCCGAATCTATGGGCAGCAATAGGCTTCGCTTTAAAAAGAATCTCTTAAGCGAAAATCTTCAATATTTTACTGAACCTCTAGCAACCCATGACAATCTGGGAAGAGTTAGGTTTACTTCTGCACACAAGGCAGGTAAGACGGATAGCTGTAGTCGATGCGGACGTTTATCAGACTTAGAGAACCATAGTGGCCACCGGGAATGTCCACATCGAGTATGTACGAGTACAACTGGTTATCAACCAAGGGTATTGAGATGGGGGCCTCTATAAAACCAAGTCCAGAAGAAGTGGATGAATAACCCCGGGCAACAGGCGTCACCGAACCGTCAAACATATTTACTCTCAACAGTGAAAGGATCAAGTCTGCGCCCGTTATTCCATCATAGAAAAAAAACACAACTTTGGTGATGGTTGCATCATGTGGAAGATAGACTGGCGCAATGAAACTTGCCATATCTGCCCCGCCGTTGTACATCCAGGTGACATCGTAAATCTGGCTGTCATCGGAAGAAAAAGGTTTGAAGGCAAAGGAGCTAACAGAGATGAAACCCGGGCCACCCGGCACCGGACTGCCACCCTGGATGGTTTGCTCAGGAGGGGCAGCAAGGATGGGATTGTCATGCACAACCTCCTGAGCGGTGACGGCTGAACCAACCATCACGGTAGAGAGCAGTATGCTGATACACAAAACTAAAAATGACTTCAAGGTAAATTTGGTGATCATTCTTCCTCCGGAAAATTTTTTAGGGTTTGAGCAGAGCGCTTGTGTTAGTAAATGCAACGAAGATCTTTCATCGATTACTTCAAGCATTGGTGGGTCAGCAACCCACATTACCAAAAATATGGCATAAGTTGGAATTTAGAATTTATTCAATTTTTAAAGTACACAAGAATAATTTATTAGGACCTTGCATTCT
>CAYMNM010000033.1:0-20289 GCA_964391795.1 uncultured Anaerolineaceae bacterium | reverse complement strand
TTAGAGCGCATCTTTTACACAGATGAGGTCGCAGGTTCGAGCCCTGTTCTGCCCACTCCTTATAATACCGTAATTTGTTTCAACTTTCACTAACAATCTTCTCACTGCCTTCAGCAATGACAAAATCAAAGGCCTCATCAGAAGCTGCCTCACCTGGTATTGCACCACGGTTACAGTACGATCGATACCTGCAATAAACGCATCGTTTTATCACTGTGGTTTTTGGGAATTCCAATTCCATGGAAATTTGTTTGATCAAATTTTCGAGACCTTGCGCGTATCGTTGCAAGCTCTGGTTATCGGGCGTGAATACAAGCTCAAGATCAGGAAAATTCGCTTCCCAGTACCGAATTGTGGGCAATTTTTTACCCGATATTAGGTGATTATTGTGTGCAACAGTTAGATATACTTTGGTTTGCATAGAATCCTGTAGTTGCACTTTATTTGGTTTTTTTGCGGATGTTTTCCAATCGAAAATTGTAGCTTTTTCGTCCACCAAAAATAGATAATCAAACTTCGCGGTTAGCCAATACGGCTCCACAGCAATCGTAATTGGTATTTCAGCAATAAAATTCGACTTTTCCCTCAGATAACTGAATCTGGAGCGAAAATTATCGAACCAAATGGGGATGCGTGGGTCACTTCCTAACTGAAGCCTCTTGATAATCAGATACTCGTCGAATCCAAGCAGGTAACGATGAATTGCCTGGTGCAAAGCCGACCCTGCCGCAAGGTCTCTTTCAAAATTTTCAGTGTCAGCATATTTTTGGGCTGGCCATGCTAATTTGGTTAAGTACATTAGCTCAAATTGGCGTGGGCAATTGAGAAAGCTTTGCAGGCTGCTTTGGCTGAAAACAAATCCTTCAGGGATCATGCTTCATCTCCATGCATCTGTACCAACTGCTTCAATGCCAGGGCTGGTACGTTTCTGCCACCTCCATTATTAACGCTAATCGTGAGGGACTTTCTGGCCCTTGTTATGCCTACATAAAGTACTCTTAACCTCTCTCTGATGTATGTGTCCCGGGCATCGAACGCCGCGTAGCCTTTGTGAAAATCTGTGAGAGGTTTTCGATCAAGCAATTGTTTCATCTGTTCCAGAGCCTCAGCCTGCAAGTTAAGCCGGTCTTTGAGTACAAAACTTTCAGCAATATAACTATCACCAGGATCACCTGAAGGAAAATCGTAATTGCTGCAGGAAGTCAAATACACCTTATCCCATTCCAGTCCTTTGCTTTTATGGAATGTGGCCACCACCACTTCTCCAGGATGGGCATCCGGTTCAAAACCACCTTTGTCTTCGCTAAAAGCCGTGAAATTGCGTTTATTCTTAGCAATTTCAACCAATTCCTGAATTAAGTCTGATTTTGAGCTATCCGGGTTGTTCTGCTGCAATTCCTTGATATAAACAGCCATTCTGTATACAGCTGCTGTCTCAGCCTGGGTTAGGTTCAGGTCCATGGATATCAAGCGCAGGATTTGATCAAGTGGCAAGATAGCTGCCTGATGCCAGTCAAAAACCATTAATCGGAAAGCTTCCAACATGTAAATCTGGGAATCGTCCAGGCCAAAAGTACGGGCCGCGTGTTTCCAATCCTGATTAGTCTGTGGATAGATAAAAAATTCAGTCTGTTTCAGAGAGCCAAGCCACTTTCCTGCCGCTTCCACTGAAGCCCAACGCTCTTCATTTTCCTTTTCTGACCGGTGCACCACTCTAAATGCTGCTCTCAGGTTGGCAGCAAATTCAGGGTAGTTTATGGCTTGCAGGATATTGGCAACAGCCCCCGCGGAGAGCCGCACAGGTTCGGCCAGCCGGATTAATTCCGTGCATACAGGCAAGCCGGCTTTTGCCAGGTTATCACTTAGTACGGCAACTCGCGAATTTAAGGTGGCCAAAACCGCTATAGTTTCTTTTGAATGGTCAGCTAAATAAGCCTTTAAATCTTTGATCAGAAAACCGATTTCTTCCTGGGGTGTGAACAACCTGGGGTTCAGGTTGATGCTATCAGCCCGATTAGCAGGGTTTTGTTGTGGGTCGCCAGCTGGCGTCAGCACGATATGTGGCAACGACAAGGCATCCCTGACGTTCATGTTTGGGTGGCGGTTGGCCGACCAGTCAATCAAGTCGTTGGCCAAGTTGATCACAGCGGGGCAGGACCGGCCAGATTCAGGTAAATCCAAGGCTTGAACATCTCTTTGTCGAATAAACCCCTTTAGTAATTCTGGGTTGGCGGTTGTAAAACTTTCATAGATTGCCTGGTTGGGGTCGCCCACTCGTACCCAATTACCCTCGGGGCCACAAAGCAAGTCCAGGATCTTTTGCTGGAGGGCAGACGAGTCCTGAGCTTCATCTTCCAGCAAATAAGGCCAGCGATGCCGCAAATGAAGAAGCAGTTCTGGATCGTTTTGCAGACAACGATATGCCAGTGAAATTAAATCCGTGAAATCCAAGCCTCCCCTATTATTTAAGGCGGTTTGATAGCCTGTGTAAATTTCGTTACAGGCTTGGACGAGTTCAGTGCCTTCTTCCTTTTCGTCAATGAGAGTCTGCAGATCAGCGGGGGATTGACCCAAATCCTTGGCTTGTTGTATCCATGCTCCCGTTACGTCCCGCATTAGCTTTGGGAAATCGTCATCTTTAAACTTTCGGATTTGTCTATCTGGAGCATCCAAATCAACTAAATCATCGAAGAATTCATTATGGACCCTAAGGTATCGAGCCACTTCTTCATCAAGGATTGCATTGGTTTCCTGATTATCAAGAATGGCGTAGTCATTCGGCAAACCAGCCAATTCTGGACGAATGTGAATTATGTCATTCGCCAGGCCATGCAAGGTGCGTACGCGATAGCCAAAACCTTCGATAAGTTTGGAGTCGTGTAAGATTTTTCCGACCCGGCTGCTGAAGTTATCCGCGGCAGAATTGGTAAGGGTCAAGATCAGGATTTCTTGATCTTCCTCCAGATTAGCTGTCATGATCAGCTTCGCGGCTAGATGAGAGAGCGTCCAGGTTTTACCGCTGCCTGGTACCGCCGAGATGCCCATTTTTCCCGATTTATATTCAAGTATCTTTTGTTGGCTCTGACGAAGGTTGGCTTCAGACATGCGTTTTTCCCCCAATTGCCCTGCGAAATAAGCCTTGCAAGGTCTGCATTAACAAACCAGTTTCCTGGCTGCCTGTTTCATCGTAAACCGCAATACCAAGAAAAACTTTTTTCCTGCATCGGGAAAGCAAACCTTGAACTATGTGCGCAACAGTATCTTTTGATAATTTCGCATCATCAGCTGTAGTCCAAACTCGCCCAGATTGCCAGTCGCGGCTAAGGACATAAGCTTGTGTAAGGGGTTGTTCCAGGCGTTCGTGCCAGCCGTTACTGCCGGTATTCATCCAAAATTGATATTCCACAGCTTGGTTACGTATCAAAAAGCTAAGCACGGGTGTTATCAAGATGCTGTCTTCTGTGTTTTGTTCCTCTTCATAAACGCCGGATATTAATCCTTTGCGAATGCTTTCAACAAAGAAAAGTGCTTTTTGAGTTTCTGAGAGATGTTCCTCCAGTGCTTCTTCAAATTTTGTAAAGCTATCAATTAATCGGCCGGCAATTCTGCCAGCTTCAATATTCCCGTCCAGGCCAAAACCTGGTTGGGTCAGTAGTTCACCAAATATCCGGCTCACAAAAAGGCCAAACCCAGTATTGGGGTCGAAATCTTGTAGCCACAAGCGGACTTCTTTGTAACGATACAGCAAATCTGAAGTAAATCTTTCAACTGGCAAACCTTCAAGAACCTCGATTTCAGGCAAGGCTTGGATGGACAAATTTTTCCCGGAGATAGCATTGCTCATCAATTTTGCTTGAATTCGATTGATTTCTCTGAAGCTTAAAGCACATAAATCCACTAGGTCATCTTGTGTAACTGATAAGCTGGGTTCTTTAGAACAGAGACAATAGAGGTTAAGAAACAGCTTTACGTACGGATCATCCCGCATTAATGCTGATGCTTTACTCGTTTTGGAAGGAAAACCCAGTGCCATCAGTTTTGCTTGTAGATAAAATGCAAAAGTACTGCTAAGGTAAGGGCTGAGAATAACTATCTCCGAAGGTTTGGTGCCGTTGTCAATCAGGCTTTTAATTTTCTCAACGATCCAATCCAAAAGCTCAGGTACGAAGATTGGCAGATCCATCGGTTGGTCAAAAACCTCAAATATATCGTGATCCGCAGGAATACTGGCTGTCTTTGCCGTGGTAAAGAGTTTTTTTATACTGGTAATTGTCGGGGAGTTTACAAAGCTTTCAGTCATCAAGAAAGTCTGAAAGATTTCGTTTCGAAATCTCACCGCTGATTGCGGGTCTGCCCCTAAAAATTTTCGGTACCCGCCTCCATCATCCATTACCAGGCATACAGAATTGAGTTCAGGCACCAGGTCTTCAATCAGATCGTGGATAAGAGGTGGTTCTTCTTCAATGTTTTCATAGATAAGGTCTGAATAATTAGAGCGCATATACCTTCGAAATAGATCGTGAGGCCAAAGGAGCTTGGCAAATATTTCGAACTGAAGCGAATAATCCAGAAGGTTTTCCTGCAGGCACTTCGCTCGAAACGCGTTCAAACATACTTGTACTTCATCATAAGTCAGCAATTGTTCTGGACCACCCGTCCAGGCAGCTTTGAGACGTGTGCTAATGCTTCGGAAGTTGAAAGGAATGATCGCGGCTTTGTTCAAGCTATCCAAGAGTTGGCTATAGATTCGGTTGCGAGGGATGGTAATGCCGCTAAAAATACCCTTATCTAATAACGGGTCAACGATTTGGGAAAGATAGAATTGGGCTGTCTCAATTGTGAGGAACTTAGGTTCATGCTCTGGGTGTGAAAAGCCAGCCTGTTCTGCTACTAAAGGCCAAAACAAGCTGATATTTCGCTTTACCAGCGACGAAATGGTCATAGACGTTGTATAGCTTTGCTTGGAGCGATTTTGAAGCTGGACTTGCCTGTAGGGTTTTAATAGCGGGTATTGAGGAGCTAAAACGAGTGTTGAACTCAACGATCTGCGGCCAGATTTTTCCATCTGAAGCATCCGCAAAGCAGAAATTGTGGTCTTACCGGTGCCAAATTCACCTTCAAGCAGAATGGGGCCATCTTTGGCCATTTCAAGAAAGTCTTTTTGGGAAATTGTAAGGTTGAGAATGTCTGGCATATTGTTCCAATTATAAGTTCATAAAAGCTTCCTGATGTTCCAATCAAGTGTTTCAAGGTTTACGATTGGTATAATCGCTGCATAATTCATGTATTGAGAATTGGAGTTTCTTATGAATCCTGAGACCCTAAGTCCTTTTTTTAACGCTAAAGGTGTTGCCATTCTGGGAGCTTCGTCCAAGCCCAACAAGCTTAGTTATGGCATCCTGGAGAACCTTCTGCAATACGGCTACAAAGGTGAGGTCTACCCGATCAATCCCTCTGCAGAAAGTATTCTTGGAAAGCGCTGCTATGCTTCAATTCTCGACGTTCCTGATCCAGTTGAGCTGGCAGTAATTGTTTTGCCAGTGGGCATGGTATTGGAAAGTCTTGAACAATGTGGCAAACGCGGCATCAAAGCTGTGACCATCGTAACTGGCGGTTTCAGGGAAGTGGGTGAAGGCGGCAGAAAATTAGAAGAGCAATGTCTTCAAGTTGCCAGAAATTTCGGGATGCGCATCATCGGTCCAAACTGTGTGGGAACGATGGCTATTCATACCGGTTTGAACAGTACCTTTATCAAGGGTATGCCCGACCTGGGACCTATTGCCTTTATCTCGCAATCTGGGGCCATTTGCGGTGGAGTGGTTGACCTGGTGCTTGAATCCCATTTCGCCTTTTCTTACTTTACCAGCTTGGGCAATGAAATGGATGTCACCGAAACTGACATGCTGGAATATGTGGCCCTGGACCCCCAGGTGAAGGTAATTGCCATGTATGTGGAAGAGGTCAAGGACGGTCCACGATTCATGGAAGTTGCCCGTAATGTAAGCCGACAAAAGCCAATTGTATTGCTGAAAGCGGGCAAGAATAACGCCGGCGCAAAAGCTATCAGCTCGCATACCGGGTCATTGGCTGGGTCTTATACTGCATATCAGGCTGCCTTTAGACAATCTGGGGTGCTTGAGGTGGATACGCTGGCAGACCTTTTCAATCTTGCCTGGGCTTTTGGCTGCCAGGCACTGCCCGAGGGCAACAAAGTGGCTATTGCCACAAACGCCGGCGGAGCGGCAGCCTTGGCATCGGACGCGCTCGCGCTCAATGGTATGGACCTGGCTACAATTTCCGCAGAAATTCAACAGACATTGCGCACAAAACTTAACCCCAGCGCGCAGGTGAGCAACCCGATTGATATGCTGGGTGGGGCAGAACCACAGGATTACGCCTGGGCTTTGGGGCAGGCAAGCCTTGACCCCAACGTTGATGCATTGCACCCAATTCTTGTGCCACAATCCCTGGTGGACACTATGGGGGTTGCGCAAGCTTGGCTTGAAGTGGCCAACAAAACAAACAAAACATTCCTGGCTTGCCTGGTTGGTGCAAAATCAGCAAGGGAGTCCGCGGCTTTTTTGAACAAGCACAAAATACCAACCTATCAGTACCCTGATCAGGGACCCAGAGTTTTTGGCGGTCTGCTGAGTTACAAAAAAATCATCAAAAAAGAAATATTTGAGCCCATGACCTTCAAGGCTTCAGAAACCTCAATGCAGACTGTAAGGCAAATCCTGAATTCTGGGCAAAACAGTTTTGGTGAGGAAGAAACCCGCAAAATTTTACAAGCATACAATATCCCGATTGTTCCTGGTGATCTTGCGAAGAATGCCGATGAAGCAGTACGAATATCCGAGAAAGTGGGCTACCCAGTGGTACTCAAAATTTCTGCCGAGGGCATCTTACACAAGTCAGACGCTGGCGGAATCATCTTAAACCTTCATAATGCAGAAGAGTTGCGCGTAGCTTACAACAAGCTACTTGACCATATTCGTCGTAACTCTCCGAATGCAGAAATTTATGGCGCAATGGTTGAAAAGATGGCCCGCAAAGGTCTGGAACTAATCGTTGGGATTAAAAGAGACGCTACTTTTGGACCAATGGTCCTTTTTGGTTCTGGGGGCGTGTTAGTGGAAATGTTCAAAGATGTGTCAGTAGGTATTGCGCCACTTTCAGAAGGCGATGCCCTTGAATTAATCAATTCCACCGCCGCTGGGAAGATGCTACATGGGTTCCGAGGTTCAGCCAGACTTGACCAGGCAGCTTTAGTTCAGATTATCTGCCGCCTGGCACAACTCGCCATCGACCACCCTGAAATTCTGGAAATCGAAATCAATCCCCTTATACTCTACCCAGAGGGGCAAGGTGCTCTGGCCTTGGATAGCCGGACGATATTGGCTTAGCACCAATAAAGAAAAAATCCCGCGAAAGTGGGATTTTTTGAGCCAACGAAGGGATTCGAACCCCCGACCGGGCGCTTACGAAGCGTCTGCTCTACCGACTGAGCTACGTTGGCAGTGCGACGTATTATACCAGTATTCCAAGCCTATTCAGCAACGCCATTGTGCCGAAATTCTTTAGATTTCTCGAGTTGACTGGCTCGTTGAATGATCTTTTTTCCATACCGATCCTTTAAGGAATCTATGGCGCTGGCGAGTTTGGATTTCTCCTGGAAGGGGTCGTCCCACAGGCTCATCTGACGGTGAGGTGAATCAAGGTTACTAACACCGACTCCAATCAGCCGCACTGGACGGCCACGTATCAAATTTTCCAAAAACAGTTCAGCCGCTGCCGTGTAAATTTCCTCATCCAAATTTGTCAATATGCCCAGCGCTTTTTGCCTGGTGAGGGTTGTGAAATCAGAGTAGCGCAGTTTTATCTGCACTACAGAACCAGCCAAGCTATCCTGTCGTAAGCGATAAGCTACTTTCTCCGCCTGACTGCGCAGGATATCTAAAAGAAAATTCACATCCGTTGAATCTGAGTTAAATGTCGTCTCGTTGCTACAGCTTTTCTGACTTTCGTGTTCAGAATGTACATTTGAATGCGATATCCCCATCGCTTTCTCTTTTAGTTCCAGCGCGTAGTTGCCAAAATAGGGTGCCAGATCTTTCTCGTCCATGCTTGCAAGGTCACCGATAGTCTGAATGCCTCGACTACGCATTTTCTGAGCTGTTTTCGGGCCTATCCCCAACATGCATTGGATATCCAGCGGTGCCAGAAACTCTGCTTCTGTTCCAGGTTCAATAACAGTAATTGCATGTGGTGCTTTGCCGGTATGGACCCTGGATTTTCCATAATCGTTAGCAATCTTGGCGACCAATTTATTTGTTGCAACTCCCATGGAAGTCGAAAGTTTGATTTCCCGGTCAATTCGTGCTTGAATTTGCCTGGCAATACTTTCACCACTTTGCCTGAGGTCGCTGACATCCAGGTAGGCCTCATCCACCGACATTTGCTGAAAAAGCGGCGTGTAATCACGCAGGATCGCCATTACTTTATCGGAGTACTCACTATAGAGATGATGACTGCGATGAGTGAACTTTAATTGCGGGCAAAGGCGTAACGCCTGGTTTGATGGCATAGCTGAACGGACACCAAATTGCCGAGCAGCATATGAAGCCGAAGCCACTACACCGCGGCCACTGGTATTTCCACCAACTGCAAATGGTAAGCCAACTAAGCTCGGATCCAAAAGTTCCTCCACCGAGCAAAAGAAAGCATCCAGGTCGACGTGAATAATCTTTCGTTCCATAGCTAAGAAAAAGCCCGCCAAAGCGGGCTAAAGAACCTAAATGTCCAGGTTTCGAACTTCTTTCGCATGTGTCTGAATAAAGCGTTTACGAGGGGGAACCAGTGAACCCATCAACATGTCAAAAGTCTTATCAGCTTCTGCTGCATCCTCAACACTCACCTGTAAAAGTGTGCGATTGGCGGGATTCATAGTTGTCTCCCACAATTGTTCCGGGTTCATCTCACCCAAACCTTTGTAGCGGGAAATGCTGACTTTGGCATTGCCTCCAAATTTATTGACAATACTGTCTTTTTCGTTGTCAGAATAAGCGTATTGAATTTGGTTTTTATAACCGATACGGTAAAGCGGGGGTTGTGCTATGTAAACATGGCCGGCATCGATCAATTCCTGCATGTAGCGGAAGAAAAAAGTCAGTAACAGAGTACGAATGTGGGCACCATCCACATCAGCATCTGTCATGATGATTACACGCCCGTAACGCAGACCTTTAAGGCTGAAAGAATCACCAATACTGGTGCCCAATGCAGAAATCAAAGATTTGACCTCGTTATTACCCAAAATTTTGTCCAAACGCGCACGTTCTGTATTTAATATTTTCCCTCGTAACGGCAGAATTGCCTGGAAGTGACGGTCGCGCCCTTGTTTAGCAGAGCCTCCAGCCGAATCACCTTCAACAATATAAAGTTCGGTCTTACTGGCATCGCGCTCAGAACAATCGGCTAATTTTCCTGGTAGTGTCATCGACTCGAGCGCAGAACGCCTGATAACCAGGTCGCGCGCTTTCTTGGCGGCATCTCTTGCACGCGCTGATGTGAGACATTTTTGAATTATGGCTTTCCCAACCGAAGGATTCTCGTCGAGGTAAGAACTGAATACATCCCCAACAACTTGTTGAACATAAGTTTGAACCTCAGGGTTCATCAGTTTGACTTTAGTTTGGGACTCAAATTGAGGATCCGGATGTTTGATGCTGACGATAGCAGTCATGCCCTCACGCGTGTCATCACCACTAAAGTTGCCTTCAGAATCTTTTAACTGGCTGCTCTTCCTGGCGTAATCATTGATACAACGGGTAACAGCTGCACGTAAACCGGTGAGGTGGGTACCGCCATCGATGGTATTGATAGTATTCGCGAACGAGTAAACTGATTCTGTATAGTTATCGGTATATTGGATTACAAATTCAATACCAATGCCTTCTATTTCTTTTTCCCCAAAGATGACCGGGGTGACTGCGTCGCGGTTTTTGTCAATGTATCGGGCAAATGAAGCAATACCGCCTTCAAAGTGGAAAGTCATTTCCTTAGAATCGCGATTGTCCTTCAACGCAATTGTCACACCCTTGGTAACAAACGCCATTTCTCTGAAACGTTGCACCAAGGTTGAAAAGCTAAAAGTAAAATCTCCCTTGAAAATTTCTGGATCAGGGTGAAAAGTGGTCGTTGTGCCTGTCTGGTTTCCAGTGTAAGTGCCTACAGCCTTAACAGGGCCTTGAGGTTTTCCACGCTCATACCGCTGCTGGTAAATCTTGCCTTCCCTTCGGACGGTTACTTCACACCAATCCGAAAGCGCGTTAACCGCAGAAACACCCACGCCATGTAAACCGCCAGAAACCTTATAAGAACCTCCACCAAACTTGCCGCCAGCATGCAAAACGGTCATAACGACTTGGAGTGCGCTGACTTTCATTTCTTTATGAACGTCAACCGGAATACCCCGACCATTATCCGATACGGTTACGCTGTTATCTTCGTTGATAACAATTTCAATGAGATCACATACGCCAGCCAGAGCCTCATCTATCGAGTTGTCAACAACTTCGTAAATCAAGTGATGCAGGGCTTTAATATCTGTACCACCAACGTACATACCTGGACGGCGTCTGACGGCTTCAAGGCCTTCCAGAACCTGGATATCACCTGCGTTATAGTGGGTTTCGTTTGCCAATGCTTTTACTCCAATTAAGATATTTAACTCTGTGGTTTTCCTGTTTCTCCGATGCTTTGGAACAACCTTGTTACTTCATAGGCAAATATCTTGGCATCCTTGAAGAAGTAAAAACTTGCCAAAACCATTGCCGTTGAAACAACCGCGTGACCAAAAATGCCAACCAGGATCATCCAGGAACTATCAGGAGGGTTTTGCCAGAGACGATCAGATAGATATGTAGCAAAAATCATCATCACGACAAAAAATGAGGCAAAAACACCCGACCTTTTGAAAATGAAAATACTCTCTTTGGCCGCCTCCAAAAGGTTTTTGTTCTCCAAAATAATGGCATGCGGAGTGAAGAGTAAAGGAAAAAGTAAATTAATGAGCGCAAGGAGTGCGATAAAGTAAACAATTGAACCCAGAAATGGATTTATCGCTGTCGAGATTCCAAGGATTAACGCGACGGGCATTAGCAAAATCAAAAGCACAACCAGCGCTATTATTGGTATAAGCAAAAGAGTACTGGTCTTTCGTAGAAAGCTGTTGCGTATATCCGTGTTTTTTGGGAAGACAGTGATGGCATTCCAGGTATAGTAAAGAGAAGTAATTAATAAGCCAAGTACTGTAAAAAGCAGGCAGAAAATTACCAGCAAACCGAGATTCTGAACCGGTATAACCGCAGCAGCCCCTAATGGATTCTCTGTGCTTATGCGTCCAGCCATCAAACTGGGAGTGCCAAAAGGTATCGTTCGAAGCCAGACAGTCAGTGAATAGGCCTTGGCCACCTCAAGTAGCGATTTTATTGAGGCCTGCACGGTTTCTGCAAGATCAGTTGGTATGTTTGCAGGCATCTGGATCATTCTTACCAACGGCGTCAAAAACTTTTCGATTGTCAAACGGGGACCAAGTAGGAGACCTAAATCTAAAAGAATCGGAATAACGATCAGATAAGCATGCGTTGCCATATCTTTGAAACCGTTCGCGATAGCCTTTACAACCGAAGGCCTATTGGGAATAATTAGGTTCTGGTCCATAACCATATAATTTTACCACTTATAGCTCATTTATTCGAATTTTGACGAGAGTGACCAATGATAAAATGAGGGTATATGACAGAAAAAGTCACCTTGAGTCAGAAAAAATTATCGATAGTCATTGCGGTAATTACGCTTGTATTAGGCATGACTTTTATGCTTCCTGTCACTCATAATTCCGCTGAAAACAATCCTTTCGTTTTTGCTGAAAGGCTAATGCCTTTACTTGTTGCCGTATTGGCTTACCTCGGAACTGTTTGGGTATTTGGTGAGGACCACAACGATAAACCCAAGATTTCTCAAAGCCAGATGATGATACATCTGATCTTGCCGGCCCTTTCTGTCTATATTCTGACTCTTGCCCTGATTCAGATGGAACGTAACGCTACCTGGTGGTGGGTGTATCTGGCTGGCATTCTGTTGTATGCTGCCGTTGTTCTTGCAGAATATGAAGACCTAAGGGCAGATAAAAGTAGATCACCAATGGCAGGCATTTTGCTCATCGCCCTTTCCCACGCATTATTCTTTATCCTGGCGGTAGTATTCAAACTTGGTTTATTACGTTTAGCTCTGGTTGTTCCAGGAATTTTTCTTGCCGCAACTTTTATCAGCCTGCGAATGATAAAGCAGCGGACCGATCAACTGAAACCAGGGTGGATATTCATTGTGGGACTTGTTGTTACACAATTAGCTGGAGCACTCTATTATTTTTTTATCACTCCTGTTCAATATGCGCTTATTCTTACCGCTTTGCTTTACAATCTGATCTCCCTTACTTCTGGATATATTGAAAAAAGAAAAGGCCGTAACCTTTTCTTTGAATCTGCATTGATGTTGATTATCGTGCTGATAATCTTTATTGTGTCGACGTTACGTCTGTAAGCATTTCTTGCGCCATTACATGATATAGCCAGCGCAAATTGCGAAGATGTAATTGCTGTGCTAAACCACCCAGAGCTACGCGTGTCTTGCCACAGTCTTCAACATCCTGGTGTAGTAAAAAATCCAATCCGTTGCGTTTCTTTAATGCAGATTTTGCGAGCTTTTGAATTGACTTCAGGTAATTTAGATTAGATTTGACCGCATCATCAATCTCACCACGCAAAATCACATCTCCATGTCCCTGGATTATATTTTCCAACCCAATTTCGCCAATCTTCTTTATCGTTTGGTAGAGTGTATCAAAGTCTCCATCGACGATGTAAGGAATCGGCATGAACGCATCGCCAGCAAAGAAGATCCGATCTTCTTCAAGAAGAACTGAAATCCCATCCGCGGAATGGCCAGGTGTCAGAATTATCGAGAGCTGTTTTTTCCCAACTTTTATGTTGAGTATTCCCTGTGAAAAAGTAATACTGGGAGCCTGGATACACACATCCCTGAACAGAGGATTGTCTTTTCCAGTTTCTGCCAGCGCAGATTCGCTCTGTTCCAACATCAAACGCCGGCATAGGCTATGCCCGATGACTGTTGCCTTTGGAAAAAGACAGTTTCCCCAGCAGTGATCTGCGTGATGGTGTGTGTTTATGATGTAACGAACTGGGATGAGTAATTCACTTTCAAGATAATTCCGAATGAGGACTGTCTCCTGGGGCATCAGAGTGTCAATCAACACCGCCCACTGGGGCCCAACAATTGCACCCGCAGTTACTTGGGCGTAAATATCACTTTGGAACCAATAGACGTTTTCGGAAACCCGCTCCCTATGCATCAGACACCTTTATCAAAAGTGCCGAAAGAATAGCATAGTTAAAAGTAAAAGTCAAAAATCAAGGTTTCTTACGGAAGTACCATATTCCAACTGCCAAGAAACAAGTCAGAGCCAGAATTCCAAGACCGCTAAATAAGAGTTGCAGGTTTACAAAAGTATTGTTTTCACCTTTGTTCAGCACCCGTGGGGTGGTAATTAAGGTTGGAAAGCTCGTAAATGATGGGCTGGGGGTCCATGAGGGCATTGAAGTACTCGTGATAGTTAATGCTTCTGTCTGAGTCAACATCGTGCCCGGCGTATAAAGTGGTGAATTTTTTGTGGCGGCTTGGACGGTCGAGGCATTCATGGTTTGTATTGCAGCCGCAGTATTAGCATAACTGGAAGTAGCTGTAACAAAACCGGTTGCCTGCGAGACGGTTCTTGTGGTTGTAATACTGGGAGTCTGGTTTGTGGTTTGAGTTTGGGTTGCATTCCCGAAAGCTGCAGTGGGAGGAGTGATGGTTTCCCCTGGGTAAGCTGAAGGAATCGAATAAGTGCCGGTTGTTTCTCCGTTTGGATACGCAGAAGCTATCTGTTGAAAGCTGGCCGGGTCTTTGCCCTGGACAAAGGCGGCACGAACTTCAAGAGGCACAAGCCCCACAAAAATCATCAAACAAAGGATTAGTAAAACTATCAGTTTTCTTTTCATAAAAAATACTCATAAATTATACCAAGAGCCGACTATTTGCCCGTGCTACAATTTACCAAGAGGAGATTGATAAGCGTGAAGAAGCTGTTAAAACGTCTTGATGGTTTTCTGATTTTATCGATTGCCTTTTCGTATTTACTCGGTCTCATCCAAGCCAGAAGCCAGGGGCGGACTATCTCACCATCTGTAATGCTTTCAGGTTTGTGTTTTATGCTTGGTTTTTATCTGGCAATCCTCTTTGCAAGTCCTGAAAGCCGTTTTCTTACCGGAGAGTATCGGGGAAGTAAGAATTCCAGGACAAGCCCAGAGCCGCGAATGATCTTATTGCTTGCATCGATCGCGGTGGTATTTTTGAGCCTTTTCTTTTTGATGAGAGCACATTTTTTTGAGTACTATCTTCTTCCAAGCCTCTTTATTCTGTCAATTGCAGCCGCAATTTATCTCAACAATTCCATTCGAGCACAGAGTCTTCCATTTCGTTGGCTCTTAGACTCAATGGCCATTTCGCCCATTGCGTATTTCTTTGGTTTGGTCATTACAGGTCTTAATATCAGCTTTTATCCATTTATGCTGGGCTTACCACTCTTCTTGATCGCCTGCGGTTCCACAATCTCTCATTTCCTCGCGCGTTTCCAAGAAGATTTCTCTCAGCAACTGTCTCCGGCAATGAAGAATTTCAACTGGAGCAGACTTGTTCAATTACATGACATCGTAAGCTTTGTGGGGTATGGTTTATTGGCTGCTTACCTTTACCTATCTGGAGCGTGGGCCATTACATGGCCAGCCCCTCTTATGGTGATTGCTGCTTTTGGTTGCTCGCTCCTTCTCCACCGAATCTTGTTGGGCATGCATCCAAACTGGAAACTTCTCAAAGCCCTGGCAGCTCTAAACTTTCTGGGAGTGGTATATATTCTGGGATTTGCATATTTAACCCATTAAAGGTTTAAAATTAATCGGTCCACATTATCATTTTCTTTACATTGGAGGTAGTATGAAAATCCTGGTAATTTTTGACTCGTTTTTCGGAAACACAAAGAAGATAGGTGAAAAGATTGCTGAGGAACTATCAAGCGATCACGAATTAACCTTATTGAAAGTAGATACTGCAAGTTTGAGCCAGCTCCCTCTTGCTGATTTGATTTTTTTTGGATCTCCAACACGTGCATTCTCAGCCAGTCCGAATATGACATCCTTTTTGAAATCCATTCCACCTCAAACCCTTGACAATGTTAAGGTGGCAGTTTTTGATACGCGTATTGCTCCAGAAGACATAAAACCAAGACTACTGGGTTTGGCCATCAAATTGGCAGGATACGCCGATAAAAAAATGATCAGTCTACTTAAGACCAGTGGGGCTAATGTAATATTGCCTGGTGAAGGATTTACCGTTGCTGGATCTGAAGGTCCGCTAAGAGAAGGCGAACTGGTCAGGGCTTCCGCCTGGGCCAGGTCGATTGTTTCAAAGATAGCCAAAAATAATTAGCCACTATACAAGCCTGTATTCTGCGTATAAAGCCTGCCAATAAACAGGAGGCTTATATTTTTATTGGTAATTGTGCCCTACGCCCGGTAAGATACCTTGTAATCATTCGGTAACTATACTTTGCGTTTACGCCGCAAAAGAGGAGATTTTATGGAACTAACAACTGGCACTTTGGCACCCGACTTCGTTCTACAAGACCAACACGGCAACTCACACAAATTGTCTGACTATAAGGGCAAACGCGTTGTACTTTACTTTTACCCCAAAGACGATACACCTGGCTGCACAACAGAAGCTTGCAGCTTTAGAGATAATTTTATTGATTACAAAAATGCAGGTATTACTGTGATGGGCATCAGCAAAGACAATGTAAAATCACACGCCAAATTTGCTGAGAAATTTGAATTGCCATTTACTCTACTGGCTGACCCTGACCATCAAGTTTCTGAACTTTATGGCGTTTGGGGAGAGAAGACCTTCATGGGCAAAAAATCCATGGGCATTAACCGCACAACCTTCCTCATTGATGAAGAGGGCAAACTAAAAGAGATCATGCCTAAGGTAAACCCTAAAGGACATGCGGAAGATGTCTTGAAAAAGTTTTCTGAGTAAATGTGAAAATTACTTAAGACGCAAAACTACTTTGGCTTTGTGCCAGAGTTCTTCAAGATTGTAATATTCACGGCGTTCTGGCGAAAGCAGGTGCACAACAACGTAAGCGTAATCCATGATCAGCCATCCAGAATTAGGCTGGCCTTCGAGAATGGGGTCGATGCCAGTGTCTTTCTTGATAGATTCATCGACGGCTTCTGAAAGGCTTGTCAACATACGTTCGCTAGTGCCGTTGGCAAGAATAAAGTAATCTGCAACGTCAGAAACGCCTCTAAGGTCAAGAAGCAGAATGTCTTCAGCAATTTTGTCTTCAAGCGTGGAAACGATTTTACGAGCTAGTAGTATTGGTTCCAGATAACACCTCAATTAAAGTTTAACATAATTATTAAGTTGGTAACTTGATAATACCGAGTAAATGGGGCCATGTTTGGTGAGTTCGCTGTTACAGAGGGTCACTGTACTAATGATTCGGTCGTGATCAGGAATTCTAAACAGAGGCAACGCAATATTAGTTGGTTCCACTGAGCCAAGGGCAGTGTGCTCATCGTTAAATCGAGCCAAGGTAATATGCGGTAAGAACCTTTTTTTATCTGTTCTTACAGAATTCTCCAAAGCTTTATTGATTTTCGAAGCTATCTTGTAAAATTTTTCGTCAGGTTCCAGACCAATCCAGAGCGTCCGCGGACGATACCTATTTGGAAAAACACCCAGTGCACCTGGTTGGAATTGGAACGCTTTTTCATCAGCAAGAATTTCACAAAGAATCTGAGAAATCTGGGAAACCTTTGAGCCTGGCACTTCACCAATAAATTGGAACGTGAGGTGAAGATTCTCTGCCTTAGTTAAACGTAAAGACCTGGCCGGAAACAATTCGGAAAGAACCAATTCTGACCTCACCAGCCAATCAATTATGCTTTCAGAAAAAAAAGTTGCTATAAATAAACGCATCAAAATATCCGTTAATATTTTACCCGCTTTGATTTTATGTGCCTGTTCAAGATGATACGCAGTCATCCTGAAAGATCCAGGTGCTCACAAAAATGTGGTATAAAATAATTGCCCTGCGATGTTTGTGATGCAGCCTTAAGTTTTGTACCAACACTTTTTGATTTGGGTTTGAACTCTCACCAGGTGACGTGATAGACGTGAGTCAAGACAGATCCTGCAGGTAGAACCCTCCCTGCTTTCAGCAGGTTCAAAACCATCCAGCACACGGCATGGCGGGGTTCCATTATAGAAGCTGCACAAGTTGCAGCTTTTCATTTTAAACAAACATTAACCTTCATAGATTATTGTGAGTGATAAGATTTTTTATCCGCAATCCACAAAGAGGTTCCCATGCAAAAAGCATCATTGTTGAAGCAAGTACGTGATGACGAGGTAAATTTTGTTTCTTTACAATTTACCGATATTATTGGCAGCTTAAAATCCCTCGACATCCCTATCGAACAGCTTGAAGAAGTCCTTAATGAAGGCATCTGGTTCGATGGATCCTCTGTGGAAGGTTTCTCGCGAATTCAAGAGAGTGACATGCACTTGCGACCTGACCCAGAAACCTATGCAATCTTGCCTGGTAACCATTCTGAATTTAAACGAGCCAGATTGCTCTGCAATATTTATAAGCAAAATGGGGAACCTTTTGAAGCTGATCCACGCGGTTTACTCAAAAATAACCTTGAGAAACTATATTCTGAAAAAGGTTGGATATTAAA
This sequence comes from uncultured Anaerolineaceae bacterium, assembly GCA_964391795.1. Lineage (GTDB taxonomy): Bacteria > Chloroflexota > Anaerolineae > Anaerolineales > Anaerolineaceae > Mesolinea. The sequence goes on along the minus strand of CAYMNM010000033.1, from coordinate 2,359 downwards.
CGTGGGTCCTGAACCTGAGTTCTACCTTTTCAAACGCGACGGAAATGAACATATCCATCCAGTACCATACGACGTGGGAAGTTACTTTGACTTTTCAGCGAATGATCAGGCTCTTAATGTACGTAACGAATTAATGGCGACTCTCCAAAAAATGGGTTTGCACGTTGAAGTCGGTCATCACGAGTGCGGTTTAGGACAACATGAAATCGATTTCAAGTTTGCTGACGCTTTGCGCACAGCAGATAATGTGCAGACGTTTAAATCTGCAGTAAAAGCAATCGCAGCAAGAAATGGCCTGATAGCCTCTTTCATGCCCAAACCACTTTTAGGTGCTCCGGGCTCTGGGATGCATTGTCATCAATCAATTTTTAATTCTGAGGGGCAGAATCTTTTCTATTCGGATTCGGATCCAATGAATCTTTCTGAATTGGCCAAACAATATATTGCAGGGATTCTTTTCCATGCAAAAGAAATTGCTGCTGTGCTAGCGCCAAGTGTCAATTCGTACAAACGGTTAGTACCTGGTTATGAGGCCCCGGTGTACATCGGCTGGGCTCAGATCAACCGTTCCGCTTTAGTCCGAGTTCCGAGGGTCATGCTTGGTAATAAGAAAGCAGTGCGCATAGAATTACGTTTTCCTGATCCGTCTGCGAATCCTTATCTGGCAATAAATGCCATGTTGGCAGCAGGTATGGATGGAATTGAACAAGGCATGCAGCTAATTGCACCGTTAAATAATATCAATGTCTACGAACTGTCCGAACAGGAAAGACAGGATCTTCAAATCGACGTTCTGCCAGGATCCTTAATCGAGGCTATTGGTGAATTGAAAACCAGTGATCTAATGAAAAATGCCATGGGGCAGAGTCTTTTTGAGAAGTATTTGAAGTCCCGTTTAGATGAATGGGAGGCATATCGAACGAGCATTTCCGACTGGGAAGTCAACCGGTACCTCGAAACAATCTGATAATTTGGGGTTCTTAGCAGTTCCCTGGCTGATTCCTTTATAATGCTGCCATGCAAAAAATCTATTTCGATATGGTAGGCTGTCGCCTTAATCAGGCGGAAATTGAACGCCTGGCCCAAAAATTTCGTTCCAAGGGTTATGACATAACGCCTGAACCCAGGCAAGCGGATCTAATCATCATAAATACTTGTTGTGTTACGCACAAGGCGGCTGCTGACTCACGCAAGATGATCAGACACTTTCAATCCCTTACGAGTGCGCGTGTAATCGCAACGGGCTGTTGGGCAACCCTTTTTAGAAAAGAGGCTCTTCACGACCTCGATAAAGCTAATTTTGTGACAAATTCACAAAAAGATGGCATCCCCGACTTATTTGAAAACCTGGATGTTGTGCCTGTAGAAATTTCTGAAAAACCAAATCTCGGCCCCCGCGCTCGCACACGTGCTTTTGTAAAAGTGCAGGATGGTTGTGACAACAAGTGCGCATATTGTGCTACGCAACTTGCCCGTGGAAAATCTCGCAGCATAACAACTGAGAACGTAATAACTGAACTAAAACAGCTTGAATCTGACAACGTGAAAGAGATTGTGCTCAGCGGCGTACAACTTGGTTCCTGGGGCAGGGATCTTGGGCTTGAGTTAGCCGACCTCATTACGAGCATCCTGGAGCAAACAAGTATTCCCAGGATCCGCCTCTCATCTATCGAACCTTGGGAACTCAACCAAAGGCTAATTTCGCTTTGGTCAGACAAACGTATGATGCCGCATTTGCACATCCCTCTTCAAAGTGGTTCCAGTCCCATTTTGCTTGCCATGCACCGTCTCAATACCTCAGAAGATTACAGGGGATTGCTTGCTCTAATTCGTTCAGAAGTTCCTGAAATGGCGATCTCGACTGACGTAATCGTTGGCTTTCCGGGTGAAGATTTAGAAAAATTTAGCGAATCCCTAAGTTTTGTAGAATCCTGCAATTTCAGCCGCGGTCACGTATTCCAGTTTTCACCCATGGAATTTACTGAAGCCGCTACGTTAGCGAGACAAGTTTCAACCCAAGAAAAAAAATCCAGAAGTAATTTGATGATGAAATGCCTTCACAAAGCACAAGCCGCCTATAACCAGCTTCAACTTGGCCGCACCATTGATGTACTCTTCGAAGCAAACAAAGGCGCATATGCAACCGGATTGACCCCTGATTTTCAGCGTGTAAAGTTAAGAACCGATCTGGACTTGCATAATACAATTCAAGCTGTGCGTCTCGTTGAATTGGAAAATGCAGAAACTTTCATTTCTGAATTTTCTAACCAATCTTGAAATAACCATCCAACGTAATATTCATAACCTCAATTTGACCATTACAGGTCATCATCGATCAGTTCAGGGCAACACTTTGATT
>CAYMNM010000032.1:0-20331 GCA_964391795.1 uncultured Anaerolineaceae bacterium | reverse complement strand
TTGCGCCACATATAGTAGGCCAGGCCAAGGCCTGAAATCAGCAGGACCGCGCCGACGATGCCAAGGATTGGAGATTTTTGGCCTTCCGGTGCCAGGGGGCCCGTTATTGGTACGGGGGCTTTCTCCTGGGCACCAAAGTCGATGGTAGCTACTTCCCCAACTTTGACTGAGACAGGGTAATTCATGGCTGTGGTTGGATTGAAATCATCCGGGATAGCCATGGTGAGGTTGTATGTGCCTTCAGGAACATCCAAAAAACAGAAAGGTTGGACCAACGCTGGGTCACCAGCAACGGTCTTGCCAGTTAAGCTTACCTTACCAACGCTATCATTCAGGCCGACGACGCCGCCATAGAGATAGGATTCACCTTCTGCGCGGACGCCGTTACCATTCAGATCATTAAAAAGAACCACGCATATCTTGGAGGCTCCACCGGATGGTGTAGGCCCGGGGGTAATCAAAGCAGGGTCAGGAGTGGCGGTTGGGGCAGTCGTAGGAGTGTTTATGACCGGGCTAACCATGGCGATAATTAAGTCCTGGCCTTCAAAAAGAGGGCAATCTGTGCGCAAGCCGTTGAAACTGATAATATTTTGCACACTGGTTCCGGTTTTTTCAGCAACGATGCTGCAGTTTTCTCCTGCCTGAACTTTATAGTAAACCTTTCCAAGAGAATCAGGTGTGTTGGTTGGCACCGTTCCTTGCGCAGAGACGGTCATAAGTCTGCTTGTCAACGCCAGAAAAACTAATCCGGCGAAAATTGAGAAGATGAAAAAAATGGTTTTTGTTGTTCTGGATACTTGCATATTTTCCTCTGGCGCGATTATATCATCAAGTTAATGGGGCAATTTCATGGGCGAATCGTTAGAATATTGTCTGAACTTACACGAATGCTTGCCGGCAAGAGTTGGCTGGACTATAATCGGTTGGAATTAAAGGAAGCCTGAAAAATGCCTATTTATGTCTATCACTGCACAAACTGTGATTACCAGTTTGACCAATACCAACGCTTTACGGATGAGTCGTTAACGATTTGCCCGGAATGCGATCGGCCAACCCTGCACAAGGTCTACCAACCTGTGGGCATTGTCTTTAAAGGCAAGGGCTTCTACGCAACTGACAACCGTTCCACTTCGGGCCTGGCCACCAGCCATGCCAAGGAAGATTCTGCGGAATCCAGCGAACCTAAAGCGGAAGTTAGCGCGACCAAGACTTCAAATTCTGGGGATAACGGTGACAAACCGGCTTCAGCAAAGACAGAGGTTGGCAAGAAAGCTAAAGAAACTACTGCCCCTGTCGCAACCCCAGCCCCCTGATTTTCAATAAAGAAAATTATAAAAAGTACTTAAATAAATACAAGCGGTTTTTCCGCTTGTATTTTCATTTTTCCTTTTAAGGTTATGACGAATAAGCTACCGTGGCAAAAATCACCGGCTGCCGGCGGGTTTCGTCATAAACACAATTACGGGCAGCGTTTTCGAGCTCTTTCTGCAGGTTGTTGGTAGGTGAGATCAAAAGCTTTTGAACCCTACCTTTAAGCGCTTGTAACAAATCAGCTTCTTCTTCTTCGCCGATGAAGCCTCGACTGCGAAGCCGCAGGTCCCAATCTTTCATGTTCTTTGGGCTGAGAAGCAAATCGATGACCACAACACCGTCGTTGCTGAGTTTTTCCCGCTCCTGGATGGTCTCGCGGTTGATGCCGCCGACGACGCTACCATCCACAAAGACGTATCCGCCAGGGATGCGCTCGCCCAACTTCATTTGACCGTTGGAGAATTCGATTACCCTGCCGTTCTCGATGACGGCAATGTCTTTTTCTTTCATGCCAACCTCGCGAGCCAGCTGGGCTTGCATGCGCAACATGCGCAATTCACCATGCACTGGAATCAAATAGCGCGGGCGGGTAAGGTGCAGAAGTAGCTTGATTTCTTCCTGGCTGGGGTGACCGGAAACATGTACCGGTGCAATGGCACCATAGATAACTTCCGCGCCACGTTCCATAAGTTTGTTAATGGCGTGGTAAACAGGCTCTTCATTCCCTGGGATGGGATATGAAGACAGAATTACCGTATCCCCCTGGTTGATGCCAAATTTTTTGTTGGTACCATTAGCTAAACGACCAAGTATGGAAAGCGGCTCTCCTTGAGAACCAGTAACCACCAGAACAACCTTTGAAGCGGGCATGGTCAGCGCGACCTCGATGGGCACGATCACGTTTTGATCAAACTTGACGTAACCCAATTCCTGGGCAATGGCCATGTTGTCAACCATGGACGTGCCGCCGAAGGCAACTTTACGCCCAAAACGTACAGCAGTGTCATAAGCCTGTTGCACGCGGGAGATTAACGAAGCAAAAGTAGCAATGATGATGCGCCCCTTCGCTTGTGCAAAGGCTTTGTTGAAAGCGTCATCAATTACTCTTTCACTGGGGGTCCAGCCAGCATTAACCGCGTTGGTGGAATCTGAAAGCAAGGCCAAAACCCCTTTTTGCGCAAAATCTGCCAGGGTGGCATAATCGGTCGGCCAGCCATCGACGGGCGTGTGGTCAAATTTGTAGTCACCAGTTTGGACGATCAGGCCGGCAGGTGTTTCAATGCCATAGCCAACGCAATCAGGCATGGAATGGCTTACATGGAATGATTTAACCTTGAAAGGTCCAATCTGAATGGTCTCGCCAGCATTGAGGGTTTGCAATTTAGGCTCGTTGAGCGGTTTGCGGCGGTTAAGTTTGGATTTGATCAGGCCAAGAGTCAACCTAGTTCCATAAATGGGTGCATCTACAAAGTCCAACAAATAGCTAATGGCACCGATGTGGTCCTCATGGCCGTGCGTAATGATGATGCCAACAACATGATTGGCGCGCTGCTTGACGTACTCAAAGTCTGGGATGATGTAGTCGATCCCGATCATGTCGTTGTTCGGGAACATCATGCCCGCGTCCACAATCAGGATTTGACCGTTATATTCATACACGGTCATATTTTTTCCAACCTCGCCTAAACCGCCGAGGGGAATGATTTTTAAAGTTTTCGATTTCATTTACTTCCTTACAAAACAAAAAAATTAACCGGCAAGCGCCGGATTGGGTTCTGATTAATAACTGGGATTGAGTATAGCACATCAAAAATGATGTTTTTGACGGAGTGTGGAATCTTACAAAATTTAAACAATTTTGTAATGCAAATCTTATGTGGTCAGATTAACTTATAGGCAATCGAAATAAAAGATTATGGAGGTAAATATGGCTTATATGATTAGACGAAATTCAAATTATGACTCTTTCCGCGATCTGGCACGGTTCGTAAACAATTTTATGGCCGAACCAGAGTATGACCGGCAATTGATGGGCTTTCCGCTTGATGTCATTGAAAATGACAAAGAATACCTTGTAAAGGCCAGCATGGCAGGCTTTGATCCCGAAAAAATTGAAATCACCTACGACAATAATGTTCTATCAATCAAAGGTGAGATCAATGAAGAAACTGAAGAGACAAGTGAAGGCAAGTATCATGTGCGTGAGATGCGCTCAGGAACCTTCTTCCGTAGCATTTCAATGCCGCAACAGATCGACCAAGGCGCTATCAACGCTGACAGTGACAATGGCATCCTGACCGTACACCTGCCTAAGAAACCTGAAGTTCAGCCACGCAAGGTAGAGATCAAGACAAAAGTAATGAAATCGGAAGGTCCCAAGAAAATTGTGGATGCCGAGAAAACAAGCAAGTAAGTAAGTAGTATGTTTCAGAAAATTGACCCCACGCATTTAGTGGGGTCAATTCATTAATGCGTAGGTATGTTTCTGATCAATTGCGTCAGGGGCTGAATCAGAGCTCTTTGCTCATCAGTGTGAAATTTTCAGCAGAATGACTAAAACCCATTTTATCGAAGACAGCGATTGACGCAAAATTGGCAGGCCGCACGATGGCAGTGACACAGTCCAAATTTTCTGTTTGAGCTATCTCAAGCGCTTTTTGAGCCAGGGCAGTTGCCAGCCCAAGGTTTTGAAATTTTGGGCGGGTGGCTAATAGATCAATCCAGAGGCCTTCATAATGAAGTGTGCTGGCATATAGCAGGCCCATAAAGGCCGCAGGTTCACCATTTTCATAGGCGAGAAAAACGCGATAGCTATCTCTACGGTCAAGCATGTGCTGGAGTGCAGGGGCTTCTAAGCGAATTTCATTAAAAACCTCTTTGTCAATCAATACGATATCTTTGCATGCCTGAAGGCTGCTATCATACTCCTTGATCATGCCACTCCAATCTTCCCCGAATGATTGTTATTTTATTAATAAAACCAGGGTGCCAACCACAATGGCAAGTAAACCCAAGGCTGCGCGCTTCTGTAGTTTTTCTTTGAACACGACGTATGAGAAGGCGATGGTTACCAAAATGCTGAGTTTATCGATTGGTACAACGATGCTTGCCTGGCCATCCTTGAGGGCACGGTAGTAGAAGAGCCATGAGCCGCCAGTGGCAAAGCCTGACAGAACAAGAAAAAGCCAACTGCGTCTGTCGATAGCTTTTAAACCCTTTTGTTTTCCCGTGATGAAAACCATTATCCAGGCCATAACCAGCACCACCACGGTCCGCAAGGCCGTACCAAGGTTGGATTCAACGCCCCGGATGCCTACCTTGCCAAGAATGGCGGTTAGGGCAGCAAATATGGCAGAACCAAAAGCATAAAACATCCACAGCTTCTTGGATCTGGTGTCGCGTTCTGCGCTTCCGGACTGAACAGGAAGATTGCGTTTGGGAATATAAACCATCAGCCAGGTACCCAGGCTGATTAAGATAATGGCCAGTGCCTTCAACCAGGTTAAGGGCTCACCCAAAAACGCGATTGCCAATAGCATGGTCAGGATGATGCTGGACTTATCGATGGGGGTGACCTTTTGAATCTCGCCCAATTGCAAAGCTTTGAAATAGCAGAGCCAGGAAGCCCCGGTAGCCAGGCCGGATAACGCGAGGAATATGTAAGTTCTGGCGTCAAGCTGCCCTATTTGGTTTTGTGAACCAACAATAAACACCATCAACCAGGTAAAAAGGAGCACAATTACTGTGCGAATGGCAGTGGCCAGGGTAGAGTCGGTTTTTTTGATGCCAATCTTGGCAAGGATGGCAGTCAGACCTGCAAAGAGGGCAGAAGCAAAGGCATAAAGAATCCACATCAGGCTAAAACCTTTCGCGTTACAAGTTTGGAACTTATTCTACTCCGGTTGGAAAGATGGCGGGCAAAAATGAGAGTTCAGGGGATAAAAAAACAGAGCGCAACAGCGCTCTGTTTTTTGATGGTATTGAACTTCTATTCGCCGCAGGTGCTGTCGGTGTGCATACCGCCACCGTATGCAACACTGGCGCCCAACTGGGATTCGAAGACCTGGCCAATGTCGCCGAGGTTGAGGCCAAAGGCCTTGTCCACAACTGAAAGGCCCTCTTCAAAGACTGTAACAGCTGGAATTTCCGCGCCGTTGACCTTATTCTTAAGCACGCCCTTGCTCCAGCAGACAGTCACATCCTGGACCTTGGCTGTTTCCATAAGACCGGTAATATCTGCGGGAAGCATTGAACCAGTGTCAAAACCTTCTACTCTTAATTTGCCGTCCTTGGCAATATCCACATTGACGAGTGTGTTGAGATCAATAACCAATGGTTTGCTGATTTCAGCGCTTTGCCTGACCACCAGTTGGATGTCAGCTTTGTCCAACCAGAGTTCAGCACGCTGTTGATCGAGTGGGCTCATTTGGCTGAAATTGTCAATCATGCCATAGAGCCAGGCGCGGGATTCTTTATCCCAATCCATCGTGGCCAATTTAGCCTCGTCAGCCATAACTTCCATGGTTTGGCCATTCAGTTTGAGGGTAACCTGTGAGAAACCGCCTAACATTGCCAAAATCTGATCTGGCAAAGTGACACCAACCATAGCCAACTGCTGCTGGGTGAAGCCGCCGATGCTATAAGCTTTGGTCGCGGGGTTGTAGGTTACATCCACGAAAAGTTGATTCACAGGACCTTCCTGGGCAGGAGGAGCCGCTGTGACGACTTTGGCTTCCTGAATGACTGCAAAAGTTGAGATCATAAGGATGGCCAGAAGTGAAAATAAGATCTTAAGGTATTTGTTCATTTTTCTTCCTTTTTTTAATTTTTTTATTTCGGTTTTCAGGTCTCAAGACCTTCAGGCAGGAATAATTAAAACGGTGAGCTTAAAACGAAAAATATTGTAAAGCAATGAGGATAGGTTTTGAATTGGTTTGCTGACATCAGTCTGAAATTCTTGCTGATCTTTACCCATGAAATTGCCAGCCAAGGTCAGGGCATTGCCGAGCGTTTTTGGGGTGTAGCTTATACTTGCCATTCGGTCGCCATCCCCAGTAACGTCAATTTGACCATTGGTAACGACGGTTAAACGCAACTCGTCTGATTCGGTAGCTTTAACCAAATCATAAAGTTGATTACCTTGGCTTACTTTATAACGTATTGCAGGAATTGGTAGCGCAGGACGGCCGAGGACGAAGTAAACCCCATAAAGCAAGACAATAACAGCAAGAGTTATTAAGACAATCTTTAATACTCTGGGCACTGGATGCTTCTCCTTTCGGTTTAGGGTTTAATAATAATTGGTTTGTCTCTATTGCCTCACTAAAATTGTAAACAAATTGTACCTTAATTACAACGAAATGATAGACCTGTAAAGGAATCTCGTTGAATCTGATTCGTAAACATTCAACTCTCAGACAGATTCGTTTTCTAAATGCCTTAAATTGTGAAGAATTTTGACCACGCTTGCTTGCACAGTGCATTTTCTGCGGTTAAACTTGACTTGTGGAACATCTAAGAAACAAGAACCTGCAGAGTCTCTGCGTAAAACATGGCTTGCTTGCGGCTATATTATTCCAACAGGCTGAGATTACAAGCTGGTTGGGAAATCTGAGTCAAACGGATTACGCCCATTTGCTCTGGCTCGGCCAAATCCAAACACTGCCCTTGGGCGCTTCCCGTGTGGATGCGGTCCAACTTTCAACACAGGCTGTGTTGTTACATTCACAACTGCTTGATGATGGAAACTTGGCATTACTGGTTTTTGCTTTTACGATTCGCCTGAAGGAAATAGACCAAAAAGCGGGCGCTTTCTTGCAGGAAATTGAAAAAAATTTCCAGGTGCAAAAACAAGAAAGCCTGCTTCAAGGCCTCAAACCTCGCCAGGTGAGTATCCATAGTTCTTCGGATGATGACTTGCTGGCACTTTTTTCTGCCATGCCTGAAGCAGATCCCTCCAATGACGCCACACAACCCTTCAGAGTTTCCACGATTCAAGTTCAAACCCTTGATAAGTCAGCAACTGACTGGAAACAAATCTTCTAAAAAAGTGAGGAACGATGCCAAAAATCCTATACCTGCTTGATGGTCATGCTCTGGCCTATCGGGCTTATTACGCGTTGACAGCCGGGGGTTCCACCCGTTGGGCAACCAGCGCAGGTGAACCAACAGCCGGGGTTTACGGCTTTGCCAGCATCCTGCTGCGGATTTTTGAGACTGAAGAGCCGGACTACCTGGCCATTTCTTTTGACCCCAAGCGTACCTTCAGGCATGACATGTATAAGGAATACAAGGCTACCCGGGCAAAAATGCCCGAGGATTTGCGGCCACAAATCGACCGCATCCGCGAGATGGTGGACAGTTTCAATATTCCCCGGGTAGAGATCGAAAATTATGAGGCTGACGATGTGATCGGCAGTTTGTCCAAGTGGGCGATTAAGCAAGCTGATTTGGGGGTAAAGATCATCACTGGCGATCGAGACCTCTTCCAGCTGGTCAACGACCGGGTGGTGGTACAGCTGCCAGGGACCAAACCCGGTGTCAATGAGGATTACTTCCCGGAAAATGTTTTCACCCGCATGGGTGTACGGCCAGACCAGATTGTGGACTACAAAGCCCTGGTTGGCGACCCCTCGGATAACATCCCGGGTGTTCACGGCATCGGCGAAAAAACGGCCACCAGGCTCTTAGCCAAATATGAGACGCTGGATAAGATCTATGAGCATCTCGATGAAATCACCGGCCGGGCTGGAACGGCCTTGCGCGAAGGCAAGGAATCGGCCTACATGAGCCAGGATCTTGCACTCATCCGCACGGATTTAGACGTGAAATTGGATCTTAAACAAGCGGATGTGCACGCTTTTGAACCAGCAGCGGTCGAGGAAATTTTCCGGCAGCTTGAATTCCGCACGCTCATCCAGCGCCTGCAAGCGCTGATTAAAAAGCTCAACCCTGGCTTAAGTAAGCCCACAATCAGCTCGCAAGGTTCTCTCTTTGGTGAGGAAACCAACTCTATAGAGGCAGAAACTGTTGAGAGCCAGCCCGAGTCTTTTGAAACTGTCATTGTGGACACCCCCGAATTGCTTGAGGCTTGCGTCGAACACCTCTCAAAGGTAAGGCAAATTGCCTTTGATACTGAAACAACCTCTGTCCTGCCTACCCAGGCCGGGCTGGTGGGCATCTCGCTGGCTGGATCCGCTGAAAAAGGCTATTACATCCCAGTCGGCCACCAGAGTGGAAAACAGCTTTCCCTGGAGCAGGTTCAAATTGGCTTGGCAGATCTGCTCTTGAACCCAAAGATTGACAAAGTGGGCCACAACGCCAAGTTTGACATGGTGGTTCTGGAAGAGCATGGGCTGAAGGTTAGCCCGCTAAGTTTTGACAGTATGATTGCCGAGTGGCTGGTGAACCCAGACTCGCGTAACCTGGGTTTGAAAGCCCTTTCCTGGGTGCGTTTGGGGATTGAGATGACCCACATTGAAGACCTGATCGGCAAAGGTAAATCCCAGATCAGTATGGATCAGGTGGCCGTCTCCAAGGTGGCACCTTATGCCGCCGCAGACGCAGTGATGACCTGGCGACTGGTAGAGCCCCTCAAGGTAGAATTGCAACAACATAACGCGCTCAAACTCAACGATGAAATTGAGCTAAAACTGGTGCCGGTACTGGCAACCATGGAAGAAAACGGCATTTTGCTGGATGAAGGTCTTTTTGCCAGGTTTGGCGCTGAATTAAAAAGCCAGATCATTGGGCTCGAAGAGAAAATTTACCAGGAGTCCGGGCAGCGCTTCAATATTGGTTCAACCTCGCAACTCTCGGATGTACTCTTTAAACACCTTGACCTTGAACCGCCAGACCGTTCAAAGAAAACGGCCAGCGGCAAGCTAAGCACGGCTGCTGGTGTTCTGGAAGACATGCGTGGTAAGCACCCAGTGGTGGACCACGTGTTGGAATGGCGCGAGCTCACCAAATTGCAATCCACCTATGTGGAAACGCTGCCGCTTCAGGTAAACCCCAAAACCGGCCGAGTGCACACTTCGTTCAATCAATGTGGCACCGTTACGGGCCGGATTGCCTCCCAAAACCCCAACCTGCAGAACATCCCCACCCGCACCGAGCTGGGCAGGCGCGTCCGTCAGGGCTTTGTTGCCCCCGAAGGTTTCAAACTGGTTGCCCTGGATTACTCCCAGGTGGAGTTGCGCATTATGGCCGATATGTCTGGCGATGAAGCCATGCGCAGCGCGTTCCAGCGTGGGGAGGATATTCATACAGCCACCGCGGCCGCCATCCTGGGCATCAAACAGGCTGAAGTTACAAAAGCGCAACGCAGGCATGCCAAAGCTATCAATTTTGGCTTGATTTACGGCATGAGCCCCTTCGGGCTAACCCGGTCAACCGATTTAACCCTGGCAGAAGCTGAAAACTTTGTCAAGGCATATTTTGAGCTTTTCCCAAAAGTAAAAACCTGGCTCAACAACACCCGCATGGAAGCCACCCAGGTAGGCTTTGTTGAAACCAAATTGGGCCGAAGGCGTTACTTCCCCAATTTGAAAGCGGGTACCAACTACCTGATGCGTCAACGCGAAGAACGTGAGGCCATCAATGCGCCCATCCAGGGCACGGCTGCCGATGTCATCAAGCTGGCCATGATTGCTCTTCCCGAAGCTATGCAAAAGGCTGGTTTGAAGGCCAGGCTGATTCTTCAGGTACATGATGAACTGATTTTCGAGAGTCCGGATGGCGAAGTGGACAAACTGATCCATCTGGCAAAAGGCATCATGGAAGGCGCCATGCAGCTCTCGGTTCCGCTGCTTGTTGAAGCCAGGGTTGGTACCAATTGGGGCGAGCTGGAGCCCGTAGATGATTCTTATGTGGAAGTATTTGATGCTTAGAACGACCCAGAATAAAACCTAACGAAATTATTAACCGAGCCAATCATGCGGGTATCTAAGGTCTGCTTGACCTTAGAGGGGCTCATTATGCGCGATAAAGCTGTTCACGCAGCTGGTTTACCTGGCGGCGCAGTTTTTCGTCTTTTTGAATGAGATCAGCAATCTTATCGCAAGCGTACATCACAGTCGTGTGATCACGGCCGCCCAATTCCTGGCCGATACGGGGTAGCGAAATGTTGCCCTCCTCCCGTAGGAGGTACATGGCCACCTGGCGAGGTAAAACTACATCCTGGCTGCGGCTTTTGCCGGTGAGATCATTGCGATTGAGACCAAAAAAGTGGGAAACCGCGGTGACGATATCTGATGGGCTGCGTTCTTCACGGGCAGGTAAATAATCTGCCAGGGCATTTTCTGCCAATGCCATCGTGACTGGGCAGCCAGAAAGATCGGCGTAGGCAATCACACGGTTCCAGGCACCTTCAAGTTCACGGATATTATTGTTGGCTTCTTTCGCAATAAGGCCCAGCACCTCTGCCGGGATTTTGCGGTTTTCAGCCTCGGCTTTTGAAAGCAGGATGGCCAGGCGGGTTTCATAATCGGGCGCCTGCATATCAACCACCAGACCCCAGGTAAAGCGTGAGCGCATGCGCTCCTCCAGGGTGCTCATTTCCCGTGGGGGACGGTCCGAGGTCAGCACGATTTGTTTGCCTTCGTTATGCAGGGTATTAAAGGTATGAAAGAACTCTTCCTGGGTGCGGTCCTTGCCGGCTAAAAACTGTACATCATCCAGCAGCAGAACATCTACCTCGCGGTATTTCTCGCGCAGGTCGCGGAAGGCCGATTGGTTTTTGCGCAGGATGGCATCCACAATATCGTTTGTGAATTCTTCACCGGTGACATAACGCACTTTTTTGCCTGTTTTGGCAATTTCGTTTCCGATGGCATGCAGTAAGTGTGTCTTACCAAGTCCAGATCCGCTGTAAATCAGCAGGGGGTTGTAAGCCTGGGAAGGGGCATTGGCTACGGCCAGGCTGGCGGCCTGCGCCAGGCGATTGCATGAGCCAACAACGAAATTATCAAAATGATAGCGGGGGTTCAGATGCGCGTCAGCAGGGGAGGGCTCTGGTTCAAGTAAAACTTGCGGCTCTTCGATGGGGTCATTGGTTTCAATGATGGCAGCGGGTTCTTGTGAGCCTATCTGGAAACTAACTTCTACAGGGCTGGCCATGAGGCCGGTCAGTTTGCTGGATACCGTGCTTTTGAGGCGGTCATTCAGCCAATCGCAGGTGAAGGCATTACGGGCAGCAATGGTCATCAGGGCAGCAGTCTCATCAAACGATACAAATTCAGTATGTTTGACCCAGGTTTCATACTGGGCTTTTGTCAGATCCATTTTGAGTTGTGCTTTTACTGCCTGCCAAGCTTGGTGAGCCTTCATCGCTTTGACCTCAATCGTAAAATGGTTATAAAAAACAATAAATAAAGGGGCAAATTGCCTCGCCCCGCAAACCTCGAACTCTTTTCTTGCGGACTTGCTTAGGTGTTCAGAATTCTAACATCGAGAGCCCCCGGCTTCAATGCAAAAACGCGCCTTAAGTTTAAAACTACCGGATTCTTTAAGAATCGGCCAACCTTAAAGAATCGATCACTTTTCCAAAGATTTAAGGAAGAATTTGTGGCGAATTTTTGGCACCTAAAAGCAAGGAATGCACGGGAACCTGCCCCCCCATATATAGGGGTGATAGCCTAAAATAGCTATTTTGTTCCATAGGTGGTATATCAAAATTTGCCATTTTCTCTGCCTTGAAAATAGATATCAATAAGGGATAGTGATTCATATATCTGAATCAGAGGAATTAGAATCAGTTAACTACACGACTTCTAAGCTCAATTGCCCAGCATAAGTCGCGCAGCTTTTCTGCCTATTTCCACTGCAAAATTCGTGCCACGATCCCATGGATATACCTGGCTCATGCTGGCAAAATAAAGTCCGTCGATCGGGGTTTGGATGGCCGGAATGTTTTTAGAGTGATTCACCAGCGGGATGGGCTGAGCATAAGGCGTTTTGCTGACCCATACCTTGTTCACCCAAGACTCATCAAAAGCCGGATTAATCTTCTTCAGATGGGGCAGGAATTCTGTTGCGAGTTCCTGGTCGCTTTTCTTGAAATTGGGGTGGTCCACCTCGAGGTAGTCACCGATATAAAGAATGTGGTCCCCACCGAAGTACTCAGGTTTTAGAAAGTTGGTATGTTCCACCAGTGCCAGAAAGGGGAAGCCCGCTTTCTTGGGAATGGAATACCAGTAGTAACCCTCGGGGGAAAGACGCTCCTTGAGTGAAACGGTCATCACAACGGCACCCATTGAGTTCAGGTTGAGTAAACCTTGCAGATAATTTTCGGATAATTCCGGTGTCATCTTGGCCATCAATCCCGGAGAAAGGGTTACCAAAACTTGGTCAAAACTCTCTTTACTGCCATCCTTGAGCGTAATCTCAAGCTGCCCTTCGACACCTTTTTGGATGCTGGCAATCGGGCTGTTGAGGCGCAAATTGACGCCTTGGCCGCCCAATGCTTCAGCAAACTTGTCCGCAAAACGCTGAAAGCCGCCCTTAAAGGTGCCCAATTTGGTCGTGCGGGCATGCAAACGTGCCCACATCCAGGCCATATTCACTTTTTTGGCCCATTTCTCCCCGAACTTGCCGATCATCATCGGCTCCCACATTTCTTCATAAACCTGGTTGCCGGCTTTGGCGCGCATCCACTCCTCGGTGGTGTACTTTTCAAGTTCACGCCAATTGTTGGTCAGTCGCAAATAGACACCCACCAGACCAAAGCGGATTTTGTTAATGCCAAAACCAAGCCCTGGGTACAGCAGGGCAGCCTTGATGGAATCAAAGGGGTAGAACTTGCCCTTGTGGTACATGACGGTGATGGGCGTGGGGAAGATGACCTCGTCCGACCAACCAAGTTCCTCAATCAAACCCAGCATGTGTTTGTCCGAGGCAAACCAGTGATGATAAAAACGCTCTACTGACCAATCCCAGTGCGGTTCCTTAAAACCTTCAGCCAAACCGCCGGGGTGGTCTGAGGCCTCAAAGATGGTGACTGCCTGCCCAGCCTTATTGAGGTCGTAAGCAGCGCTCATGCCGCCAATGCCAGCACCAATAACAGCGATTTTTTTGGGTTGGTCTATCATAAAGACTCCTTTGTCTTGTCATTTTCTGGAATCAAAGCCGCGGGGTCAGGCCTGGGGGCTTCCTGGGCTTTATATTGGGTTTGCAGGGCGTTTAGGTCCGTGGAGAGCGAAAAACCCTCACGGAAGAAGAGCACCGCCCCAAGAACCGTGATGGGCACCCAGAGGGCAACCCGTAGCAACAGGGCAAAACCAAGGGCAAGATCCGGGCTTACACCAAAGAGCTCCAGCATGGCCTTGCAGGCCGCGTCAAAGGTTCCCAAACCGCCTGGAGCAGCCGGGATGAGAAGTACCAGGTTAACTACGCCTTCAACGAGCAAGAGTTGGATAAAACTGAGGTTGAGATTGAGGGCACGCATGACACCCCAATACAAGCCTGCTTCAGCCAACCAGATCAGGCAGGAGAGTAGCAGAACCTGCAGGGCTGCAAGTGGGGATTTTAAAGCCCCCAACCCCAGGATAAATTTGCTGATGATATTCTTGGCTAATGAACGGGCTTTGGCAGGCAGCAGCTGGTTGATGAACCAGCCGAAAAAAGCCTCAGTTTGTACCGGCAGGAAAACCATGCCCAAAAATACGAGCAAAATCAGGCCAAAAACGATTCCGCCAATCACTGCCACCCGAGAGACCCATTCCAGGCCAACTCGGCGGGAAAACTGACCCAGGTTGAGCAGTACCAACCCAAGAATGGTGATGGCATCAAAAAGGCGCTCAACTACGATGGTGGCCAGGGATGCCGAGATGTCAACGTTGTCTTTTTGCTTGAGCAGGATTGAGCGCAGCACTTCGCCAGCGCGGGCGGGGTAGACGTTGTTGCCCATGTAGCCGATGCAAACCACCGGGAAGAGGCGTGTGATGGGTAGGTGTTTTACCGGGTTAAGAATGCGCTGCCAGCGCAGAGAACGTAGGTAGACACCAACAAAATAGATGGCCAGCCCAAGCAAAACCCAGGCCCAAGTGGCGGCTCTAAGGTAATACCAAACCTGGCCAAAATCGACTTCTCGAAAAGCGAGATAGAGGAAAACCGCACTGATAATCACCCCAAGCCAAACGTGCCAGCGTTTTATTTTCATAGGCAAATTCTATCATCTCGTAAAGAATTGTTAAGTGAGCACGATACAGCCCCTCGCTGGTATACTTTTTTGCATGCCACTCTTAACAACAACCAAACTGGGTAAATCGTTTGACCCGGTTGATATTTTCGAGGATATTACCCTCTCCATTCCTTACCATGCCCGCATGGCCATTGTGGGGGCAAATGGGGTGGGCAAGACCACGCTATTGCGCATCCTGGCTGGAGAGGATGAACCCAGCACAGGTTCTGTTCACCGCGCCCGGGGCATCCGTATCGGTTACTTACCCCAGGAAGCCATCAAGATCCAGGAAGGCACGCTCTGGTCGAGCTGCCTGGCAGCTTTTGAAAGTCTGCTTAACCAGGCGGATGAACTGCAGGCCATGGAAAAAGCCATGCAAGCCCCGGATTGCGATCCGCAACTTTTGGAACGCTACGGACGCATCCAAGCGGAATTTGAGCATGCCGGCGGCTATACCTACCACAACCGCATCGAACAGACGCTGACAGGCCTGGGCTTCGCACGGACTGACTACGACCGCCCACTTGCCCAACTTTCCGGCGGTCAGCGCACCCGCGCCAGGCTGGCGCACTTGCTCTTGGAAAATCCAGACCTCTTGCTTTTGGATGAGCCCAGCAACCACCTGGATATTCAGGCGGTTGAGTGGTTGGAAGCCTACCTAAAGGATTGGGAAGGCGCTGCAGTCATCGTCAGCCATGACCGCTACTTTTTAGATCAGGTGGCCACGCATATCCTGGAGATGACTCCCTCTATTGAAGATTACCGCGGCAACTACACCGCCTATCTGCGCCAACGTCAAGAACGCTATCTGCGCCGAATGCAGGAATATGAGGCCCAAAACGAGTACATCGCCAAGCAGGAAGACTACATCAAGCGCAACATTGGTTCGCAAAATAACGCCCAGGCCAAGGGCAGGCTAAAACGACTCGAGAGGCTGCTGGCGGAGTCGCGCCTGACCTCACCCACCCAACATATTCGGCCCATGCACCTGCGCTTTAACATGGCGGGCAGGTCGGGCAATGTCATTTTGCGCACGCAAACGCTAGAAGTGGGTTATGAAGATGAAGGCCGGCCGCTCTTCAAAGCACCTGACCTGGTTTTGGAACGCACAGAGTGTGTGGCTATCATCGGTCCCAATGGAGCAGGAAAAACCACGTTTCTAAAGACGATTCTCGGGCTCATCCCGCCATATTCTGGCGCGATTGTGTTGGGCGCGGCTCTTAAAGTGGCCTATTTTGCCCAAACGCATGAGGGGTTAAACCCCAATAACGATCTAATTATGGAGATTAACACGGTTGCACCGAGTATGCTACCAGGCGAAGTACGCAACTACCTTGGCAAGTACGGTTTCCAGGGTGACGAGGTGTTTAATCCGGTTTCCACTCTCTCTGGTGGTGAACGAGGCCGACTGGCTTTGGCCAAACTGGCGCTTTCTGATGCCAATCTATTGATATTGGATGAGCCTACCAACCATCTTGATCTGCCTACTCAGGAAGTTCTGCAAGGCGTGCTGGCAGAGTACCCCGGTACCATTATTCTGGTGTCGCATGACCGCTATCTGATTGACGCGCTGGCAACTCAAATCTGGGAGATGGACCCAGAAAAAGCCGGCCTGGAGGTCTTCAAAGGCAGTTACTCTGAATTCAAGGAAACCAAAGAAAGGCGCGAATCCCGTGAAGTAACGCAGGAAACGACTCGTCCGTCTGAGAAGCCCAGCCAAAAAACTGTAAAACCGCGTTTATCTCTTTCGCGCAACCAGATACAACAACTCCACAAGAAGCTGGTGCTTGTGGAAGGCAAGGTTCATCAGGCTGAAGCCGCAAGAGATCGCTTGGAAAGCCAATTATCCAACCCACCTGCAGATCCAGCTGAAATAGCTCGCCTGGCAAGCGATTACCAAAACGCGCAAGATAGTCTGGAAGCCCTGATGAAAGAATGGGAAGGTTTGGCCTGGACGCTTGAGGAAGCTGGCTGGGATGCGGGATGAACGCGCAGTCTGATCCGCACTTACCGGCCGGCTTCAGTATTAGCAGGGCCAACTGGCACGATCTTAACCAACTCTGGGCGCTTGAAAAACTTTGTTTTTCCAAAGACGATGCTTGGCCATATCTTGACCTTCTGGCAGCGTTGAGCTTTCCAGGATTGGTGCGTTATAAGTTGAGTAAGGGCCAGGAGCTGATTGGATTTGTTGGTGGTGAGATTAAAGCAGGGGTTGGTTGGATCACGACCATCGAAGTGCACCCTCACTATCACGGGAAAGGTTTTGGTAAAGCCTTGCTTGCCATGGCTGAAGCCGCGCTGAACGTCCCAAGCATCCGGCTGACAACCCGAAAATCTAATCAGTCAGCCATTCGACTCTATGAAAAAGCTGGTTACAAACCGATAGGTCTATGGAAAAAATACTATATTGGGGGTGAAGATGGCCTGGTGTTCGAAAAAATCACTGACAAAAAGATCTAAGGCTGGCGCTTACGCCATTCTGCAATGAGACTATAAATAAAGGATGATGACCCCAGTTACGGTGATGACTGCCCCCAGAATCTCGCGGCTTGAAATTTTTTCTTTGAAAAAGACCCAATTAACTGGCAAGATAAGAACTGGCATAATTGACATTATTGCAGACGCAATCGCTGCCCGGGTATGTTGAACCGCGGTGAGTGAGAGAGCTACCCCCAGGAATGGACCAAAGAAGGCGCCAAAAAATGTGAACCCAAGAGCTTTGTGGTCTTTTTTGAAATTCTTTAGTTTTGGGAACCAGGCAAAAATCAGAAAAAGCAATGTCCAGCCGATGGTTCCTGATATTAGGCGTATCTGAGTGGATGCGAAGGGGTCAAAACTTCCCATACCCAATTTACTGAAAATCAAACCGATGGATTGACCAATTGCCCCCAGAATGGCAAATATCAATCCCTTGGGTCTGATGTTTAACTTCATCTTCTCGCCCTGTTTCTTCGAAAGCACGACCAACATGATGCCTATGATGACCAGGCTGATACCGAGCATGCTAAGTGGGCTAAGGGTTTCACGGAAAACAAGGTAACCCAGAATACCGGTTAGGATGGGAGAAAGGCTCATGATTAAGAGCGTAATGCGCGTGCCGATGAGTACATAGGATTCAAAGAGGAAGAAATCCCCAAGAACAAAACCGGCTAAACCCGAGAACGATAGCCACAACCAGGCTTTGGGGCTGGCATCCAGAGGGATGGGACTGCCACGTCGAATGGTCAGGAAAATTCCCATGATAACCAGCGCCATGATGATGCGTACGTAGTTGACCGCCTCTGAGCTGACACGTTTACCGGCACGTTCAAAAGCTGTCCCGGTGAAAACCCATAGGGCGGCGGTGAGAAGGGCGGAGAATTCTCCGATGTGGTCTGAGAACATAAGTCAAGTCCAGGAAAATGTACTAAGGGGCAATTGTATCAGCAGCCGATCAAAAGGCGTTGAATTTCCTTGCCAAAGGGAGAAACTCAGTTGCAGTAAAGATGTTCTGATCCCCTAATGGGTGCTTAATCGAAAAGAGCAGGCGCTTGTGGATTGTTAACTTGCTTGAACATCAATTGAATGATCTCCGGTGTTGTGCGGGCTAATGAAAGTTCAGGGGTTTCTTCCGGGCCAAACCAGGCAATGCCGCCAGTCTCAAGGCTGGTGGCTGGGGCGCCGCCGGTAATCTCACACTGAAAGAAAAGCTTATAGATGTGGAAAAAGTAAGGGGGATAGCCATGCAAACGGTGGTCAAGAACTGCCAAAAGCCGGGTTGCCCTGGCGGTGAAGCCAGATTCCTCCCAAACCTCCCGCTCAGCCGCAAAGCCAGGTTGGTCACCAGCATCCACCCAACCACCAGGCAGAGTCCAACCCCCATCCGCCAATTCCTTAACGAAAAGCATCTTACCATCCCGTACAATGACAGCGCGTACATCCACTTTAGGCGTGTGGTAACCACTTTCATTGCCCAACATCATACTGATTTTTTCATGAGGAATATCAGTTTCTTGGCCCAGCATCTCAGCTGCCAGTTCTTGGATTTGGCTGAAACGCTGCAGATCGTAGGGGTTTTGTGAATAGGTAAGCCCAGCCTGGGCAATTAGTTGTAGTCGTTCAGCCCAAATTGCAAGGGCAGGGAGAGCCGTCATGGTTACCTCGATTAAGTAATTTGGAAGTAGCTAAACTTGACAAAGACCAAGGTTAATAACCTCAATGCTTAAGTTCCATCATTGGATGTCCAGGTTTTTTCTCCACGAAGCCCCGGCTTTGATAGAGATGGAAACCAGCTTCAGAAGCATTCAGGAATATTTTGTCCACACCAAGTTCACGTGCTTTATTAATAAGGGCATCCAAAACCTGACCGCCCAAACCTTGCCTGCGGGCATCTGGGTCTGTGTACATATTGATAATTTCTCCAGCCCAGCCTTTTGGCGCAAGCGGATGGTAAGGGCGTTTTTGTACTAAAAGCATGCCAGCTGCCAGTACGTGGTTTGAATCCTCAGCAAGAACACCAAAAACCAACTGTCCCAAACCATCTTCCAGGAACTGAACTGTTTCTTTTAAGCATATTTTGTCATCCACGGTGTATTGCAGGTCGCGCAAAAAACGCACACGGATTTCAGCTAATGCCTGAATATCTTTTCTCTCGGCTGGACGTACAATAACATTTCCCATAGCTTGATGAATAATTTTACTTTAGTTGGAGGATCTATCGCTTTTTGATAGAGTTCTTATTTGCTTTACCCAGACTTTTATTGTTAGTAATTAAGATAAAATTCGGACATGGACATTTCAAAACTCTTTCAGCATAAAAAGTTTGTTTACTCATTGGAAATTTTTCCACCCAAAAAAGAAAGCCCCTATACCGCTATTTACAACACCCTGTTAAAACTGCGCGGTTTGCCTGTGGACTTTATTTCAGTAACCTATGGTCAGGGTGGCACCAAGGCCCAGCAGGATCGGACCGTTGAGATTGCTTCGCTCATTCTTGAGACTTACCATATCGAGCCGGTGGCTCACCTGACCTGCCTGTATTCAGAACAAGCCGATGTCGAATCTGCCCTGGAAAAATTCAAGCAGAATAAGATCCAGAATATTATGGTACTGCGTGGGGACCACATGCCCGATGTGCCCGCTAAGGAAGTCTTTTTACATGCCAGCGATTTGGCGGCCTTTATCAAGCAGCGCGACAGCAGCTTCAACCTGCTGGGTGCTTGCTACCCGGAATGCCATAGCCAATGTGAGACACTGGATCAGGACATTGAGAATCTCAAATTTAAACTTGAGAACGGGGTCACCCACCTGGTAAGCCAGCTCTTCTTTGACAACGAGGTCTTTTACCGTTTTCTGGATAAGGCAGCCGCGGCTGGCATTGACGTGCCAATCACGGCCGGGATTATGCCCATCACCAATACCCGCCAGATCGAACGCACCGTTGCCCTCAGTGGGGCCAGTGTGCCGCATAAAATGGCGCGTTTTTTCAGCCGTTACGCCAACAACCCTGAAGCGCTCAAAGATGCCGGCCTGCACTACGCAACTGAGCAAATTGTGGACCTGATTGATCATGATATTCGCGGTGTCCACCTCTACACTATGAACAACGTTGAAACCGCCAGCCGTATCACCAATTCCATCCAGAACCTTCTGGATGCTGAAAACACCCCTGCCCCCATGCCCAAAGAACTAACTGCCTGACTTTTCAATGCGCAGGCATAAAAAAAGGAAGATGCCAAAGCATCTTCCTTTTTGACTTAAATTAAGGGTTTATTTAACCCACTTCAAAAGGTACCCGGTCAGGGACTGTGGGTTATCCATGGTGAGCTCAGCCGTATGGGGAATAGCATACATAACGGCAT
>CAYMNM010000031.1:0-20575 GCA_964391795.1 uncultured Anaerolineaceae bacterium | reverse complement strand
GGTTGGCGCAGACGTTCATCTGGTCGGAGTACTGCATCAGCACAGTATTGCCAAACACAGCTTTGCGTTTAAACGCGGTGGTCGGAGTGGAAGGCGTCAGCAAAATGTCAATGCCATATTCTCCGGTTTTTTCAAAAGCTTGCACAAAGTCATTGCGGATCATCCCGCGCACTTTGAGGGCTTTGTGATAATAGTTGGCAGAATGTTGCGATGCGGATACATACATACCCATCAAAATGCGCAGTTTTGGCTGATTTCCAAAACCTTCCGCACGGGTCAACCGGTAGAGTTCGTTCAGGTCTTTTATTGGCTTGTCAGTGTGGTAGCCATACTTGACCCCATCAAAGCGGTGTAGGTTGCTGGCTGCTTCCACCCGGGAAATCACAAAATAGGCCGGGATGCCAAAGCGGCTGTTAGGCATGGGAACCCCCTCCACGATCTCAGCACCGGCCTTGGCCAGTGCCTCCGCGGCGTCTAAAGTGCCCTGGATCACTTCCGCTTGCAAAGGTTCGTAATCCACTACCCCGGTTTCAAAATCAGGATAGGCTATATGGCCGTAATCGGGAGAAAGCCCTATGCGCAGTCCGCGCAGGTCCTCTTGTAGCGCCGCCAGGTAATCACTGGGTTCCACCATGGTAGTGGTAGCGTCCCTTGGGTCCAGGCCGGCAATGACCTGCAGCATCAAAGCCGCATCCGCAGCACTGCGTGTGATCGGCCCCGGGCAATCCAGCGAAGACCCAAAGGCAATCAATCCGTAGCGTGAAACCCTACCATAGCTTGGTTTTAATCCAACCACCCCACAAAAAGCAGAGGGTTGACGGATGGAACCTCCCGTATCAGTCCCAAGAGAGAGGGGCACTTCATATGCAGCCACCGAAGCAGCAGAGCCACCAGATGATCCGCCAACAGCACAACTTGGATCCCAGGGGTTATATGGGCAGGGTTGAAACGCGCTGGACTCGCTCGAAGAACCAAAGGTAAACTCATCCAGGTTAACCTTCCCAAGGATCAAAGCACCGGCATTCTGCAGTTTCTCAACGGATGTTGCCGTGTATGGCGGGTAAAAATTGGCCAGTATGCGGCTGGCTGCGGTTGAACGCACGCCTTCGATGCAAAAAATATCCTTGACGGAAACTGGTACACCGGCCAGCAAGCCAGGGTCCTCTCCCGCGCTTACCTTGCGATCAACTTCCTCAGCTTGCTTGCGTGCCAGCGATTCTGTCACTTCAATAAAGGCATGTACTTTATTTTCTTCTTCCTGGCTTAGAGTAACCCCATCGAGCACACCCGGTTGGCCATCAACAAGCTTGATGTGAGCCAGTGCTTTATCCAAAACCTCGCTGGCTTTGACCTCGCCAGAACGCACTTTAGAGGCAATTTCAAGCGCACTTAATTCGTGGAACTTCATGCCGCACCTCCGCCGATTTTGGCTACATCCGGCACGGCAATCATGCCGTCCTGTGTTTCAGGTGCCAACGCCAGAATTTTCTCCGGGTTTGGGTAGCTTTCCCAAACGTCTTGGCGCGGGTTCGCCCCAATACAATCCAAACCGTGCGGCTTTTCCTCAACATCGGGGGCAATCGTAATCTCGCTAAGTTCTTTTACCGCCGCAAGCTGGTGATTTAATTCTTCACGCAGGTATTCAGCCTCGCCTTCTTCAAGTCCCAGCGCGGCCAAGGCAACTAATTTTTCAAACACTTCTGGAGTAATTTTTTCTGGTCCCATACACACCTCGATTAACGTTTAAATATTATAGCTTGGTTGGAGCAGCCAAAATGAAAATCACCTTCGTGAAATTCATTGCGCTATTATAATCTTAAGCATGCCCCTCGACCCTGACCCAACCATCTGGGATTACCTCAAGACCTTGCCTGAACGGCGCAAACTGCAGAAACTTAAAGCGTCTGAGCCTGGTCCAGCCATCCACGAGAAATTGGGACCACCGAGTAATGGGGAACAAAAGGGTAGCAACAATCCTCTCCCAGATAAGACAGATACATCTTCCGTAGACAATCCGGTTTTGTTAGGCACAAGCAAGCTTCGCACTAACTGGCAAACCTGGGCGTTTCTGGCTGGAATCTTGGTTTATCTGCTTTCCCGCTTCATAAAAATCGACCAGTTCCCAATCTACTTCTTCTGCGATGAGGCCATCCAAACCATGTCTGCTTTTGACCTCATCCGTAACGGTTTCAAGGATCCCGCAGGCAATTTTTTCCCGGCATATTTTCAAAATGGCGGTCAATTCAACCTCGGGCTTTCGGTTTATTGGCAGATGGTCCCTGCTTTTTTTCAGCGTTCGATAGCTATCACCCGCGGTTTTGCGGCTTTGGCCACTTTTGCTTTTCCGGTTAGCTTGGCATTCGCGCTTAAGGATATTTTCAAGTCCAAATACTGGTGGTTGGCACCATTGGTAGTTTCTGCCATCCCAGCCTGGTTTTTACACTCACGTACGGCCTTTGAAACCGCCTTGGCTGCCTCTATGTTTGCGTTGTTCCTTTACTTCTACTTAAAGTACCGGCTACAGAACCGCAAATTCCTGTATTTCTCCTTGCTTTTTGGGGCTTTAGCTTTTTACGCTTACTCACCCATGCAGATGGTCATGCTGGTCAGCGGCATGCTCTTGCTGATCATCGATTTCCGCTATCACTGGCAGGATAAAGCTACGATGTTGCGAGGTCTTTTACTCCTGGCTTTGCTTTCCACACCAGATCTCAGGTTCCGTCTAACCCACCAACAAGCTATCCAACAGCACCTCAACTTGCTGCACTCCTATATTCTGGATCCAAATTTGAATTTTGGCCAAAAAGTTATGCATTTTCTTGAGCGCTACCTGCGCGGCTTCGACCCCAGTTACTGGTTCCTCTATAACAAGCAGGATCTCGACCGCCATCTCATGTTTGGCTGGGGACATTTGCCCGCCTTATTTTTTCCTATCCTCGCGCTGGGAATCTGGCAATCCGTTAAACGGTGGAAACATGCCGAAAATCGGATAGTTCTTGCTGCGCTTTTGGCAACACCTACTGGGGCAGCTCTGGTGGAACCAAGCATTACACGGTTGCTGATGATGGTCATCCCATTTGCCTATCTCACTTATCTCGGTTTGGCATGGTTCATGGATTATCTGCAAGATAAGCTGCAAATTCACAAACCGATCTTGGTTGCTGTGGTGGCTTTGTTAGCCCTTTCAAGCACATGGATGACTTACGATGCCCTTAAAAACGGACCTACCTGGTACCCGGATTACACCCTTTATGGCATGCAATGGGGTGCAAAACAGGTCTTCAGCGAAATCGAAGATCAACTTGCGCATGACCCTCAAACCAAAATCATCATCACACCCTCTTGGGCAAACAATACTGACATCCTGGGGCGTTTTTTCCTGGGCGACCCTTTGCCCGTCCAATTCAACTCCATCAATGCCTTCATCTCCAATTTGCTGCCGATTGACGAGCAAACCCTCTTCGTGCTCACTCCCGAGGAGGTGGATAACCTGCAAATGTCTGGCAAATTCGAACCGATACGTATCAAGAAAATCTTGAATTGGCCGGATGGGCGCCCGGGTTTTTACTTCCTCAAGCTCGATTATGTCGATAATGCCAGGCAGATTTTTGAGCAGGAAGCCATCGAGTTGGCCAAGCCCATGACAGACATCCTGCCGCTCTTTGATCAGGAAGTACCCGTTGAGTTTTCGCGCATCGACATGGCTAAGATCATCTCAGCTTTTGATGGCGACCCACGCACGCTTACCCGCACGCTGCAAGCCAATCCCTTTGTGATTAAGCTTGATTTTCCAATTCCAGTGAAGATCAGCGAGGTAATGACCACGGTTGGTTCCCCGGCCACCCAAATTATTGCATCTATCACAAGGCCAGATGGTAGCCTGGCGGAATACCAGACTGCAGTGGAAGGACTTCCACAGAGTATTCGCCCGGTTCCCCTTGCCTTTGGCAAACTTGAGGAGGTCAGCACGCTCACCCTCAGCATTCTGAGCATTGACGAGCAAGAGCCCACCCACGTTCATATCTGGGAAATCGCCTTCACACCATAGCCTCCACCAGTTCTCAGGCTCCCTGTCTTTCCATGCCTGCTTTTGGTTATCATCAACATATTTCCGATCAGGCAACAGTCCATTCCTGCATCAATTCGTGCAGTTTGCTCTTGACCTTAAGAGTAAACCGCCATAAAATTCCTTTGTAGTTTGCTTACATTTTTCGACAGCTCGCTGATTAAATCACATCATTTCCTGAGAGAAAACGTTATGGATGAATCTCAGCTGAATATCGGAAACGCCCTGTCGAGGTTACGCGGTTTTCTTCCATCCCTATCCCCCGCTGAAAAAAAAGTTGGCGAATATGCCCTCGAAAATCCAGATCGGGTTATTCAGATGACCCTGGATGAGATTGCTGCCCAAGTTGGCGTTAGCAATGCTACGGCTCTGCGTTTCTGTTATTCCCTGGGTTACGAAAGTTGGTTGGCCTTCAAATTTGCCCTGGTGCAAAGCCTGCCCGACGCCCCTCGTTTGGATGGCAATAGCCTTAACAAGAAAGATAAAAATGGTGTTGTAGCCCGTAAAGTACTGCTCAATTCCATGCAGGCCATTAACGATACGCTTGAAATTTTTGAGGATGAAAAAATTGACCAGGCAGTATCACTTGTGCGCAAGGCGCGCAGAATTCTGATTATCAGTGCCGGTACATCCGCTCCGATTGCCCAGGAATTGCACAACCGCTTGTTGCGCCTGGGGCTTGATTGCCACATGCAAACAGATCCCTATCTTCAGGATGTTCAGGTTGCAGTCTTGGGGCCAAGAGATCTCTTGATTGTCATTTCCCAAACTGGAAATTCCTGTGATTCCAAAAAAACTGCTGCTGAAGCCCAAGCCCAGGGAATCCCGGTTATTTGCATCACTGGTAACACTTTTTCTCCGATTGCCCAATATGCAGATGTTGTTCTGCTTGCAGTCACTCAGGAATCAATACCTGAAACCCTTTCTTCCCGAATTGCATTGTACGCCATGGTACATGCCCTTTATGTTTGTCTGGCCATAAGATCCATGGATAAGACTAAGGCCAAAAGTAATAATCTGAACGTGCTCAAAATTAAAACGCCCTTTCAGGGTAAGGCAAGCGAAAAATCGCTTCCGGAGGATTAATGCCAGAACCAATTATTACGATCAAAGATTTGCGTTTCAATTATCGAGGGGTAAAGAAACCTGCTCTGGACGGCATTGACCTTGAGGTCAATAAAGGCGAGTTTCTTGTCATCATGGGCCCCAGCGAAGCCGGCAAAAGTACCTTGGCTTCAACCATCAACAGTCTGATCCCAAACTTTTTCAACGGGAAGTTGAAGGGTGAAATCAGTGTTATGGGCCGCGATACCACCAAGCAAAGCGTTGCCCAAATGTCTGAGATTGTAGGCATGGTCTTTCAGGATTTTGAAGCCGAGCTCTTTTCCACCAATGTGGAGCTTGAGGTAGCCTTCGGACCGGAAAACTTTGCCGAGGAGTGGGATGAAATCAAGCGCCGTATCGACGAGAATCTAAACTACGTCGGTCTTGATGCCTTCCGCCGACGTCCCCCATCCACTCTTTCTGGTGGTCAGAAACAGAAGCTTGCCATTGCCTCAGTGCTGGCGCTGAAGCCAAAAATCCTGGTGATGGACGAGCCCACCACCGATTTGGACCCCATCAGCAAGATGGGTGTTTTTGAGATCACTCACAAGCTCTGCAAACGCGATGACCTCACCCTGATGATCATCGAACATGAAACTGAAGAGGCTTTATTTGCTGATCGCGTGGCGCTCATCAACGAAGGCAAAATCCTGAAGATTGGCCCAACCCGTGAAGTTTTGACGGATGTGGATACCATGGAAAGCCTGGGTGTTATGCCTTTGGGTATTCCAAAATTCTTCAAACGCATGGGTGCCCAGGAATTGCCTCTCACCCCTGAGGAAGGTCTACGAGCTTTCCAAGCCCAAGGTTGGAGGGTGAATACAAAAGCCTACGAAGACAAAGTCGCTGAAGAAAAAGCTGCTTTGGCCAAACTTACCGAACCTCTCATCCAGTGCAAGAACCTTGAATATTCTTATAACGCCAGTGTGAAAGCCTTAAACGGTGTCAGTATGGATATCTTCAAAGGCGATATGGTAGCCATTGTGGGGCAAAATGGCAGCGGCAAGACCACGCTTGCCAAGCATTTCAACGGACTCTTCATGCCCACCTCGGGCGAAGTTTCCGTCAATGGCATGCCAACCAAAGATCAGGGTGTATTCAAATTGGGTCAGAAAGTGGGTTATGTCTTCCAGAACCCTGATCACCAAATCTTCTCTGAGACAGTATTCGAAGAAGTAGCCTTCAGCCCACGCCTCCGTAAGATGTCTGAGGACGAGGTAAAAGTTACCGTCAAGAATGCCCTTGAAGCTGTAGGCCTGGCTGGCTGTGATGATCTTGACCCATTCTCCCTCACCAAGAGCGGCCGTCAGCGCGTGGCAGTAGCCTCAATTTTGGCTGCCAAACCAGAAATCTTGATCCTGGATGAACCGACCACTGGTTTGGATTATGCTGAACAGCGCAGCATGATGAACATGGTACGCCAACTGAACGAAAACGGCAGCACCATCATCTTCGTCACCCATCATATGTGGGTCGTGGCTGAATATGCCAAACGGGTCTTCGTTATGAAAGATGGCCAATTATTCCTGCAGGGAACCACCCGCGAAGTCTTCGCTCATACAGAAGAACTTCAATCGGCTTCTCTGCGACCACCACATTTTGTCGAATTCAGTAATCAACTGGGACATACCTTCCTTTACCCCGAAGAAATGATCGAGTGCATGGAAGGCAAGGAGAACTAAATGGATGCCGAACTTTATATAGATAACAATTCGTTTATTCACCGTCTTGATCCCAGGACGAAGATCATCATCTTCCTGCTGAGTTTCGTGGCAATTTTACTCTTTCAGAATCCCCTTTGGATGCTCCCTGTGGCTTTTCTGATCTTTTTGGAACTTTATATTTCAAAAGCTTTTAAGAACATCTACCGCATCCGTGTTTTGTTGATCATCCTTAGCGTCTTCAGTTTGGTCCTTTGGAATGTTTTTGCCAAAGGGCAGACACAGTGGTTCCTCTTCATTTACAAAGAGTCCTTCTTCTACGCCGTTGCCAGAACACTTTTGATGGTTCTGATGATTTCAGCTGGCGTGGTGCTCATCAGCACAACTCGTA
Source organism: uncultured Anaerolineaceae bacterium (assembly GCA_964391795.1). Classification (GTDB taxonomy): domain Bacteria; phylum Chloroflexota; class Anaerolineae; order Anaerolineales; family Anaerolineaceae; genus Mesolinea. The sequence goes on along the minus strand of CAYMNM010000031.1, from coordinate 13,353 downwards.
ACGAGGAACTCGTGCTGGGTTTGATCAAATTGGGCGTGCCATATCGTGTTGGCTTTGCCATTTCAACCGCCTTGCGCCTTGTGCCCACCATCGCGTCGAGCACAGTTACCATCAGTCAGGCTCAGCGCAGCCGCGGTCTGGACCTGGATTCAGGCAACCTGATTGACCGCATCCGCAAATTCCTTCCCTTGTTGGTACCGGTATTTATCTCCACCATTCGCAGCACTAACATCTTTGCCATGGCTTTGGAATCGAAGGGTTTCGGCGCGAAAGAAAACCGCACCAATTATCTGCGCCTGAAGATGCAAAAAGTTGATTACATTGTGTTGGCCCTGGTCATTCTCTTCGTCATTGCTTCAGTTGTCCTTTCCATCATGGGTTATGGCAAACTGACCGGCCTCAAGAACTTTTAGGAGCCGCATGAACGCTACAGAAATCAATGAGATGCTTCCCTGGCTACTGCGCCGTGAAAACGTGGCTGTGTATCAGGATGGTAAAGTGATTATCGGCGACCGCCGGAAATATCCCTTCGAGAAGGTCTATGTCACTTGCGATTCAGTTGAAGAAATCGCCCGGGCAATCGAGGATATGGTCACCCAAGGTGGCGGACCCTCCATCGCGGCGATGTACGGCATGGCCCTGGCTGCCAGACAATGCGCAGGTAAATCCTCCGAATCCCAAAGAGAAGCGCTTGAGTCAGCCCGTCAGAGGCTAACCAGCACCCGGCCTACGAATACGGCTTTGGCAAGACTGCTCGAAAAAACCATGAGTCTGTCCAATGACTTCCTTGATAAAGGGGAGACTGTTGAAAGCAGTTTGTTGGATTGGATTGAAAACTACCGCGATGGTAATTATGAGCGTTATGGCAAGGTCGGTGAGTACGGTGCCAGCCTGATTGACGATGGCGATGGCGTGCTCACAATGTGCTTTGCCGAGACCTCCTTCTTGATGAGCCTGGCTCTGGCCAAACGCGAAGGCAAACACATCCACGTTTTTACACCAGAAACCCGGCCCTATTTGCAAGGCGCCCGCCTGACTGCCCCCAGCGTCTTTGAGATTGGGGTTCCAGTTCAAATCATTGGCGACAATATGCCCGCGTATGTGCTCTCCCAGGGTAAGGTTCAGAAGTACTTTACCGCGGCCGACCTGGTGACCCTGGATGGTCATGTGGTCAATAAAATTGGCACCTTCCAAAACGCCATTACCGCGCATTACCATGGTGTGCCTTACTTTGTGTATTCGGGTGGCGCTGATAAAAAGAAACCGGACCGTGCTTCCATCGAAATTGAAGAACGCGACCCCGCTGAAATGAAGAATTGCCGTGGGGTGCCCACCACCAATCAGGCAATCGATGCCTACTATCCAGCTTTTGACATCACACCGCCGCATTTAGTCTCCGGTGTGGTCACACAATATGGTATCCTAAATCCGTATGACCTCAAACGTTACTTTGGAGAAAAGGGACTGGTATGAGATCAGCAATAATTACTGGCACTGGTATTTATGAAATTGCTGGCCACAGCTTTCGGCCTGAAAAGATCGAAACACCTTATGGACCAGCCCAGGTATTCCTGAGCGAAGATCCAGCCCTTGACCTCGTTTTCCTTGCCCGGCATGGTCTACAGCACACTACCCCACCGCACAAAATCAACTACCGCGCCAATATCAAAGCCCTCAAAATGCTGGGCGTGGAGCAAGTTCTGGCAGCTTACGCGGTTGGTTCGATTAATCCTGAGATTCCACCGTTGGGCATGGCGTTGGTGACTGACTTTCTGGACTTCACCAACGGGCGCCCCCTCAGTTTCTTTGATGGGGGCGACAGCGGCCTTGCCCACACCAGCATGGATCAGCCTTTCTGCCCAAGCCTCGGGGCGAAATTACTGGAATTAGCTCCTGATTTCAACCTAAACCTGCGAAAAGAAGCTGTGTATGTGGCTTCCAATGGTCCCCGTTTTGAAACCCCAGCTGAGATTCGAGCTTACACAATACTGGGAGGGGATGTTGTTGGCATGACCTGTGTGCCCGAAGTGGTGCTTGCCAAAGAACTCGGCCTCCATTTTGCCGCTGTTGCCTTATCCATTAATTGGGCTTCCGGCATTGAGGAGACCATGACCATCGTTGAAGGAGACCGCGGCGACCTAAACAGCCGCCTGACGGACTTGTTCATAAAGACATTATCGACAGATATCCAATACACCTGCCGTTGCGAAAGCGCGGCCATGATTTCTCATCCGCCTGTCGAGCGGGGAGAGACCACCTCGAAAGGAGGATAATCGTAAAGCAAGATCTACTTATCCGGCTTGATCAAATATTGTGAAACAATTTCTCAAAAAAATATTATTAAAGGAGCTATCAAATGAAAGAAGTATTTAGCATGTGGAAGTACACCCGGATGATCATCCTGGTGGCTCTTTCCGCCGCCATCTATGCCGCCTTCCTGATTGTTTTCAAGGCTGGCATCCCGATCGTCCCCGGTATTACCGAAGTTCGCCCTGCGAACGTCTTCCCACCCGTCTTCAGCCTGCTCTTTGGGCCTGCTGGGGCCTGGGGTGCCGCCATTGGCAACTTCATTGGCGACCTCTTCGGTGGCTCACTTGGAATTGGTTCCATTTTCGGTTTCTTTGGCAACTTCTTCCTCGGTTTCATTCCCTACAAAATGTTTGGTTCCGTATTCGGTTTAGTTCCTGCTGACGACATGTCTCAGCGAACCAACACTGGCAAGAAATTGCTCGCCTTCGAAATCGTTGCTCTCGTGGCTTCAGCTGCCTGCGGTATCATGATCGCCTGGTACCTCGATATTGCCAAGATCGTGCCGTTTGCTTTCCTCTCCATCACCATTACTCTCAATAACTTTGCGGCTGCTGTTGTGCTCGGACCCATCCTGCTCTCCCTGCTCTACCCACGTGTAAAGCGCTGGGGCTTGGTTTGGACTGACATTATGAAGAAGGAAGATGTTGCTCCTGGCTTTAGCAAGGGACTTGGCGCTGTTTTGATGATTGTTGGTGCTCTTGGCGGCCTCATTGTTGGTGTGCTGGTTGCTACAGGTGTTTCCGGTCAGACTCTCTTGGGTTTCACCGGTGAACAGGGTCAGACAGCTGTTTGGTTGGCTGTTCTGCCTTTCCTGGCTCTCATCATTGTTGCCAGTCTTATGCTCTCCGGCCGCGAACAATTCGTGGAAGAAGAAGACGAAGAATAATTGTTAGTTTGATATAAACTTGAAAAGGTGAGGTCTGATCCTGATCTCACCTTTTCCTTAAGAGGAATATCTATGGAAACAAACTCTCTGCATTTTGATACCCTGATTTGTGGTGCCACTCTTTTGACCATGGACCCCCAACGCCGCATTATCGAAGATGGCGCTTTGGGAATTCGCGATGAGAAGATTGTCTGGGTGGGTAGCCGGAGTGAATTGCCCGAAAACCTTGGAGCAACCGAAAAACTGGACATGACAGGCAAGGTGGTCATGCCCGGTCTACTCAACACACATGGGCACATTGCCATGACCCTCTTTCGAGGTTTCGTCCATGACCTGGCCCTTGAGGATTGGTTGGCAAAAATCTGGAAAGTGGAAGCTCAGACTGTCACACCTGAAAATGTCAAAGCAGGTGTTGAATTGGCTATGGTCGAAATGCTTCGTTCCGGCACGACGGCTGCCGCCGATATGTACTTCCAATTCCCAACTGTCTGTAAGACGACCTCCGAGGCCGGCTTCCGCCTTTTCAATGGCCCCAGTTTCGCGGTCATCCCCGGCTTTGAACAAAGGAAAAATGTCTATTATGAAGCAGCCCTCGAAATGCTGGATATGGTCAAGAGCTATCCGCTTGTACATCCTTGCGTTCAGGCGCACTCCACGTATACAGCCAGCCTCTCCATGCTGGAGGAGATCTGCCGCATCAAAACCGAAAGAAAACTCATATTTGTTACCCACGCCTCCGAATCCAGGGGGGAAATGAAGCAAGTTCGTGCTCTTTACAACCAGACCCCGATTGAGGTGCTTGACCGTGTTGGCTTATTGGATCGCAACACCCTGCTTGCCCACGGCGTACACCTCAGCGATGCTGAGTTGGACCTGCTGGCCGAGCGCGGTACTTCCATCGTTCACTGCCCGCAGTCCAACCTTAAGTTGGCTTCAGGCATTGCCCGCGTGGCTGAAATGCTGAAACACGGCATCAACGTGTCATTGGGCACAGACGGTACTGCCAGCAATAACGACCTGGACCTCTTCCACGAAGCCCAAACAGCTGCTCTGGTACAGAAAGCTGTCAGTATGGACCCAACCGTGCTCCCTGCGGAAGATGTGGTGGCCATGCTTACCATCAATGGCGCGCGTTCCTTCGGGCTTGAAGACAAGCTTGGTTCCTTGGAAATTGGCAAAATGGCGGATTTAGCAGTTTTAGATTTTGACTCAGCCAACCTCACGCCCTGCTACGACCTTTATGCCCACCTGGTTTACTCCGTTTCCGCCCACGACGTCTGCCACACCATGGTCAATGGCCGTTGGTTGATGCGCGATCGAGAATTGCTCACGCTGGATGAGGAAGCGATTAAAGCCAAAGTGCGTAAAATTGCTGAGGGAATCAGGGGGGTTTCTTAACTGGGGGAATTAAGGTGGCAGAGTTGTGTTTTTCGGGACTACAATTTTTTTAATACCGACTGCCTTATAGCCATTCCTCACCCCGTTTTCCTGCTACCATTGGTCCGACATTAAATATCAATTTTTCTAATTGAGAATCCTTTTCAAATAAATCAAACCAAAACTATATACATTCTATAGATTCTTTGATTTCATTATATTAATATTACGTAAATTCTTAGCACGTCCAATTTGAATATCCAATCAGTATCAGAAAAATTGAAACCCTTGAGGTGGTCGTAGTGCTTTAATAATCTTGCATTTGTTCTTTTCTATGGAGGTGTACCATCAAAGGTCTAGCGGTTGTCCTCATCGTTTTGTCCCTATTTTTGATCATTTTTCCTCAGTTTTTTGATTGCGAGTCTCACGGTCACTCCCTCGAGCTACCCAACGGCAAAACAATTCCCATGAAATGCCATTGGAGCGCGTTGGGTGAGATTGCTGTTGGTGTACCCCTCTTGGGTTCAGGCATCTTGTTGCTGATCACAAAACAGAAAAACGTGAAGATTTCAATGGGCATTATGGGAATTCTTCTCGGCACTATGGCTGCCCTGATCCCAACCTATCTGATCGGTGTGTGCGGAATGGAAACAATGATTTGCCGAATGGTAATGCTGCCGGCAATTCTGCTGGCCAGCGGACTGGTGATTGTTGCCAGCATTGCAGTCATCATCCTTTCATCTGCCCGCAAAGAAACAAACACCGTTGCCTAAGCTTTTAGATTTCCGGGAAATGAGATGAAAGCTTTCGCGCTCGCGCTCAGTTTTCTAATCTATCGCCCAAGCCGAAGCCTGGTGCTGGTTTTGTTTGTCCTGTTGGCAGTCATTGCCGCCATCTGGGGCAGTGTGCTCACTTGGGCTTCCAATGCCGACCTTCAAAGCAGCTTGGCAGGTATGCAAAAAATCGGCGCGGACATTGTCATCATTCGGCGCGGTAGCAGCCAGCAGTACACACAGATTGGTAACCTTGAGTTGACACATATGGCCCAGTGGATTCGGGAAACCAAAGACGTAATTGACGTCTCGACGGAATTGCGCCTTTTCACCTACGAAAACTCGCCTTGGTCTGATCAGCCTAAAGCTTACGTTTACGCCATCGACCCAAAGACGGATTTTACCGTCAGCGAGTGGCTGCCAACAGAAACCCCTGCTCCGCTGGGGCACAATGAGGTTTATGTTGGCAACAAACTCAGGCTACCCGACTCTCAAGAAGTAGTAAATCTGGCAGGTTTGGATTTGCGCGTGGCCGAACGCCTCGAAGAGACTGGCACAACCTTGGATGACACCCTTTTTGTCACCTTCTCCACCGCCCGGGTGCTGGCAGAGAACTACCACCGTCTTGACCAAAACGTGCCTGGACTGGAAGCTAACTACGTGCCAGTCTTCATGGTTGCGTTGAGAGAAGGAGCCAATGCTATAGAGGCAGCCACTCGCATTCTTGAAATTGTTCCGGGAGTTTCAACTTTTGAATCCTACGAATTCTTCCGCTCTGGGCGTGAGCAGTTGACTGGCCTCATGCGCAGTCTTGACCGGTTATTTATCTTTGTCTGGTTGGGTGCCCTCATTGGCATTGCCATCGTATTCCTCATTTCACTCAATGAGCGCCGGCGTGAAATTGGCGTTCTGCGCGTGCTCGGCGCAAGCCGCAGTTTCGCCTTAAGAACGATGATCACCGAAGGCGCCTTGCTTGCCATCATCGGTGCCATTCCTGGTGTCTTAACTGGTTTACTTGGTGGTGGGGTTGTACTTCCAATCTTGATTGCGGGCTTCGAAACCCAGCAGATTACACCGAACCAGTGGGTAAGCGCGGGCGTTTCGGGCCTGGCAATAGCTTTATTCTCAGTGGCCATTGCCACACTTGTACCCATTTTGTGGGTCTTCAGGCGCGACCCCGCAGTATCGATGCGGGGCTAAAACGATGAGGTGTTTGGATGAGTGACTTTAAACTAATTTTTAGGAACATCTCCGATAATCCTTTGCGCAGTTGGATTACAGCCCTGTGTACCGCACTTGTTTCTGGTTTGCTAATCTTCTCATACCTGTTGGTTAACGGCTCACAAGAGAGCCTGACCCGCGTTACCCAGCGACTGGGTGCAGATATCGCCGTCATACCAGCAGGCAACCAAATCATCGTTGAAGAAGCCCTGCTGATGGGGAACCCCATTTCCGTCTGGATGCCCCGCTCAGTTGTTTCAGAGGTAGCCAATATCCAGGGCGTTGAGGTGGTCTCACCGCAACTCTTCCTTTCAACTATGCGTGGCGCCTCCTGTTGCACCGTTTCGGACATGTTCATGGTCGCTTACGACCCTGCTACTGACTTCACAGTCCGCCCCTGGCTTAAAGATAACCTGGATACTGACTTAGAACTTGGTCAGGCGATCGGCGGTACTTACATCACCTATACGACGGGCCGTGATGACATCCTGGTTTATGGTTATGAAATTGATCTGGTAGGTTCGCTTGAGTCCACAGGCAGTGGCCTGGACCAGAGCCTCTTCTTTACATACGACACCGCCGTCGATATTGCGCGCCTCTCCCCAATGCGGGCTGAAGCTGCCCTGGTTCTTTCTCCGGATAGCATCTCAACTGCCTTGGTACGCCTGTCAGATGGTGCGGACCCTTACAAAGTCGCTGACGAAATCGAATCCCGGGTCCGCGGAGTCAGTGCCATACCTGCCGCCAGTTTGTTCCGCAACCAACGCGAGCATGTGGATAGCCTAAGGCAGAACCTGAGCTTGTTCTCCATGCTTCTTTGGGTCATGTCCGTGGTTCTGATCGGTTTTGTGAGTGCGGCGGCAGTGCTGGGAAGAAGACAGGAACTGGGGGTTCTTAGGGCTCTTGGGGCTACCCAAACCCGCCTGGTAACCATGCTTTTTTCTGAAAGCGCATTCTTGACCCTCATTGGTGTCGTGTTTGGAATAGCGCTTAGCGCCGCGAGTTTGATTCTTTTCAAGAACCTGATCATCCACTCATTAAACCTTCCACTTTACATTCCCAAACTCCCAGAATTTTTACTCCTGGCAGGTGGGATCTTGTTGGCAGTCCTGGCAACTGTCTTTTTGGCGCTTCTCGTACCCGTCCTCAAAGTCACGCTGGAAGAATCCGCCACAATTATCAAGGAGTAGCCATGATCGAACTTAAGAACGTCAGCAAAGAATATCTGCTCAAAAAACAAGCCCCCGTCATGGCGGTCAAAGATGTGAGCCTTGAAGTAGCTGAGGGCGAATTTGTGGTGCTTACCGGCCGCTCAGGTTCCGGCAAGACGACCTTGTTAAACCTCATGGCTGGGCTGGCAAAACCCAGCCAGGGCAGCGTGGCTGTAAATGGGGTTGACCTTTGGGGAGGTAACGACACCAAACGTGCCCGCTTGCGCAATCAAAAATTGGGTTTTGTCTTTCAGTTCCCCAGTCTTCTGCAATCACTCAATGTGCTTGAGAATATCGTCCTCCCGCTTGGATTTTTCGGTGGCGCGGCCAGCCTGGCAGATCTCGACAAAGCCAGGGAGCTGCTTGAAGTGGTCGGGTTGTCCGATAAATTAAACGCTCTTCCCCGTCAGCTTTCGGCGGGTCAGCAACAGCGCGTTGTTATTGCGCGCGCGCTCATTAATTCACCTGCCATTTTGTTGGCTGATGAACCCACCAGTAATCTCGACGAACAGACTGAAGCAGAAATTATCTCGCTTCTCCTGGATATTCACCGCCAGAAAGGGCTCACTTTAGTATTGGTGACCCATGATGGCAGCCTGGTCAAACGCGGCACGCGCAGTATTGTGATGAGCAGCGGCCAGGTTGTTTCCGACGTAAACCATGTTGACTTTTCGCGAAGGTCAGAAATGGTTTCGCTTTCCTAAAACATTTGACAATTATCTCTGTCAAGCCTATGGAATCCTTCACAAGTTTTGTCTGTAGTTAAAAAAAGCAGACCAACCACCCTTAACAGAAGACTGCTAAGCAAGAAAGAGGAAATTTATGGAGACGAAAAGTTAAGATTTACCCTTTACCTTTCAAAATACGCTATCAGGCAGAGATGCTTTCTCCATCTTCTGCCAATGAAAAGATCTATTTGGCGTCACATAAAGATTAGGAGAATCATGAAAAACAGAAAGTATGTCAGGTTAGTGTTGAACTTGCTGCTTGTGACCGGGTTGGTCTTCGGAGCAACTGGTTTCACCCCAAATAAAATACAAGCCCAGCAGGAACCACCTCCACCTATCAACGTTGATGGTCAGTACTTCAAAGAAGGCCGCATTACCGCAGCGGATATACAGGCTGCTGCCTTGGCGGCTCGCAAAAAGGGTGTACTACCTGGCCTGGCCGGTAGTCAGGGAGTATCGCTTAGTGCGGTGATGACACCGGATGAAACGCCTCACTTCTACGGACCTTTCCCAAACTATGCCAACTCCCCTATGCCAACAGGTTCCATTAGCTACATCACCGTAGACGAACCAGGTACGGGTTACACAGCCCCCATTGTGACCATCCTGGATGTTTATGCAACGGGTACCGGCGCTACGGCTGAGGCAACACTTAGCGGCGGTTCAATCAACGGCATTTCAGTAACCGCTCCAGGCTCAGGTTACACCGCGCCTATCGTGGTCATTGAGGATGCGACCGGCGTGGATGCCTTCGCAACAGCCATGCTCTCTACACAATTATCGGGTGGCATCCGCAAGTTTGTTGACGCGCTGCCGGGTCTCGGTATCGCCAACGCCAACGCACTTGGCCAATACCTCCCGGTAGCCATTCCAGATACAACCACCTTCCCGGATGCGGACTATTACGAAATTGAATTGGGTACTTATTCCGAGCAATTACACTCGGATTTGCCCCCTACTACGCTAAACGGCTACCGCCAAACCAACACGTCGGACCCAACCGTCAGCCAGTTCCATTACCTTGGCCCAATGATCATCGCGAACAAGGATCGTGCTGTGCGCATCAAATTCACGAATAACAAAGTGCCTAATGGCGACTTCTTCTTACCGGTGGATACCACCGTGATGGGAGCTGGCCCTGGCCCTAAGGATCAGTTTGGTATTGAATGTGATGCAGCCATGTTCGGCAATTGTGAATATTACAGTGTCAACCGCTCGACTGTGCACTTGCACGGCGGCTTTGTGCCCTGGATCAGTGACGGCACGCCTCATCAGTGGACAACCCCCGCTGGGGAAGATACCCAATACCCCACGGGCGTCAGCGTCAGGTACGTCCCCGACATGTGGTTTGATGCCGGTGGCAATGTGATCCCCGGTGCCACAAACACTCCTCCGGCTGGTGCATCTAATAACCCGGGTGACGGCACATTAACTTTCTATTACAACAACCAGCAAAGCGCCCGCTTGATGTTCTACCACGACCATGCCTATGGCATCACACGCTTGAATGTCTACGCGGGTGAAGCTGCTGGCTACCTGGTGACCGATGCAGTTGAACAAGACCTGATGAACGGCACGAACAACACCGGGGTCAACCCTGGGTTGGTACAGGCGCTGCCAGGTTTTGGAATTCCGCTCATCATCCAGGATAAAACTTTTGTCGATGCCAGCACCATCGCCGCTCAGGATCCTACCTGGCGTTGGGGCACTGGTGAGATTCCTGCTGGCTCAATCTGGCCAGTACCCAAAACTGGTGACCTCTGGGTGAGCTCAGTTTACATGCCTGGCCAAAACCCCTACGATCCCAGCGGTACCAACGCCTTTGGTCGCTGGCAGTATGGGCCTTACTTCTGGCCTCCGACTGTTCTGGAAGGTGGCAAGGGGCCAGTAACTAATGAATACTATGACCCCAACTGCGACCCAGCTGTTGGCTTCTGCGAGCCGCCTCTGCGGCCTGGCACACCCAACCCGTCCATGGGCATGGAAGCCTTTATGGACACGCCCCTCATCAACGGTACAGCCTATCCATACTTGGAAGTTGACCCTACCGTGGTGCGCTTCCGCATTCTGAACGCGGCTGATGACCGCTTCTTTAACCTGCACTTCTATGTTGCTGACCCAACGGTTGTCACACCCGATGGCCGCGTGAACACCGAAGTCAAGATGGTTCCTGCCCTGGCCACACCTGGCTTCCCTGCCACCTGGTCTGCGGATGGACGTGAAGGCGGCGTGCCAGACCCAGCCACCAGAGGCCCGGATTGGATTCAAATCGGCACTGAAGGCGGCTTCCTGCCCGAGCCGGTCGTCATCCCACCCCAACCGATCAACTGGAATAACGACGTCACCCTCTTTAATGCAGGCAACGTCACCGACCACTCCCTGCTCATCGGCACAGCCGAACGTGCCGACGTCCTGGTGGATTTCTCTCAATACGCTGGGCAGACCTTGATTCTTTACAATGATGCCCCGGCTGCCTTCCCAGCTAATGACCCAAGATACGACTACTACACGGGTAAGCCGGACCTCACTTCTTCCGGCGGCACGCCCACAACCTATCCTGGTTACGGCCCCAACATTCGTACGGTCATGCAGGTTCGCGTAAATGCCGGCACCAGCCAAACCAGCGGAAACGTGTCAACTGTCAGCTTGATTGAAGGCGGCAGCGGCTACACCAGCATGCCCACTGTCGATATTTTCGGCGGGGGCGGAGGCGGAGCCACAGCTTTAGCCACGGGTTCTGTTGACAATATTGTGGTGACAAATCCCGGTACAGGGCTGGACTTCATCCCCATCGTCACTCTGCAAGGCGGCGGTGGAACCGGTGCGACGGCAATCGCCAATGTAGCCAACGGCCGCATAGTCAACTTTATCGTCACCAACGGTGGCAGCGGCTACACCTCTGCCCCAACAGTAGTCCTTTCGAAGCCTACACCAACGCTGGGCGTCTATAACTTCTGGCTGCCATTAATCATGGGCGGTTCAGACAACCCAACGCCTCCCCCAAACACGTTCGCGGATGGACAGGCTTCCTTGCGTGTATCAAGCATCACTCTGACCAACTCTGGTTCAGGTTACTCAACCCGGCCGGAGGTCACCCTGGCGGGTGGCGGCGGCTTTGGTGCGACAGCCTTGGCAGCCCTCACAGGCGGCCCTTCTTATGACATGGCCACTCTGAATAACATCTTCGCGAGCACAGACACAAAACCTGGAGTGTTCGAAGTGTCTCAGGACCGCATTATCATCCCGCAGGCAGTTTACAACTCTGCTTATAACGAATCCATGCCAGCGGATACCAGGGGCTTTGTGCTTCAGCACGAATGGGAAAAATCCTTCTATAACGGACCCTTACCGGGCATCTCAGTTGTCAATGGAGGGATAGGTTACGTGAATCCTCTGGTAACCATCACAGGAGGAGGTGGCGCAGGTGCCACTGCAACGGCAACAATTGATGGTGCTGGAGCCATTACTGGCTTTACGATCACCAACGGTGGCAGTAATTACACTTCTGCCCCAACCATTTCAATTACAGATAATGGAGGTCCAGGCACCGGTGCGGTTGCCGCGGCTGTCCCAATCACTATTCCCCTGGGAGCCAAGGCTATCCAGGACGAAATGGGTGAAGCTTTTGACGAGTACGGCCGGATGAGCGGCTTCCTTGGTTTGGAACTGCCCGTCACTGGGGCTGGTGCTCAAGTCTTCACGCTTTATCCATTCCTTAGTCCCCCAACTGAACTTCTTAAAAGTTCGATCATGACCGAACCCATCGGCTCACTTTCAGATGGCACTCAAATCTGGAAGATTACTCACAACGGTGTGGACACACATACTATTCATGTGCATCTCTTCAATGCCCAATTGGTTAACCGTGTCGCCTGGGATGGTATGGTTATGGCCCCCGAAGCCAACGAACTTGGTTGGAAAGAAACTTTCCGAGTTAACCCCTTGGAACACACCATATTCGCTTTCAGGCCGACCATGCCCACACAGCCCTTTAGCGTCCCCAATAGCGTGCGATTAATCGACCCAACCCGTCCGGAAAATGTAGAGATGATGGGGCCGCCGCTCGGATTCCAGGATCCCCTTGGTAACCCGGTGACGGTATTCAACAGGTTTATAAACTACGGTTGGGAGTACGTCTGGCATTGCCATCTGCTCAGTCATGAAGAGATGGATATGATGCATTCCATGTCCTTTGTTGTCGCGCCGGCCGCGCCTTCCGGGCTTGGCTTTGTGATTGCTCAAAACAACCAATCCATAGACCTCACCTGGGCGGATAATTCAAACAACGAGACCGACTTCATAATCATGCGCGCTGATGATCTTGCTGGCGTTCCCGGTACATATACTGAGATAGGGCGTGTTTTAGCAAATATCACAACGTTTACTGACACGACTACAGTGAATAACACCACTTATCACTATCAGGTGATTGCCGCCAATATTGGCGGTGACATCTACACACCTGGCTTTGAAACGATAACTGAGTTGTCTGCTCCCGCGGAAGTAATGGTCACAACTGGGAACAATTAAACCCAAATATTTGTCAAAAGAAGTTTTGAACGCAAGGCTGCCCCTCACGGGGCAGTCTTCATTTTCGTTGTATGCATTTGATTTTTGTTCGCGCCGCATATGCCCAAATCCGTCCATCGTGCGACGAGTGCCGGCCGTGCGCGGGTTGTGACAATTAGGTTTCCAACTTGGTCCTGCTCAGCGTTGCAGGTTGGCATGAAAGGACCACGCTTGTCGAAATCACGATAAATCAACGGACCGCAACCCGACAACGCTATAAGCTAATGGTGTCACAACATTAATTAATTGGAAAAATTACCAATTAATTTGGGGTAGCT
>CAYMNM010000030.1:0-20808 GCA_964391795.1 uncultured Anaerolineaceae bacterium | reverse complement strand
CAATCGTCTTAGAATGGAGACAGGGGTGACAGAATCGCTGACCAATTAGGACCCTCTAAGGGTGACATATTCGGTGGTCAACAACACCATTGTGGCTACCTATTGTAGTGGCTACCTATGTTCTTAGCCAGCAAAAATGTCTTCCCCATAAGTAACCAGTAAAAATGTCGAACCAATAATCAAAAACAGAAGGTCAAGTTGGTATAATCCTGACCTATGGAAGAAATTCTGGTTGGAATCCACATGCACACCCGTTATTCTGATGGCACAGGTAGCCATAAAGACCTGCTCAGAGCGGCCATGAAGGCTGGCCTTGACGCCATTATAGTGACCGACCATAATGTGCTTGTTCAAGACGCCGAGACTTATCTTCAGGAAAAACGTCGTAAAGTACTGCTCTTAATTGGTGAGGAAGTACACGACCAAACTCTGAAAGGTGGCGGTAGCCATCTGTTGGTCTTTGGCCACAACAGAGAAATTGCCCGTTTTGCACCAAACTCCCAGACCCTCATTAACCAGGCTACATCAAGCCGTGGGTTGACTTTTATCGCCCACCCCTATGAAGATACCCTCCCAGCCTTTGGCGAAGGCGAATTTGGTTGGCGGAATTGGGATGTAAAAGGTTTTACTGGCATTGAACTTTGGAACCAACTAAGCGAATTTAAGACGCGTTCTCAAACAATCCCTGCTGTAATACGCAACGCTCTCTTCCCAAGAGGTATGATGGAAGCTCCACTGGAGCGCACAGTCAAACTCTGGGATGAATTGCTTCTCAAACACAAACAGCCAATTGTAGCCATTGCGGGCAATGACGCGCACAATTTGATTATTCGCAAGGGGCCTATTAAGATCCATCTCTATCCCTACGAATTCCATTTCAGGGCTTTTAGCAATCACTTGGTGGTGCCCAATACTCTTAAGGGAGAAATAAACCAGGATCGAAATATGGTTTACGAAGCACTGGCAGGCGGGCATGCGTATCTCGCGAACGATCAAATCCACTCTGCCAAAGGGTTCCGCTACACAGTTAACACCAAGGATGGCACCTTCATCGTCGGAGACCGCGTCGATTCAAGTGGAGGGCTCACTTTCCAGGTGCGTCTACCAATTCACGGCCACATTCGCCTAATCAAAGATGGCAAACTCATCAAAGAATCCTGGGACCGTGAAGTTCTAACCCACATCACAACCGAACCTGGCATTTACCGAGTCGAAGTCTACCAAGACTATCTGGGTAAACATCGCGCCTGGATCTTCAGCAACCCTATCTACGCTTTTTAAGCTTTATCGCCAAGACGTGCTCAGTTGGAGTTGGTATAATTCCTTCTACGATGAGCAAAATTCTTGATTCGCTTGAACAACGTTTAAGGCGTCTCCTTGAGGGCACCTTGGATGAGCTATTTTTCCCTGATAACAGCCAACCGCTTTCTTCCCAATTGACTGAGATCATCCTTAAGGCAGTCAGAAGCTCACTGGATGAGACCGGACTGTTGCCAGACTTCATCCAATTACGTGTTTCACCAGAAAAGTTTGACGCCTGGCAATCAACGCAACCTGTGCTGGACGAGGTTAGCCAGGAGATTATGAATTCTTTTTTGACCGAATCAGTCAGTTTTGAGAAGCCCCTCCGCCTTCGCTTGCTCGCTGATGACAGCCTGGGTGTGGATGAACTCAAAGTCATGCCAGCTCACCAGCTACAACAACAAATAACCACCGCTACGGTAATTAAACTTGCTCCAGAAAAACAAAATTCAGTGCTCATTCCTGAACAAGCCTACCTGATTGTAGACGGCCGGCAATCGATAATGCTTGGCAGCCCCATCGTCAGTATCGGTAGGCACTCAAGCAATGATATCGTCATCATCGACCCGCAAGTTTCCCGAAAACATTTACAGTTGCGGGCTGAAAAAGGTTCTTACCTCCTGTTTGACCTTAGTTCGACTGGTGGAACGCTGGTCAACAATAAATCCGTGAGTAGTGCCAAGCTAAAACCGGGGGATGTGATCAAGATAGGTAAAACTTTGTTGATATACAGCCACGATCAGGACAAAAAAGCCACTGGTACCCGGGTACTCGGTCAATTGGGAGATAAACAGGAATGACCCCTTTGATTGGGTTGGGTTTGCGCGTCTTGATGATGGTCAGCCTCTTAATTTTCCTGATCATAGCTTTTCGCCTGATCTGGCAAAGCTTGCACACCAAATATTCCCAGGCCGGAAACCTGGTCATCCCGCTGCTCACCCTCTCGTATGAGCGCTTCAACCACCAGGTTGAGCAATCTTTCACCAGCAGCGAAGTAAGCATCGGTCGCGACCCTGAGTGCGATCTTAGTGTGCCCAATAGCACGATGTCTGCCCGGCATGCGATGCTTAGTTTTCACCAAAATCAATGGTGGATCGAAGATCTACACTCCACTAATGGTTCATACATCGAAGATTTGCGTATTGAAGAACCTATGGTCATCAAAGATGGGGATCTCATCATCTGTGGAGAAGTTCCCATCTCCATTTCAATCAAATAGCACCAAGGAGAGCACATGTCTGATCAATTTACTTTTGGTATCATCGGGGGCTCAGGCCTTTACGACCTTCCTCAACTCACCGAGAAGCAGGAGATTGAGTTTGACACACCTTTCGGACGTCCATCTTCACCTATTGTTACCGGCTTGGTGAATGGTCACCGTTTGGCATTCCTTGCCCGTCATGGTATCGGTCACACAATTTCGCCCTCTGAAGTAAACTATCGCGCCAATATTTGGGCATTTAAGACCCTGGGGGTCAAGCGCTTGATTAGTGTCAGCGCTTGTGGATCTTTGCGGGAAGATTACAAACCAGGTGAAATAGTCATCCCTGACCAGGTCTACGATAATACTCACAAACGTGCCAGAAGCTTCTTTGAAAATGGGCTTGTGGTTCATGTTTCCACTGCTGATCCCTTTTGCGCTGAATTGAGCCATGCTCTAGCCCAAGCCCTCGACGATGAAAGCGCAACATTTCATGAAGGCGGCTCTTACATCACGATCGAAGGCCCACGGTTCTCCACCAGAGCTGAGTCAAACACTTTTCGTTCCTGGGGTATGTCACTCGTTGGCATGACCTGTTCACCGGAAGTTTTCCTTGCCAGGGAAGCCGAAATTTGCTATGCCACAATGGCACACGTAACAGACTACGATTGTTGGCACATCAGTGAAGAACCGGTGACCGTTGAGATGGTCATCAAGACTCTTATGCAGAACACAACCACGGCACAGAATGTCATTATCAGATTAGCTGACATCCTTTGCTCAACGGAAGACACAGATTGTGCCTGTCAACATAGCCTTGAAAACGCCATCATCACCAACCCACAGCGTATCAACCCAGTAACAAAGGACAAGCTTGGCCTTCTGGTCAACAAGTATTTGAAGTGAGTATCGCCAGTGTAAATCAGGGCAGCCTTCGTAAACCCAGATTTATCATCTGGGCGGAGTTTTTTGTGTTTTTTTACGCGGCTGCCCTCAGCATTTCTACAGCCACCCGCTTGCACGCGCCTGACTTTCAGGTCAAACTCATTTTTTTTCTGCCATTTCTGGTTTGGCTCTTTTGGGTCTTCCTAATTCAAAAAACACTTGAGAAGAAACTGCCCAATCGAGACCCATTAATTTTCCCTATAGTAGCGCTTTTAACAGGTTGGGGAATTTTGAGCATCTGGAGGCTTTCCTCCAATCTTGGCTTTATGCAGACGCTCTGGTTTAGCGCGGGAAGTCTGGTTCTAATCCTTGCGCTGAACTCTCGCCATCTTACGCAAATGCTCAAACGCTACAAGTACATCTGGCTGGTTCTGGGTTTGATATTGCTCGGGCTCACGTTTGTGGTTGGTGTCAACCCCACTGAGAGCGGTCCACGTTTATGGTTGAGAGTCCTCAAGATTTATTTACAACCATCTGAACCTTTAAAACTGCTTCTGATTATCTACCTTTCTGCATTTTTTGCGGATCAACTTAAACCTAACGCAAAGCTAATTGTCTCCATTCTGCCAACTATCATTCTGACGCTCATCATCGGCATTCTGCTGGTCTGGCAACGCGATTTAGGAACTGCGGTACTTATCGCCTTCCTATACATCCTGATGATTACGGTGACCACTCACCGCCGTCGCTTCTTATGGATTTTTCCGCTGGTACTCCTGCTTGTTGGGACGATTGGCTACTTTACGCTACCAATCGTCCAAACACGTTTGGACATTTGGCTCAATCCATGGCTGGATACACAGAATGCCTCTTATCAACTTGTCCAGAGCCGGATTGCGATAGCTGCAGGGGGAATTATCGGTTCCGGACCTGGCCTTGGTAGCCCATACCTTGTACCCATTGCGGTTTCCGATTTTATCTACACGGTAATCGCGGAGGAATTTGGCCTGATTGGTGGAGTATTTTACTTAATCCTGCTACTCCTGCTGATTATTCGGGGAATCAGTATTGCCTTGCGTTCTAAAACTAGTTTTGGCCGCTACCTGGCTTTTGGTCTTTCTGCTTATATTGCTTTACAAACAATCATAATTATCAGCGGCAACCTGGGGTTGATGCCGATTACTGGTATCACACTACCTTTTACTTCATACGGGGGATCTTCCATGGTCACCAATCTGATCGCAGTTGCTATTTTGCTGCGCATCAGCACTGAAAATAGCCCCGAAATTCTTCCAGATCAGACCCGAAAACCATACTTGCTCATTGGGACAATTATCATGGTCTTATTTGGCGTCTTGATTCTGCGGCATGCCCAACTGGCCATTCTGGACCGTGATAATTTGCTTGCTAGGAATGAAAATCCGCGATGGGCAGTGTGGGATCAACTTTCACCACGTGGCGATGTGGTCTCACAAACAGGCAAAACGCTTACCGCTGTATATGGCGAACCAGGGAATTTCCAACTTGTCAATCAAGCTCCAAACCTTAGTCATACGCTGGGCTATGCTAATGGCCTATACGGGCAGACTGGAATTCAAAAGAGCATGTATCCCTACTTGCGAGGGCTCACCCGCAGCGATTATGCTCTCATCTGGTGGTTTGATCTCCTCTATAACCAACCGCCACCTGGATTGGATGTGAAACTCAATATTAGCCTGAACTTACAGAACAAAGCGGATCAGTTACTGGGTGACAAGTTAGGCGCTATTGTCGTTCTAAATGCACAATCAGGAGAGATTTACGTCCTTGCTTCTCATCCAGGCTTCGACAGCAACCTTTTGAACGATCAGTGGGAAGAATTAATGGCCTCTGATGTGGCGCCTCTACTAAACAGGACAACCCAGGGTACTTACCCACTGGGCACTCTCTCTCATTTTTTCTACCTGGTGCAGGATTATCTAAATCCAGCTCTTGAAGGCCTTCCACCAGATTCCTCCCGTTATCTTGATTCGGAGTGTCTGCTGGCGATGGAAGGGAAAGTGGTGATGCTCGATCAGCTGCGTTTTGGTTGCCCGCTTGACCCCAGATATGAACCCGAGAATTCTTACCTACGTGAAACCTTAAATTTAATGAAAAATTTTGGTCTAAACTCAGAACCAGGCGTCTTCTTGGAAGTCGCCGCTGCCAGTCAATTCCCATCAGACTTGAGTTCTTTAAAGTCATCGGATCTCGCTGCACTTAAGGTTAGCCCTTTACAGATGGGCCTGGTGGCTGCAACCATCACCAACAATGGCATCTTTTCTGAGCCTCGTTTGGTCAACAGCTACCAGGATGATGATAGTGAATGGAAAACATTCGAGAACGTGATCTCAAATTACCAGGCAATTCCTGAGTCCATAGCAAACCAAGTACAGGACCGCCTTTCAGCGGAGGATGCCAAAATCTGGTATCAAATGGGCCACAGCCTCTTAAGCGATCAACCAACTCTCACTTGGCTTATTGGGGGGAATACCCGTTCGTGGACAGGTTCGCCACTCGCAGTGGCCATTCTTATCGAAGACTCAGCCCCACAGCTAGTGCAGGAGATCGCCAGGCAACTCTTAAATCCAATTGAGTAGAGTTAGACAAGGGCTCTTGCGAGCCCTTGATCAAATCAGACAATTTTTAAGAAGTGCCGCTTGCCAACCTGCAGCACATCCCCAGGTTTTGGAATCTCCGTGTCAGCTTTTACAACCTGACCGTTAAGTTTAAGCCCGCTTTGTTGAATCAGGCGCTTGATCTCGCCTTTGCTTTTAGCCAGATTATTTGCCAGCATGATGTCAGCCACGCTTTCATCTATGCCTGCTTTGTATTCAGGCATTTCGTCCGGTTGGTTTTTTTTCTGGAAGGTTTCCACAAATCGATCCTGAGCATTCTGTGCTTCAACTTCCCCGTAGAAAAGTTCCGTAATGCGCCTGGCCAACTTCATTTTGGCATCCCGCGGGTGTACGCTTCCATCCGCCAGACCTTGTTTGAAAGCCGCCACTTCATCTGGCAACCAGTTAGTCGTCAAAGTTGCATAGAGCGGCATTACTTTGTCGGGAACGCTCATCACTTTTCCGTACATGTCCGCTGCATCGGTGTGGATCGGGATATAGTTTCCAAGCGATTTGCTCATCTTGAGCTCGCCGTCTGTGCCGGGAATCAGTGGGAAAGTGAGTGGGATGTTACCTTTCTGCCCATAGTACTGCATCAGTTTACGTGCGGCCATCAGGTTGAAAAGTTGATCGGTGCCGCCTAACTGCACATCGCAATCCAGATGATGCGCGTCGTAAGCCTGCATAAGGGCATAGAAGAACTCATGCAAGTAGATGGGGGTACCTTCCGTGATGCGCTTGTGGAAGTTATCACGTGCCAGGAACTGCTGCACTGTAAATATGGAGGCCATCTTGAAGAGTTCTTCAAAGGTAACGGGAGCAAGCCAATCGGCGTTGTAAGCGACAACAGTTTTTGCCGGATCAAGCACCCTGAAGGCTTGCTGGGCGTAAGTCATGGCGTTTTGTTGAACCGTCTCGTCGGTACTAACCGGTCGAGCCTTGTCTTTATCCGGGTCGCCAATTCTCGCAGTGAAGGTACCAATTAAGAAGGTGACTTCGTGCCCCAAATCCTGGAAAGCGCGTAGTTTTCGCATGGTGATGGTATGCCCAAGGTGCAGATCGGAAGAGGTCGGGTCGTAACCACAGTAAACTTTAAGGGGAATTCCAGTCTTGATGGAGTTGGCTAACCGCTCGGTCAGTTCTTTGCGCATCGTCTGGTAGACTTCGTCATCACCGTAATCGGCGCCTTGCATTAAATATTCGACTTGTTCTTCCAGATTCATAATCAGCTCCTTGCAGAATGTTCCCCCATTTTACCATTCCTTATCTATAGAAAAACCCCGTTTTTTCCGGGGTTTTTTCCACCTTAACTAAGCGTTTCTGAACTAATCCAGTTTACTAAGTTCGTCCAGGTCCTCGGTTAGCTCTTTGTCTGTAATTTCTTCCAATTCGGCTTCCTGATCCTTAGGTTCGCTTTCGCTCGTAGTTGCGTCAGTGTCCAGAGGTTTTATCTTTGTCAGGTCAAGGCCCTCAGTCTCCACATCAAGATTTTTGCGTTTTGCCAGCGCATGCCGCGCTACAAGGGCAATAATTGCCAGGATTGCCACAATACCCATAATTGTCTGATTGATGTTGTACCCAGATACAGCAGATGGGTCAAGGCGCAGGAACTCAAGCCCGAAGCGAATTACTGGGTAAAAAACCAAATAGAGCAGGAAGATGTCACCTTTAAGCAAAAAACGATTCTTGCGATTTGCATTAGTTAAGAGCAGTAATATTCCTGCCGCGATCAGATTCAAGGCAAATTCGTAGAAGAACAAAGGGTGGAAAGTCTCGACAGCCTCAAAGCCTGGTAATCTGTATTCCGGTGCGATTTTGATAGCCCAAGGTAAATTGGATGGGCTGCCATATAGCTCTTGGTTTACAAAGTTACCCCAACGCCCAACGCCTTGCGCAATCAACAAACCTGGCGCAATGTAATCAGTCCATTGACCGAAGTGCAGTTTCTTGATGTGACAATAAATAACCAGAGCAATGGCCCCGCCAATCACACCACCGGGAATACCAAGCCCACCTTTCCAGATTTCAAGAATCTGCAATGGGTGTTTCAGGTAGTTGGCTGTGGTAATACCCATGGCAGCATTGGAAGCAGATGGTGTAAACACATGCCAAAGTCGAGAACCGATAATGCCAACAATCAATATCCAGGGAAGCATATCCCAAACTATGTCAGCCTCTTGCCCATCTT
This sequence comes from uncultured Anaerolineaceae bacterium, assembly GCA_964391795.1. GTDB lineage: Bacteria > Chloroflexota > Anaerolineae > Anaerolineales > Anaerolineaceae > Mesolinea. Next base: position 12,596 of record CAYMNM010000030.1, on the reverse strand, counting down.
TTTCGGCCAGCTTGGAGGCCAACCAGGTGCCAATCAACGCTCCAGTGATGATAAAGAGCGCATAAAAACGAATTAAAAAGGGTCCGATCTGAATTCCTTGGGGCATTCTAACCTCTCGATTTTTCTTCTTTAATGGCTTGCTCCCTGACATGGAAGAAGCGTTGCCAGGCTGTATAGTTTGCCAGCAGCGCAATTATACCAAGTGCCAGTTGCGGTAAACCAAACAGTAGACCCAGCACCATGACTACAGTTCGTTCAATGCGCGTAAGAATGCCGACCTTAGCGTCAAAGCCCAGGCCTTCCGCCCTTGCTCGAGCGTAAGAAACCATCACCGAGCCAATCGCCGCAAAAAAACTGAGCAATACCCCGTTGACGTTGCCACGTGAGGCAAAAAAATACCCCAATCCAGCCAGTACCAGCAACTCTTCATAACGGTCGATGAAGGAGTCCAGAAAAGCTCCAAAGCGGCTGGTTTGCCCTGAGAGTCGTGCCAACGCCCCATCCACAGCATCCAGAGGGGCAAACAATGCCAATAATAAGCCTCCAACAAACAAATGACCGTGAGCTACCAGGTAGGCAACCAGCGCCGAACCAAGTAGGCCCAGCAGTGTTACCTGATTTGCCCGAATACCTTTTTCAAAAAGCTTCTGGCTTAACCGATCGAGGGGATCTTTGAAAGTCTTTCGGAGAAAATGTTCTACGTTAAATCTATTTTGCTTCATACAACCTCAGTTGAAGGATCTATTGTTTCTGGCAAAATCTCTCGTTCCTTCCCTCCACCTTGTGCCGGGCCAAGCACCCCCCGTGCTTCAAGTTGATCGACCAGCCATGCCGCTTTAGGATAACCGATTCTGAGTTGACGTTGAAGGTAAGAAGCGGATGCCCTTCTTTCTCTGCGCACTAATTCTGTTGCCTGGCGAATTAAGGCTTCATCACCAGTGCCCTCCTCACTCGCACGTACAGTCGTCTCCCATGGTGCTTCTTCCTCTTCAGGCTCTGGAACATACTGTGGTTCACTTTGTAGTTCTTCCTGGTAGACAGGTTGAACATCTTCTACCCATTCTGCCGGCTTCTGAGCCAATTTCACTTCGTCTTTGGTTTCAACTGCTTGAACAGGTTTTGGATCTTCAACCACCATGGGCAACATTTGGTTTACGGTACTATTGTGTTCCTTCCACCAGGTCATGACTTTCTCAAGTTCTTTATCCGAAACCAGTACACCTTGGGCTCTTTGTGGAATACCAATTTCCGGATGCAGGAAGAGCATATCGCCCTTGCCAAGCAAGGTTTCTGCACCAGGGGTATCCAGAATAACCCTGGAATCCACCATGGAAGCCACTGTAAAAGCAATCCGAGTTGGGAAGTTGGCTTTAATCACTCCAGTGACCACATCTGTGCTTGGGCGCTGCGTGGCTACCACCAAATGCATACCAACCGCCCTGGCTTTCTGAGCAAGGCGCACCAGTGAAGTTTCGGTCACTTCAGGGGCTGTCATCATCAGGTCCGCCAGTTCGTCAATAAGGATCACGATCCGAGGCAGCTTGTTGCCACCTGAATGCTCCATGCGCGTATTATAAGATTCCAGGTTGCGGGAATGTTGGGCTTCCAATAATTTATAGCGATAATCCATTTCTGTTGTAGCCCAGCGCAACACCGATTGGATGCGTTCGACATCTGTCTCCACCTGTCCAAGCAAGTGCGGTAAGCCGTTGAAACGGTTGAGCTCCACCATCTTGGGGTCAATCATCACCAGTTTCAGGTCTTCAGGTTGGTTGTTCATAATCAAACTGGTGGTGATAGCAGCAATACAAATGGATTTACCAGAGTTTGTCGTGCCAGCAATTAGTAGATGGGGCATACTAGAAAGGTCAGAAACGAGCGGTTGCCCACTCACATCCCGACCAAGCGGAATCGCTAAAGGAGAATTCGTGCGCGCAAAAGCTTCAGATTCGAGCACAGCCCGCAAATGTACTACTTCGTGAACCGCGTTGGGAACTTCAATTCCGACATAAGATTTACCGGGCACTGGTGCTTCGATGCGCAAACGCTCAGCCTTAAGAGCCAGCGCCAGGTCCTTATTCAGCGCTGAGATTTGCGAGATGCGCACTTTTTGTTTTTCTTCAGAGTTTGACTTGTCCATGAATCCAGGTTCAATAGCATACTGCGTTACTGCAGGCCCAACGCGGTAACCAACCACTTTGGCAGGAATACCAAAATCTGCCAGCGTTTTTTCGATCAATCCTGCCGTCATATTGATGGTAGCCTGGTTCGCTACCGTCACTTTTTCTTCCTCCAAAAGGCTGAGAGGCGGCAATTCGTTGGAGCGTTTGACCGGTGGTTGGGCTTTTGGTTTCTGTGTATCCAAGCGGTTTACTTTTCCAGCAGTTTTAAATTTAAGGGGTAAGCCGATTTGTTCTCTGGGTGTCTGAATCTTAATCACCGTTTCCTTATCCGAAATTTTATTTTTCAACACATTTTCTGAGTTGACCCTGCTTGAGGCTGTTGGTGTACTAACACGCAATGAACTTGGAATGGGTGTCTGGAAATCCTCCGGAATCTCAACAGTGATGGGCTCACCCACTTGTTTAAGCGCCCAGGCTTCCAAGGCGCCAAACCCATTCAAACCAGCCATAAATAGCAGAAAAGTAAAAAATGTCAGCAAGAGACCCGCGGCTACCCAACCCAATACGCTATTCAACGGCTGACCAATGCCCCAGCCCACAATTCCCCCTGCGCTCTGCCCACTTTCCACCATTTCGATTGTGTCCCCATAGAAAACTGATGCTGCCCCCAAAAAAAGCAGGATTCCAAGTTCCACCATGACAACCTTGCCTACATGCATCTGTGTACCAGGATCCTTGCGCCAAACCAGAATCAGCCAACCAGTGGCAATAACTGCCATTGGCAAAACAAAACGTCCGATGCCAAAAAAGCGGCTTAGCAGATGGACCAGTGTGTTAAGGCTTGAACCTTTGCTGATTCCAAATACGCCCAATAACGCAATTAAACCCGCCACTACTAAAGCCAATCCAAAGATGTCCCAAACTAATCTGCTGACACGTTTTGAAAGAGCAGTTCTTTCATTAAATAGTTCCTCTGGCGGGATTGGCCGTAAGTCTTGGGGTAGATTTTCACGGCGATGCCTTTGGTTGTTTTTGCGTGTTTCACTTTGGATCATAATTTCTCCGTCAGAATATGGCAATATTCAAGGAAATACTTGCAGTTTCCATGCCAAATTGACGCTTGAATCAACTAACGAACTGGGTTGGGAGTTTATGTTTTGGGTCCAACACTGGTACTCGGGGTGGTTTCTGTTTCGGGTCCACCATTTGTACTCGAGCCGGTTTCCATTTCAAGTACATTCAGGGCGACAGCATCAATGGCCACGCGCTGCTTGCGATACAGGTCTGCCTCAGAAATTGCCAATTTGTGGGCAATTTCGCGTACTTTTCTGCCTTGAATGAATTTCATATCAAGCAGGTTAAAGAGCAGCCAATCGCTCGTATACTTTCGTTCCCCCTGGGGTTTTGTACGTTCAATTGCCTCTTTAAGAACCGTACGCAAGCCATTGGTGCGGTTACCATCCTGATCAAGGCCAGATTTCTGAACAATCTTTAGATCAAGCAAAGGAGAATTCATCAGTTTAGGGCCGCCCCAGTAATGTGTCAAACCATCCCGCACCCAAGCAGCAAATTCAGGTTTTAACAATCGGTTCGGTGCCTGCAAGTCGAGCTCCGGCTCGAACTTGGCCATCGCACGCATCTCCTGAATGATGTCCACCTCTTCCTGCAGAGAAGTAATCGATTTCAGAATTTGTTTTTGAATCTGGCGATCCTTAATCGCCAATGCTGCGCGTTCTGCCAGCAGGCTGATAGCCTCAAGTTGATCCTCATCTATTGCCTCCTTGTCGAGCAAAGGAGTAGCTAAAATACCTACCAACTCTTCCTTGCTGTTGTCCTTTTCAACTCCGTTGACAGCTACCAAAGGCAGATAACCCACATCTCCAGCCTCAATAAAGCCTTCTGACAGGGTCAATTTATCCTGTACCAGTTCTACAACGTTTTGGTCAATCCTTAAATTCTCCCTGGCACGCTTCTCACCGGTCAGAATAATCTGGGTTACCTTTCCAGCTTCAAGGATGGCGATGGAACATTGAGAGACTTGCAGGCGGTCACAGACTGAAGCCGCAATGGTCTCAAGAAATTGTTGTAAATCCCTTACTGTCAACATACGTTCGTTAAGAGTCTGAATGATTTGAAGATCTTCTTCCTCGCCATCTCTAAAGAGCCACTGTTCAACTTTTGGAGAGAAGACATTGATCAAAAATTCCAGCACTATTATTGAAGCAACCATAACCATCGGCACATAAGCAATATATGGGTTACCAAACTCCACCCCAATTCTGCGCACAGCTGTGGTTGCTCCAAGTGTTATGGCTGCAACAAAAGGTCCACGCAACAACCATCTGAATAAACGATTTCGGATGATTCGGTCTGTCCAGGTTACTCCATAGAACGAGACAACATAAGCCATCAGGACGATAAATAGACCCGTCAGAGCCGCTCCAAGGCTTGAAACAATCCAGAAAATATCCGGTTGTTGGGCAAAGAAAGCATTACCGTGGAAAAGAAAGATGATTGCACTTAAGGCCGGTGCGGCTGCTCCAGCCAAAAGGTAAACCAACCGTCGTTTTGTAGTGGCTGTTTTTCCACGCAAATAAGCCCTTACCAGGTTATAAGAGGCCATGGCCATGACAAGCAGGTAATAAAGCCCAAACCCGAAAGTTACGTCATTACGTTCCAGGTATGCCATTGGCTGACGGGTGGCTGCCAAACCACCAATAATAATACCTGCCCAAACAAGTAACACACCGAGCATGGAAACTAGATAAACAAGGATTTCAGTTCTGCGTCTGCGACCTCGGCTTGGCTTGCCCGTTAGCGTAAGCAATTCCCCTGAAAAATGCAGATAGGCAGCTGGTAGCAGCAGCAGACCCGTCCACTTAATCCTGAGGAAGAACTGAATCGTTTCAGGTTCATTGGAAACAGAAGCCAATGTTTCGCCGGAGAATATCAGGGCAACACAGATCAAAATCAGTCCAAAGGTCTGAACAATGCGGTCCCTAAAGTTAAAGTTTGTCGCGTACATGAGTAACGCAATAGCCGTGATGGCAACACCAGCTGCCAAAATTTGGTAGAGCGTTTCCAATACGTTACTGATGTAAATCATAGCGGGGAACATTTCAGGTCTCAGCCAATCCTTTTTTCATAGAAAAGAGCATCGTCACCTGTCTGAAAATATGTAGACATAAATCCGCAAAAACTGTAACCCAATTTTCTAGCAAGCGATATCATCGGGTCGTTTCGTAAAGGTATTGCCATAAAAAGCCTATGCTTTTTGCTTTCCAGAGCCCACTTCTCTGCTGCCACCAACAAAATGGTGCCGATGCCATTTAGCCTGGCGTTTTCCATGACCACCAGATCAGTTACCTGCACAGTATCAAGCTGTGTTCTGTCATCCAGACAAGCAAAGGCAATGGCTTCGTTTTGAATTTTTCCGACCAGTACCATCTCTGCTGCAGAAAGCTGAGCAAGTAAAGTGGATTTATCCTTTGGATAGCTTAATCCCACTGTACGCGGCAGCCTAAACCTTGTTAATTCAATTCCATACTTGTTGCTGGCACGGGTGATTTCGATTTTATAAGAATAATCACTGCTGGAATTCGCATCCATGCTGAACAGTGATGGCCAATCATCCGTATGACCTTTAGTAATCTGCATCTTAGCCATTACTACTCCGAACTTTCAACTTTGACAATAATCACGCAAGCGGATTGTGGTTGTCCCTGATTATCAAGTGCGTTTAGGCGAAGCATGTAATTGCCTGGTTCAAGTGTATTGGTGTACCAGAACCCGAGGCTTTTATCCACACGAACTTCGCTGCCAGCAGCCACCGTTTGCCAATTGGGTCTACCGACCATGGAAAATTCGTATTCGTAGGAGCCGAAAGCAGGTGTATTTACTGATCCGACCATTTCCACCACGCCGGATACAGTAGACATATGCTGCGGTTCTGATATCTCAAGAACGCCTTTCACACAGTTGCTCTCGATTCCCTCCAGATTGGCCTGGGGGTATGGTGTAGGGGTTTCCGTGGCATCTTCTGGCGGCTCCCCTGGGGTCGCTGTAAGTGTAGCAGTACGAGTGACTACCGCAGTTGGCACGGAGAAGGCCACTTCCTGGCTAAGCTTTTCAGAGAGAAATGTGGCGATAACAAACTCTGCCATTGTCAAAAGGCCAATCAGGATCAATACCGTCGTCGCCTTGCTTATCTTTGCCTGAGCGGCGTCTTTCTCCAATCCAAAAACTGACATGCGTCGCTCTTCAAGCGAAATCATCAGCCGCCGCAGATAGATTACTGCTACGACGCCTAAAAGAAGGTAAATGGGAATCTCAAGTTGCGTGAGAAAGCGTATAACAGCAATCATGAAGTCAATTACCAGCGTTCATGGCCTAAATTGCCCTGAGCACTCCATGGATAATTTTCGTCATTTTGGGAGCCAAACTCACGCCAGCTTCAAGCACTTCTTCGTGTGTGGCTGCGTTTTTGCCACTCTTGTCAATTTTATTGGTAATTCCTGAAAGCCCCAATATGCGCATACCGCCATGTCTGGCAATGATCGCTTCAGGTACGGTGGACATCCCGACAGAATCTGCGCCTGCAGCTCGAAGAAAACGGCACTCTGCGGGTGATTCAAAGGAGGGTCCAGCTAACCAGACGTAAACGCCTTCCTGAATTTTTACACCTGCCTCAACCGCCGCAGCCAGCGCTAAATCTCCAAGTTCCGGGTCATAAACCTGGCTCATGTCTGGAAAACGGGGACCAAATTCGTCCAGATTCGGCCCGCGCAAAGGGTTTTCTCCGCCAAATTGCATAAAGGCAATGTGATCGCGCATCACCATCACATCCCCCGCATGGAAATCCGGATTCAGACCACCTGCCGCGTTGGTCAGAATTAGGGTTTTTACTCCCAATCTCTGCATTACCCTAACTGGCAGACCGATTTTTGAGATGGAGTGCCCTTCGTAATAATGAACGCGCCCTTGCAAAGTCATCACGACCTTATCATCCAGATTGCCAAATACCAATTTTCCTTCATGCCCTGGTACTGTGGAAACTGGCCAAAACGGTACATCTGTAGTTCTTATTACCACCGGGTTTTCGATAGAATTGGCTAATCCGCCAAGGCCAGAACCCAGTATGAGACCAATTTCTGGTAATTTTTGAATGCGTAATTTGATGTATTCTGTGGCAGCATCAACTTCTGCATAGCTAATAAAATCAGTCATTTCCACCTCCGATGGATAGTAAAGATTATATCATCCGCATTATGCGTTAGGTTTTATACTGATTGCTCAGGAAGGGGTTACTTGACGGATCTTTTTTAACGTTAATTCTTTAACGAAGCTTCATTAACCATCATATCTAATTCGTAATAATCCAAAGGCTCACTTTCAGAATCAAAATCAATCGCCACAATGATTCGGCTTTGAGCGTAGTACCAAACCTTGGGGTTTTCTCTTTCGGTTGTCAATCTCCGGCCACAAAAATAAAGTAGCAACTCAGGTGCTTCAAGTTTATCAAAACCGCTTTCAGGATAGGTTTTAGCGAGGTAGGGAACCAAATCCATCACATGAGCGGATACTTCATCAATTTCAGTCACTGGGATGCGCAGGACAGCCGTAACTTTGCCTTCAAGTGTCTCTTCACCCACTGCAAGGCTTACATCGCTTCCGATCACACAATCTGCGGCATGCTGGTCGAATTCTTCAGGAGTTCGAAACTTCCAAATATTTATTTTTTCTAAGTAATCCTGCAATGGATATGCAGCCAGGGGTCTTCCCAGCCAATCCAACCCAGAATGAATCCAATAGCCGGTAAAACCAAGGTGTTCCCAGGCAACCACTGTCTTTTTAGAAACATGGAAATCTCCATTGGTTAGTACATCTTCAGACCATGGAATTACCTTGAACTCGGGCAGTTCAATTGGCTTGGTCTCGCAAACCGGTTTTATGGTCATATTGCTCGGAAATTCCATTAAATTCACATCGTCAAATTGCATCCATGGAGGAGTTGGTGTTGGAGAAGAGGCAGTCTCGATTGGGTCAAGTATCTTGGAAAGAACTTTTTTTGAGCCAACAGTTGTAATTATTGTTGGAGAAGCTTGTTGACGGATTGCAGAGCGTGGGTTGGTAGAAATCTTTTGGGTCTCAGCTTCGGGAGTGGTTCTCAGAGAAATTCCGTTTTCCATTGTATCAGGGGTCTTCTTATGACCAGAACCCGAGTAATATTCCCGACTAAGCAATGGCAGATAATTCTGGGGTTGGTAGTGCTTGATCACAAACAGCCCCAGAATTATTGTCAATATCCCAATGCTAAGGCAGATAACCCTTAGCAGCTTCTTATCCATCTTAATCAGCCTTCTTCTTGAGCAGAGCGTAAGTTCCCAGTGAGATGAGCGCTAAAACTGCTGCACCACCTTGGAGCAAAGCTGGGTTGGCGGGGCTTCCAGTAACGGGAGCCTGCTGAGGAGCTTGGGTCGGAGGAATTGTCGCCATCTGTGTCGGATCAGTTGTTTCAGTCTGAACTGGAACGCTGGTCTGTGTCGGAGTTGGCGCTGTTGTTGCAGTTGCTACCGGAGTTTCTGAAGGCGGAATTGTCGGCTGAGGTTCCGGGGTTCCAGTTGTAGGCCTTGTCGGTTGCGGTTCCGGAGATTCAGTTGGCGGAAGGGTTGGCGTAAAAGTGCTTGTTGGTGTGGCTGTTTCAGTAGGTGTGCTAGTCTCTGAAACAGTTGGTGTAAATGTGGAAGTAGGCACAACAATAGGTTTTGAATTAGCCCTGTAATTGTCACCCTTATTGCTGAAGCTCACCTTAAATTCGCCCCAATCCGAGGAACTAATACTGTGGGCAGGGAAGCAGAAATTTCCGTCTTCACCAACCGTAACACTACCACCAGCAATAGTAACACCGGGAGCACTTGAAGCTTGGCCGGGTTGCCCCTCAATACTCCAGCTGTAAACACCTGCGTCAAAATTGCTGCCATTTATATAAACAGTTGAACCAGTGTAGTAATGGTTGATGTCCTGTTGGGAACCACCGCAAGTGGAATCAGTTGTCCAGATAGCGCCGGAATTGTTTGCAAAAACAACTTTTGTTTGCAATGCGCTAAAACTTAATACTATAAAGAGCACGAACATTATTCGCTTGGTCAGTTTATTCATATTATCTCCACTATTCGAACAGACTAAACTTACTTTGGACTAATTTACACAGGAATATAATCTATTTTAAACGTTTGTCAAGAATATACCTTATATTCGCTCACATTCGCATATTCTTTTGTGTCTTTTTTCTGTGTTTTATGTCTCTTATTTTTTTGTAAGATCGACCAAAAAAGTGGTATCAAAGAAACAATAATTCCTCTAAAAATCTAATTCTAAAAAGGTTTTCCTCGTTGAATATTTTCCAAATCGCCCAGAATGGGCGGGGTTTACCAAACGTTCTGAAACAAGTAAATGCTCGCACAGCAAACGATATGAGCTATCAAGAAATGTTTCCCCATTTTCTAAAGCTTGTACAAGAACCTACTTTAATTTGAAAACATGGGCTGAACAACTGTAAGTTGATCAACTCTCTGTGCAGGGCCTGGTATCAATGTAAGGTATTAACCCAAAATTACCTCATCTAAATAATGAACAAAATTTTGCTCCATGTCAGCCTCTATCAAAAGAGACCATTAATGGTCTCTTTTGATTACCAATTATTAATTTCGATACTGCAGTTTAACTTGATAATTTTTGTGACGAGGATTTTTTGCTTAACTTCTTTTTATTTTTAAAAACTAGGAAAATGCAAATTGCGATCGAGCCCAACAAGATCGTAGCTCCCATCAGTAGAAGATTGCCACTCGAGTTACCAGTTTTTGGTACTACGATGACTACCTCTGTTGGGATTGCAGTGGGATCGCTGGTTGGGCTAGGTCCAGGGTCTACGGTTGGGGTTGGTGCAGGGTCTTCCGTTGGAGGTATTGTCGGTTGAGGTTCAGGAGATTCTTGTGTGGCCGTTGGAATTTCTGTATTAATAGGTGTGTTAGTTGGTTCAGTCGTTGCGGTTGCTGTGCTTGTGGGTTCATGTGTTGGAGTAAGAGTAGCAGTAGCAGTTGGAGTTGCTGTTCGTGGGCAGCCAGGAAATGGCTGCGCCTTATTACCGTCATTTGTAATGGCATAGGAATTGGAGGTGATTAGCGCGTTAACGCTAAGTAACGCGCTCAAAACGAACATAAGTCGTAGAGCCTACTTCTTCATATTTACCTCATGTTACTAATATATAATTGGACAGTTGTCTATAATCTACATATATAATATATGCAAGCATTTAACTATTGTCAAGCATGAATTTTTATTAATAAGTTTTGGGATTGTACTTTTGTCCTCATTTTGAGATGTTCACTTGCCACTGCTATCATCAATTACAAAGACGACATTTCTCTCAATGAATCGGTCTGTAAATAATAAAATGTCTGGGAATAATAAAAAAACGTCCGGTTTTTCCCCGGACGTTTTTTGTTACTTAACCAATTCTAAACAGGGGCTAAAGTGCCTGTCCAAATCAACCAACACAAAACGGTCTTTGCTGCTAAGCTAAGGATGATATAAACACGTTCCCCATATAGGTAATCTTTCCAGGGACCCACTTTCTTATACTGTAACACCATATTGATGGCGAAAATATTGAAAAAGACGAATAATGTTGGGACAATTGTGTATACGAAGGCTGGCGGCTTGGCATCCCCAGAGTTGACTGCTCCCACAAAATAGAGCATGATGACGATCCACGGTACGATCCCGGCAATACAGCCATAAATGAAAGCTGTCCAATCGGTTTTCTTGGTGTACTGGTTGTGAATTTCCATCATGATGCCAAATAGATTCATGGTGGCGTTTACCGCGAAGATCAGAATGATGGCTGCAATGTCCGTTATGCCAACCAACATGCCAATCAGAACGATCATCAACGAAGAGCTGAGGGCGTACTCATAAAATCTTACCGGATTCATCCCTTTCTTAAGGTTGGTTACATATCGCTTGTAACCGATCGTGGAAAGGTACAAATGTGCCACAGCTGAGATAAGCAGGAAGAAGGCTACTGCCACGCCAAACGGCACATTATACAGTAGCTGAGCGTTTGGTTTGAGAGTTCGGGTTGCCAGGTCAAAATTGAGATAATTGGTGAAGATGGGATAGGTTGTGTCGTTGCTGATGACAATCATCAGGATGCCCTGGACGAGGTGCAAAAAACCCATCACCAGGTTAAATCGCCGCAGACCAGCAAATTTCTTTTCCATTGCGGCAAAAGAACTTTCCACTGCTTTTGATTTGTTCTTATTGGCCATAAATCGTCTCCTTTACTGGGAATGAATACCTCACAATTCTCTCATAATATATTCACTTTGTGTGACGCAAACCTTGTATATTCTCCCCTTTTCTGATTAGTGTTTCATAAACGAATCATTTACAGGGGAAGTAACGATTTGGCAGGACGCTTTAGACCTTACATATCTAAAAATTTCAATAGTTTTGAACCAAATGCAAGAATTGTCAAGCACCCGCGGTAACTTATCAAGAATTGTGTGATTTTTATCAGTTCAAAATTTGGTGAATTAAATATTTAGTGGCGAGGCTGGGGATTTGCCTGTACCCCGTAGTGGCAAACCCAGAACCAATGGCTCATGAGGCCACTGCTTCACCGTTAAGCTACCTCGCCCATTTATTGTGATGATTTCTACAACTTTCGGAAAGATAATCGAGAGTGATAGTCTCTTTTTCAAGCTCCCAAGGTCTTCGACGACTGATCGGCGCAACCTTTGTTTCCACATTGATCATGGTCGTCCTTAGTATTGCGGCACTCAACAGGATCTAGGTGTTAGCAAAAGGTAATTTAAGGTAATAAGGATGGGTGATGTGATTACAAATGAGAAACGCTTCCCATCCCGCCTCATCTGCTCATAAGCCAGTTAGGCGATGATTTGGCATCAAAATTATCTCCGAAATTTGCTTAGTAGACTCCACATTTCATAAGTTTTTCCTTCAGTGCAAGAACAGATTGCTAAGTCGTCAAATTATTAGTCAATCAACTGGCGAATTTCTTTGTTCACCACTGAGAGGAGTGTTTCAGTATCCGCCTTGATGCCTCCCGTAGAAACAAAAGTCCCTTTGCCACCACCTCCGCCACCATATCTCTTGGCAATATTCACAATTGTTTCAGATACAGGCAGCTGAACGTCTTGGCTGCACCCCGCAACTATGCTTGCTTGTTCACCTCCTCCAACAATTGCCACGATAGTTGTGTGGCTCTGGTTGAGCAATTTGGTGACCAGCACCTTTACGGAATTGCTATCAAGAAAATCGAGCTTCTCGGTCACAACTCGAATTCCATTGGTTACTTCCCCACCTTCATCTAATTCGCGGAACTTGTATTCGACCAGTCTTTCCTGCAATTTTTTCAGTTCTTTATTCGCATTCCGCAACTCATTCGAC
>CAYMNM010000029.1:19820-20998 GCA_964391795.1 uncultured Anaerolineaceae bacterium | reverse complement strand
GAAATTCTGGTATAATTTCGGCTCGCTCGGAGAGGTCGCATAGCTGGCCTAGTGCGCTCGCTTGGAAAGCGGGTATATCGAAAGGTATCGTGGGTTCGAATCCCACCCTCTCCGCCATTATTTCCCCTCTAACAACAATCGAAGATTCCTTAAACACACGATTCGTGGCGGCTAAGTGCTGGCTGTAAGCTAGGAGCCATTTGTGATGTTTCTAGGTTTGGAAAACTTAATGATGTGGATGGTTACCACCGTACCAATTATTGTCAGTAGTATTCTGAGCCAAAGTAGGTGGGTAAAGATGATGGTGAGAATCAATGTAATCCATAGCGTGCTGAGGCTAACAATGACATGTTTTTTGGAGAGGCCGCTGCCATGCTGGTAATTGCGAATATGTGCGTTGAAAAAGGGGATGCACATAACCTTGGCCTGTAATTCTGGTACGGTGGCAAAGCAAGCTGCTGAAACCAGAACAAAAGGGGTTGTAGGCAGCAGTGGCAGTACCACGCCCACTGCACCCAGGCCAAGAAAGATGAATCCGGCCGCAATGCGTAAGATATCTTTTAAAGGCATAATGCTATCAATATTGTGTCCAACATAATTTTGAGATATAAACTCCACCGCGAAGAATTAAGCAATCATCAAGAAGAGCTTGATAACGCCGGCCAATTGTAGCATACGTGTAAGTCAATAACTTGAATGCGCCCGGAAAGATGCCAGGCGCATTCGTTGACTGATTTATTCTTTTGCCATTTCTGCACAGTCAGCACAGACCCCGCTGAACAATAGGCTTCTGCTTTCAACTTTGTAACCCGGCAGTTCGGGAAGTGTTAAGTTTACTTGCTCGCTTGGTCTGACTGGTAAATCAATTAGTTTTCGGCAGTACCGGCACAGAAAATGTGAATGTTCTTCAAGGATCGGATCAAAGCGCTCAGGGTCCTTATCAAAGCGATGACCGCGAATGAGCCCTTCGTCGACGAGCAAACTCAGATTGCGATAAATCGTACCTTTACTAATGTGCGGGTTTTTCTTGCGAGCTTCCTCGTATATTTCATCCGCGGTTGGGTGACCTCGGTTGGCGCGAACCAACTCAAGAACGAGCTGGCGCTGTTTTGAGTGGCGAATCATTTTAGCGTGGCTTCGATCAAACCCTGGTTGTCCAAGGTGGAAAGCTCCAACAC
>CAYMNM010000029.1:0-19720 GCA_964391795.1 uncultured Anaerolineaceae bacterium | reverse complement strand
ATTTTAGCGTGGCTTCGATCAAACCCTGGTTGTCCAAGGTGGAAAGCTCCAACACCTTATCAAAATCAAGGTCAGCAGCCTCACTGAAGCGTTTACCGTATTCTGGATCTGCCAGATAGCAATGAACCGCATGGCGGTATTTAATGTTGTCCGTACAAGGCGCGATATCCGCGGCGGTGTTTTCAATGAGGATTTGCTTCTTGTCCTCAGCGAGCAAACGCCACAGATTACCGCCAGCACGGAAGCAATCGTCGGTCGGATCTTCTTTGGGATCGTAACGCCAAACTGCACCTTCCATTGCCAATGGTGGCTCGGCTACTTCAGGTTGAGCGGTCCAATAGCCAGCGCTGTTAGGCGTATAAGCAGGGGTTCGACCATAGTTGCCGTCCACACGCATGCTGCCATCACGGTGATACTCATTTACCGGCACAGTGGCCTTGTTGACCGGGATCAGGTTGTGGTTGATGCCCAGGCGGTAACGCTGTGCATCGCCATAGGAAAAGAGGCGGGCTTGTAGGAATTTATCCGGTGAGAAGCCAATGCCAGGAACCACATGGGCTGGGGTGAAGGCAGCTTGTTCAACTTCCGCAAAGAAGTTTTCAGGGTTGCGATTTAATTCAAGGATCCCAACTTCAATTAGCGGAAATTCTTTATGAGGCCAAACCTTGGTGATGTCAAAGGGGTTTTCGTAGTGTTTGACTGCCTGGTCTTCGGTCATGATCTGGACTGACATCTTCCAGCGTGGGAAGTCCTTGCGTTCAATGGCATCGAAGAGGTCTTTGCCATGGTATTCGCGGTCCATACCATTGATTTTGGCAGCTTCTTCGTTACTGAGGTTTTTGATGCCCTGCAGAGTTTCGAAGTGGAATTTGACCCAAAAGCGTTCATTCTGGGCATTGTAGAAGCTGTAAGTGTGAGACCCAAAAACGTGCATATGTCGGAAGGAAGCAGGAATGCCACGGTCAGACATGGTGATGGTGATTTGGTGGTGGGCTTCAGGTAGCAGAGTCCAGAAATCCCAGTTGTTTTGCGCAGAACGCCGGCCTGTGCGCGGGTCGCGTTTGACTGCGCGGTTGAGGTCAGAGAAGTTGTGGGCATCGCGGATGAAGAAGGTGGGGGTGTTATTGCCAACCAGATCCCAAATGCCGTCCTCTGTGTAGAATTTACAGGCAAAACCACGGATATCGCGCTCGCAATCAGCTGCGCCGCGCTCACCGGCAACAGTGGAGAAGCGAACAAAGAGGTCCGTTTCTTTACCTGGCTGCAAGGCTTTGGCTTTGGTGTACTTTGATACGTCGTGAGTAACTGTTAGTTTGCCATAGGCACCCCAACCTTTGGCGTGCATGCGGCGCTCTGGGATGACTTCGCGGTTGAAGTGAGCCATTTTCTCCATCAGCCATACATCATTGAACACAACTGGCCCACGCGGACCTGCAGTGATGGAGTGTTCGTTATCAGGGACAGGTGCCCCGACTTCATTGGTAAGTTTCTTATGATCGTTCATCAATTTTCTCCTTTTTGTAATTGGAATTTCCATTCTTGGAACTATAACAGGCAAAGCTGAATATAACAATAGTAATAGGACTAATTACTAATAAAGATTCCAAATCAAAAAGACATTAGGCAGCTTCAGGATTATTAACTTGATGTGGATTGAGATTAGTAGCCCAAATCCTCATCAACGAGAACAATCTCAGTAACCTTGAACGCTTTCATTGGCAACCAGGTGATGGCCAAACCGCGACAAATGCGATCATGTGAGTCGCAGTCGTGACATTTGAGGTCTTCAACACATGGGGTGGCCTTGTTGAGGCGCTTAGCATTCAAGGGACCGGCAACGTTGCGCGCACGGTCGATGGCAGTGGCCAAATCAGGCTGCAGTTTGTTGCGGCCAATTACGTAGATCAGATTTTCAGGGCCATAATAGGCGGCTGCAATGCGGTTACCGGTGCCATCGATGTTCACGATTTCACCTGTTTCTGCCAAAGCGTTGGCAGAAAGCAAATAGGTTTCCACTTTTTCACCAGCAGGCGCTGGCTGCAGGATCTCACGCAGACCCATTTCGCGCAGGCTCATGCTGCCGCCAAAACCTAAGTTTTGACCGCTTAGTTTTTGAACCAAATAATCCCTGGCTTCAATTTTGGTGCTGAAGCAGCTGACCTTGAAGCCGTTCTTTTCTAGAACTTCTTTTACTTTTGTAAACATCATATCCATTCCTATATTCGTTGATCCACCCAATCCACCATGGCTGAGATGGTCTCGGCCTGGTTGATTTCGTTGTGGGTCTCGTGGTAGAGGCCTTCCCAGCGTTTGTAAGTGATATCTCCAGATGTCTGTCCAGCAAATTGGTCTGTGCCACGGATGTCGCAAATTGGGTCGGCCGTACCGTGTGCGAGGTAAAGAGGAGATTTCCAATCTTTGGCATGTGCCAATACATAATCACCTGCATCAAACATGAAATTTGCCAGGCGCACGCTGGCCATCGGATGAACCAGTGGGTCAGATTTGTAATCTGCAACCACAGTCTTATCATGGCTGAGGCCATTGGCATCCAAACCATTATTCATGGTGAGACCAGGCAGGAATTTCCCCAAGACTTGGGCGAGTTTGCGCTTCTTTGCAGTTTCGGGGCTAAGAAATAACGAGGAACTGGTTGCCAGAATTCCTGTTGGTTTTTCAGGGCCAACCAAACCATAGTGAAGCACCTCGGTGCTACCCATGCTATGGCCGTACAGGAAGACAGGTTTTCCAGGGCAGAGCTCACGAGCAAGTTGCAAGGCACTAGTGATGTCATCCACCATCTGTTGGCCGGAGGGGATGAGCCCGCGTTTGCCTTCAGTTTGGCCATGACCGCGCTGATCAAAACCCAACAGGGCAATACTACGTTCGTTATAGCTAGCCGCTACGTGCTCATAACGCTGGATGTGCTCCCCAAGACCGTGTACCAGTACTACGATAGCTTTTGCCTGGTCTGGGTCACCCCAGAGATAGGCAAAAAGTTTTTTACCATCCGATGCCACAAAATCTATTTGTTTGCCCATATCCTTTTCCTCCGATTCAGATGCTGAAAATGACGTGCTGTTTTAAGAAGCGGTCAATAGCTTCATAAAAATCCTTGATGTTCTCAGATTTGCGGAAGCCGTGGCCTTCACCCTGGTAAACCCTGTAAAAGACTTCAACCCCGTTAGCTCTTAAGGCGCTGACCATTTCTTCGGATTGGTTTTGCGGCACAACTTTGTCTTCGCTGCCCTGGAAGACAGCGATGGCATCTCGGATTTTATCAGCGTGGAAAGCGGGTGACCAATCATGATATTTTTTAGCCGCCTGTGGCAGTGCCCCAACCAATTTCTGGGTGTAATGAGCTTCAAACTTGTGCGTGTCCATATCCAAAAGGAAAAGATTGGCAACGCCATAAGAGCAAAGCCCAGCCTTGAAGAAACCAGGATGCCGAATGAGCGTATTTAGGACGGTGTAGCCCCCCGCGCTGCCCCCCTTGATGATCAGTTTAGCTGGATCAGCCAGGCCTTTATCAATCAATGCCTGGCAGCCTTCAACCGCGTCCTGCACGTCCACTTCGCCCCAGTGGCCATTGAGGGCTTCGCGGTAGGCACGTCCAAAACCGGTTGAGCCGCGGTAATTTACAGCAAAATACGCGTAACCGCGGCTTGTAAAGTAATTTGCTTCCATATTGAAGCCATTGTTGACCGCGGAAGTGGGACCGCCGTGAATGTAGCAGATGACGGGTGGTTTTTGGTCAGAAACGTAAGCCTGGTTGAATGGTGGGTAATACAAACCATGAACAGCCTGGCCATCTGAAGATACCCAGGTAAAATCGGCGGGGTCGGAAAGATAACCGTGTTCAACCTGGTCGGTTTGACTGCGGGCAATAATTTCCTGATGGCGGCCACCTGAAACCAGGACACGGGTGGTTAATTTTGGCGATTGGGCGATGTAAGCCAGGGTGCCCTGATCGGAGAGGGCGATTTGCTCATGAAGCGTGAAGCCATCCCCAGGCAGATATTCCGATTTTCGTTTTGTTACATCCAAGCGGGCAAGTTGGGTTTTGCCCTGGTGTTTGTCAATCCAGTATATAGCTTGACTGGTAGGATTCCAGGCCATGCTACGAAGGCCTTGCACCCAGGCGGGTGGCAGGAAGTTGTGACTGTTAGTAAAAGACGCCTTTTGCTCACTGATGATCTGGTAGAGAGTAATCTCGTCTCTGGACTTGCGGCTAGCCATGTAAGCCAGGTGCATGCCATTTGGTGAAAAAATGGGTTGGAATATGGCCGTGTAGGCATCTCCATCAATCGTTTTGATGTCTGAAAGGCTGCGATTTTCTGGGTTGAATGCCGCTAGCTTGAGTAGACTGCCATCCCAGGGCATATTGGGGTGATTCCATTCCACCCAAGCCAAATGTAAACCATCCGGGCTCCAGCTTGGCTGCATGTAAAAATCTGCACCGGAAGCTAAAATATTGGGCCAGTTATCTTTTCCAAGCTCAATCAGTGCCAGACAGTCTTTGCCTTCATAGGTGTTGACATAGGCCAAAAAGCGTTCATCAGGACTTTGGGTAGGCGAAGCCGCAAGACCAAAAGCTGGGGTAAGCGGCCTGGCCAAACCTGCGTTATAAGACTTATAGTAGAGGCGGCCATCCCGCTCTGTGAAGTAAATGCCGTTCTTGCAAGCTTTGAAAGCACCACCTCCGTAACCAATTCCACCACTGGGGTTCAGGTCGGGGGTTAGGTTGTAGGCAGCCTGGCCGGCAGGTTTTGCCCAAATGGAGGTCTTACCATCTCCGGATTGTTGCCAAAGCACCATATCAGAACCTGGTGCCCACTGCACATCGTCCAGGCGTAGCGCGCCTGAAAGCATGCTTGCTGAGATGGGGGATGGCCAGAGGCCATTAGGTGTGTCGATTCGCAATTCTTGGGAAGCTTTTTTCTGTTTATTCATGTCAAAAGTATACCGTATAACGAGGAAAACGCCGTCAAGTCCACAGGTTTAGGCACTAAAGTTGCACCATACAGGATGAGAGTTCCCTTCGGGGAATTAAATGAGTTAAACCGTTATGAAAAAAGAAAATGCGCTAATCGGAAATTACCAGGTTCTTCAGGAGAAGAACGGTATCGTTGTTGCCCGCGACATACGTAACGAATGGTTAGAACAGCTTATCAAATTACCCGCTCGCTGGCGCGGTCAGAAGGCTGCATTCCAAGCCTTGATGCAGGATCTGCAGGGGATTATGAACCTGCGGAATGAAAATGCCCAAATCGTAGACGATGCCTTTGAGCACAAGCATACGTATTACCTGGCTTTGAGATATGTAGAAGCGGCTCCTCTGGAAAAGATCCTTAGGGAGCTCAAGGTGCTCTCGATGGACGAGGTAAAGCGCTTGGCAAACCAGGTAGGAGGAGCGCTCATTTCTGCCCACGGTCTTGGGGTAGTACATGGAAACTTGGATATCAAAAGCATTTTGGTGAACAAGCAAGGCGACTACATCCTGGCTGGTTTTACCGATTTGCCTCTCTCAAAATACAAAAAGACTCCCCTAAAGTACAGGCCAGGTTCAGCCCCAGAATTGCTGGCTGGGGAGCAAGCCAGCTTTGCCACCGACCAGTACACACTGGCGAAGTTACTTAAGTTGCTGGTGGAAAAAGCGAAAAAAGCTTCGGATTTCAAGAAAAGCGACCTTAGCCAGGGGATTATCGATGCCCTGAATAAGGCAGTCCAAAAAGACGCCAATGAGCGCTTCAGAGATGTAAATGCTTTTATGCGCGCTTTTAATGGCGGGCAGTCTAATAAAAACAGGTCGAATGCGGCTAGAAAACCGACTGGCCATAATTCGAGAAAGCAGGATCGACCCATGGATTTCTCAGAAATTCCTCCATCATATCTGCCTTCAGATTCGATGACTTCAGGAGCAGAATCCGCTCTTTCTCAAGCCATTTCGAACTCAACTTTTAGCAATGGTTTTTTTGAGGGAAACGGATCTGGTTCCGCAGCTAATTCCCAAAATCCGTATGCAATGTGGTCTGGTGTCAGCCCCATCGAAGCTCAAAGTCATGCAGAAACGATGCGTGTTGGGGCAATAAAACCCCAAATTGTAGTAGAAAATTTTGAAATAGCCTCTGATGAATCAAGCAGCGCGGAAAAAGACCTTTCCATGCGCAATATCCCAAAATATAAACCAGCATTTGATGTGGATATTTCAGGATCTTCATCCAAGAGTTTGGACAAGATTTTTCCATTTGATGATGAAGCTAACCCTGTTGACCCACCAAAAGACAGGTTGCACACTTTTGTGCTTGCCTTGGGGATGGTAATCACCGTTTTGGTTGGTGTCACTGTTGCGCTCCTTGGAGGAAACACTCCTATGGTTAAGCTGCCTGGGTCAAAAGATGTCAGCGCAAATTTGGATTTAAGCGGCGTGATGCAATCAACACTTGCCAAGGGCGCATTTCCGACTGGGACGCCTAATCTCATTTCTATCGTTCCGATCGCAACTCAATTCCCGGGTTTGCAGACGGAAGTATATGATGGCATAGGGGGCGGTTTGTACCTGAGCCCAACCCCAACCGCCACCGTTACCCAGATGTCTAGCCCAACAAGCGTCCAGGTAGCAACTGCCACCCCTGAAATTGAAGTTGCAGGCGCGCATGCCACCGCACCAGCCAATATTGGCATTTATTGGGATATTATCATCGAAGAGGTTAGTCCGACAGGCAAGGAACCAACCAATCTTGATGCGGTCGGCGGGCAGGGACCAGAAATTTATTGGGATGTTGTGATGGATCCGCCGGCTGAAGTAGACACTGAACCTTCAGCGAGTACGGAAGAGCCCCCTTCCTTCGCACAGGCAAGCACTGAAACTGTACCAGGCGAAACAGAATCTCCAGCTCTCGGCGGAGAAGCCTTTGTGGACGACTGGGTCCCTATAACACCCAGCCCTGAACCTTTCTACTGGGATATTGTCATTGATTTTCCAAGCGCCCCAGGGCCCTCAGTTTCTGTCCCAGTTTTGGCCACCCCTGACCCTGGTCCCCAGGATTTGGTTAAGCCCACACCTGAACAAGCAGCTAGTCCCTCCAATTTGCAGACACAAGTAGCGGAATTGATCCCTTTGGTCACTCCAGAGCCAGGTACAGGAGTACCCACACCCGTCTCTGCAGATAATGAACTCGTAGAAAACCTGACCGCTGGTTTACCTGCTGAACTCAACGAAATTAACAAGCCTCAACTTGACAGCGAAAACAGCCAGGGAGGTTCACAATTTGATTTCAGCCTGCCAACAGTTGTTACACCAGTGCCTACTCCGATTCCCATGCTGGCAGGATCTGAAGGCAGTGGATCTGAGGTACAGGTAGTGCCAGATAGCAAACCCAACCTGGTTGTGACCGTCGTTGATGGTCTTGGCAGGCCGGTGGCAGACCGCGAGGTGATGGTGTTGCCCTTGGACCAAGCTTCTATCAACGCCATAGACACCCCGCTAATGCTCATACCGGCAACCGCTTTTGAGCTGCCGCTCTTGCCATTCAATGGCAGCGTACAGCCTGATCTGGGCGGTGGGATTGGCAGAACTGACACGTTCGGCCAGATCCATTTTGACCTCGATTCAGGTAGTTTCCAGGTTGTCTACGTCCCAAGCGGACCGGTCAGCGATCCTGATGGGATGGCACATTACCAGGTTGAAATAGCGGCTGGATCCAGAACAGAATTGACTTTACACCGTGATCTAATAAGCGTGGACCTCGTCAGTATCGAAGGAAAGAAGGTTGAATTTTCAAGGCTTGGGTTGTTGCGCGTAGATAAGCAAAATCAAGCCCTCAACCAGGACAGAATCCCAGCCATCATTTCATTGGATCCTATATCAGAACTAACCTTTCCAGCAGCACAAGGCCAGCAAGAGTCAGACGCCGGCAGGGGTGGCTTAGAACCGCAGGGCTTCCCTATCCTCGATCTAACCCCAGGCGAATTTGAACTGGTACATCTAGGGCAGGGAAACCAGAACTTTGTCCCTCTGGGAATAAAAGTCAATATTCCTCAGGGGCAAGCAGAAAATGTTGAAGTCCAGCTCGGAAGGCTGGTTTTGCCTGCAAGCTTCTTTGAGCAAGCTGGTAAGGTTGGTGACAGCCTGCAGATCATCCCCCAACCGGCCGCAAATACAAGCCCCAGCATGACCAGCGAGCCCATTGCCAGCCTGACCTATCAGGGTGAAGCAGTGGTCAAAATTGACCTCTTACCTGGCACCTATTTGCTAAATTGGGCAGGTACACAGGTAGAAAAAGTAACGATCCGTTCCGGTGAGGCCTCCGATGTTTATGTCGGGCATAAAGGTGGCAAGTAAATTGACCAAAACGGCAGAAAAATCAGAAAAACGTTGACGGTTCAATTACGGCATGATATTATTGTCAGCCGCCAGTGAGGGCGCGTAGCTCAATGGTAGAGCAGCGGCCTTTTAAGCCGTTGGTTAAGGGTTCGAGCCCCTTCGCGCTCACAAAAATCTCCTCCTTCTGGGGAGATTTTTCATTTTAATTATCCTTTTAAGGTATGATTGGGAGTAAAGATGACTATAAATGAGTGGTTGGTGACTTCATTAATCGTCTTGGGCTGCATTCTTGTGACAGTTGGGCTCTATTATGTAGTCATCTGGTTATTCACCCTCATTTTTAAAAGTGAACAAAAGTCATCAAAAGATTCAAAGAGGAAAAATTATGATTCTTGAACGTGAACGGCAAATGGTTGTTGAGTTTGGAAAAAGAATTAGTGAAAACGGATTAACCGAAGGTACGGGTGGTAACCTGAGCATGGTTAATCGATCTGAAGGGCTATTTGCTATAAGTCCATCTGGAATTAACTACTTTGAAATCCAGCCAGAAGATGTTGTGGTCCTAAGTCTCGATGATGCTAGGTTGGTGGATGGCGAACGTAAACCTTCCAGCGAATGGGCCATTCATCAAGCCGTTTACCAAGCCAAACCACTGGCTAATGCTGTTATCCATACGCATTCGACCTATTGCACTACTTTGGCTTGCATGCAGCAACCCCTGTTAGCTGTCCATTACGTAATCGCAGCGTGCGGAGGTTCACGGGTAGAATGTGCTGATTATGCAACTTTTGGTACCCAACAATTGTCAGATAATGTTATCAAATCGATGAAAAATGCTAATGCTGTTCTGCTTTCTAATCATGGCGTTGTAGTGTGTGGAACAGGACTAAATGAAGCCTACGGTTTACTGGAACACATGGAATATGTGGCCGAAATTCAATGGCGCACGGCTTGCGCGGGCGGCGGGAAGGTGATTGATGATCTTGAGATGGCGAATATCCTGGAACGATTCAAAACCTACGGCCAACCAAAGAAACCAGCAGGCGCATAGTCTCAGACAGGTTTATTGAAGGTTTTGGGACTGCTACCGTAGTGGTGAAAACTACTACCATCTGGAAAGTTGATCTGCGTGTTTTTTCCATCCCGGATTAGTTCCAGTCCCTGATAGCGTATTGTTAACGGCCAAGGAAGACCATTCTCTCCCAGCACAGCTACTTTTTCAGCTGAAAAAATTCTTATTCCTGCAATATCCAGGAATAACTCCAAAGGCAATAATCCAGAAACATGGTTTAAATTGCCCATACCCTTCCCATTTTGGGCATTCCAACGTTCATAACCACGGTGCAGGGATTGCAGACTGTTCTTTAGCGGTGAAACCAGGCGTGAGAAGACATGCTCAGCTAAAGCCTTGTGGTTATTTTTGATTAAGTGCTCGATAAGCAGACAATTCCAAGCCAGATTTATGCTAACATCCGTCGTTTCCAGCCTAGCGTTTAAGTTTTCGGGGATGCCATACTTTAGCCCGGCAGGGCAGAAACCCAAATGGCCTTCAAGAACCTTATTAAGATCAGACTCAGTCTCTGAAGGGATCAGTGTGAGTAATTGCATAATCTGAGTTCTTGAATAATCAGGCAAAAACAACCTTATCTTGTAGTTCTGGCTTTCAGGCGTGATGTAAATAGATTGAATTGTGGAAAAAACGGATTGGCTTTGAATAAAGAAGAGTCCAGGCAACCAGTGAATTTCATCCTTTGAAATCAATTCAGTTAGATTATCCCCTGACTTGTCTTTACCTTTGATTTGTAAGCTTATGGGTTTTTGCAGGGAGTTTTCAGCACGCAACTGGAAGCAAAGTTGGCTGGATTGTGGCAAACTCAAATCTAAGTTTTGAACTCCAGAAACCCCGCCTTCATATATTAAGGTGCCGCTTTGGCTCTGGTGAGTGATCGCGTTACGAAAACCATGTGAAGCATCCTTGCTCAACCAGGCTTCGAGTGCTTCTGAAAGCCGATTTCTAAGGGAATGTGCTACTGCCGCGGTGGGGTTATCTTCTAGAAGATGCGCAATCAAACCAATGGCCTCAAGTTCGGATTCCAGTAATATGGCCAAACCGCTGCTCTCTGTGCTTCTTGCTATCGCAGGAAAACCAGTTTGATCCAAAAGGTTGAAACTGGGCAGGTTTAAAATGCCGGTCTGAAGGCTACTTGACCATTCGGGCAGGCCATCAAAATCCTGATCGTGCGAGTTCTCGAACCAGGTGAAACAAAGATTTTTCAGAGTCTGGTAGTGCCGTTTGAGAAAACCCAAGTTCAAGGTATGCTTGAAAGTGCGCCAGACAAGATTGGCAAGAACAGGGGTTGGTAGTTCTTGTTTTTCCTGGCCCGGGTTTGCAAGTTGCTCCAGGAAATGATCGAGCAGACGTTCACAGGATTGCGCGTTTGTCGGCAAAAGGCAGAGGCTAAGTTGATAAAGGCAAAGTGCATCAGCTTTACCCAAACCAATTCCAAGGCCGTCTGACAAGCTGCCTGCAACCAGGCTGTTAACAGAGCTGCGCATGCGATAATAACGCAGTGACTCAGAGTCTTCAAAAAGCAATTGCCGTGCCTGGCGTTGCACTGAGTCAAAAATGAGTTGCCAATCAGGGTCCTCACAAATGAATTGCATGCTTTGGTTCAGGTCTTCAACACGTTTACGACTAAGAATCCCATCCCAATTGTTGGGAAAGGGTTTGTCCAAACCACGGGCGAGAGAAGCAGGTTGGGTATGCGCTTGCAAACGCCAAAAGAAACTAATGCTTTCTCCAGCTTCAATAAAACGATTCCAACGTAGGGCCTGCAATGGCGACAGAATGGCTTTAGTGGCTACATCAAAAGCGATACTGATAGTCAGATTCCCAGTCTGAGCTTTGAGGATGGTGTGGTTGCCTACCCTGGTGCTGGAAAGTGGAGCAAAATCGCCCATTGGTGTTAGCTGAGCATTCAAAGTAAAGGCAGCTTCCTGTCTACTATCCCTCAGATTCTGGAGGGTTACTCGTCCAATCAAGGATTGTGGTGTTTCCACGTAGAATTCAAGGCAGGATCTAATGGTCTCAATAGGATTTCCGACCAACTCAAGGTAGTCTTGCAGCACTGTATCAATTCTTGGCAAAGCAAAGAATTCCTTCAGGTCCGAGATCTGAGTTTCACCGAATTGGAAACTGGGAAAAAGCAAAAAAGATTGGGCTTGCAGGTTAAAACTGGAATGCAACTCGACTGGTCTATTCGTGTCGAGTTCGAGTTGCCATACTAAATCCGGATCAGCGGGTAACCTGGATGATCTGGCTGCCAGTGTTAACCCGATCGGATCAGAAAGTAAAAAAGGACCATTTCTCACATTGCAAATTCTATCATTCCCAAGCTTGATACGGAAAAATCAGGATGGGGGCTTGTGCTAAACTTAAATTCTATACAAAGAATTTTGGAGTAATTATGGTGTCAGAATTGAAAGATGACTATTCGGGGCTTGATCCTGAAGAGATCGCACCCCCTGGAGATGAACTCAAAAACCCTACACCTGATGAACCGGTTTGGTTTTCAGAAATAGGTAATTTCGGGAAAGCGATTCTCGAAGACGAGAAATATGGCTTACTTGAAGAAACGGAGACGCTTTCTACCACTGAACCGGAGATCTTGGAGAACCAGACACACCCGCAAATCATTGACCCTCCTGAAGCGGACAAAGTGATCATGGCAGGTGATCAAGACGCTACATTACCACCCACGTCTGAACCGATTGTTGAACCAGAGCCAGAGCCATTGCCACAGCAAGTTGCTGAGTTTGACCCTCAGGCTACAACGCTTAGCCCAGCGGCTCTAAATTACCAGGACGCACCAAAACCTGAAGGGACCCAACCGACCCCAAGTTCTCACCCTTCTGAACCTACTAACCTTCAGATTGACAGGCCAGCTGCCATGTCATTGTCAAATGGCGTAGAAAACTCATCCGCGATTTCCTCCAAAGCCAACGGGGCAAGTATAGGTAAGGGGATTAAGCGTAAGTCCCACCGTGACACAAAAGGATGTTTAATCCGAGTTTTGATGATTTCATTAACCATTCTGGTTCTCTTGATAATTGCAGGCGGGGGCTATGCCTTCTACAAATACACCCAAATCGCCAGGAATTTGCCGGATGTTGAGGAACTCAAAAACAAAGCTTCAAAATTTGAGACCACGAAAATTCTGGACCGTAACGGCGGTCTGCTTTACGAAATTATGGATCCGACGGCCGGCAAGCGGTCTTACACTCCACTGAATAAAATTTCTCCCTATCTGATTGCAGCAACCATAGCCACTGAGGATAAGGATTTTTACAACCATCCTGGTTTTGACTTGCTAGCCCTGGCGCGAGCATTATGGTCCAACTACCAGGCTGGAGGCATTGTTTCAGGCGCTTCCACTATCACTCAGCAGCTGGCCCGCATGATCTTGTTACCGGAACAACGTTTTGCCCAATCTTACGAACGTAAAGCATCGGAAATAATCCTTGCAGCTGAAATTACACGCCGTTTCACTAAAGAAGAAGTACTGGAACTTTACCTGAATGAAATTTTCTATGGGTACCTTTCTTATGGGATTGAAGCTGCCGCGGAGACCTACTTTAATACGACAGCAGATAAATTAGATTTTGGTCAGTCTACTTTCCTGGCTGGATTGCCGCAAACGCCTGCGACCTATGACATATTCAAAAATCGTGAGGTTACTTTGCAGCGCAACAATGTGGTTATGGTTCTTACTTACAATCTGAGTCAGGAACGTAATTGCATCAAAGTGGGTGAGAATCTTGATAAAGTATGTGTAACCCCAATGATGGTGACTGATGCCGAGAACCAGCTGAAAGACTATGAGTTCATCCCGAAGGACTATGCCATGCGCTTCCCTCATTGGGTTGTCTACGTGCAATCGCTATTGGAAGCACGCTTTGACCCACAAATAATCTACCGCTCCGGATTTACGGTGCACACAACAATTGACCCAAATTATCAAATGCAGGCTGAGCAAGCTGTAAGAGACCAGCTTGCCCAGATGCAAGGCAACAATGCTACCAATGGTGCGGTAATTGGTATGAACCCAAACACAGGGGAAATTCTGGCAATGGTTGGGTCCGCTGATTTTGATGATGCGGCTATTAGCGGGCAAGTGAATATGGCACTTACCGAGACCCGACAGCCGGGTTCTGCCATCAAACCACTTACTTATCTTGGCACGTTCGAAAAAGATTGGAACCCGGCCACGATTATTTGGGACGTGCCCAGCGCGTTTCCGCCGTCAGGAAAATCCTACGATACCGCTGATCCTTACGTGCCTGTCAATTATGATGGCGAATTTCACGGACCTGTTTCGGTGCGTTCCGCGCTGGCAAATTCGTTTAATATTCCAGCTGTCAAAGCCTTGCAATACCTGGGGATTTATGACGATGCCTCAATTGAAGGTGATGATGGATTCATCAAGCTAGCTAACCGTTTCGGCATAACAAGCTTGCAACGATCTGACTATGGACTGGCTTTAACCCTGGGAGGGGGTGAAGTAAGTTTGCTGGAGATGACCGGTGCTTACTCGGTTCTGGCCAATGAGGGAAAACGGATAGCGCCTGTAGCAATTACCAAAGTGGTTGATTTTACTGGGGAGATCATTTTTGAGTATCAACCCCCAACAGGTGAACAGGTGGTGCGCGAAGCTCACGCTTATTTGATCTCAGATATCCTGGCTGATAATCAGACACGAGCCTGGATGTTTGGTAATAACTCAGTCCTGAATCTACCATTTAAGGCAGCAGTTAAAACCGGTACCACAAACGATTTCAAAGATAATTGGACGATCGGGTACACCCCCGATCTCGTTGTAGGGGTTTGGATTGGTAACGCGGATTACAGTTCAATGGTGGATACGACGGGTGTTAGCGGAGCTGCCCCAATCTGGGCACGGTTGATGGTGGATGGTATCGGCAGATATAAGGGGGGAGTGCCAAGTGAATTTTTCAGGCCGCCAGATGTGGTAGAAAAAGTGGTTTGTACGCTCTCGGGCTCGGAACCATCGGATAAATGCCCCGGTCAACGGGTGGAATTATTTGCCTCTGATCAACTGCCACCACCCAAAGACCAGGATCTCTGGGCGGAGATTAAAGTGGATGGATGGACGGGTCTCAAACTCTCAGATGCTTGCAAAGACTTTCCTCAGGCAATAACGGCGATAAACATCAAGGATAAGACGGCAATTGAATGGCTGGGTACCGAAAAAGGCAAGGCCTGGGCGGAGAGTCAAGGTTTTACCCAACCCATCACAATTGTGCCTGAACGGGAGTGCCGCATGGACGATCCCCGACCGATTATCGACTTGATTAGCGTAACGGATGGTGGAACAATCAGCGAAGATGCTTTCAAGATCACAGGAGTTATTGATGCCACTGCAAATTTCAGTCGGTTCAGTCTGGATTGGGGTGAAGGTGAAAAGCCCGAAACCTGGCAGCCGTTGGCAAGTGGCAGTGAGCCTATAAAAACCCCAGCAGAGATTGCCACCATGCCAGATTTACGTTCCATCACCGCGACAATGATTACTTTCCGGGTTACCTTATTTGGCCAAAACGGAGCCAAGATCGAAAAAGATTATCGCATGCAGTTGCAGTTGCCTACCCCAACGCCGACTGCCACGCCTACGGCCACACCAACCATGGAGCCAACTGAAATGCCAACGGAGACCCCACCTCCGCCATTACCGACCGATACACCTGTGCCAACGCTGCCTGAACCAACCTCTACCCCGCCCGAAGCCACATTGGAGGGAGGATAATAAAATCTGGTTCAGAGCAGGTGTAACTGAACAGTGTGAAATTCTGGAAGGTCTGTCAATAATTGCGAAGCAAACAGCTCCCTGGTCAACAGGGGGTTGTCTTTTATCAGGCGCAACTGGCGGAATTTGATTATTTGCCAATCAGGGGTTAACAGGCGTTGTAAGTTGGGGTCGTGTTTCAACTTGTAAGCAATCAGATTGGCGCGATTACTAGGAACCACAATTAACTTGGTGGAAGTGTCATTGGAGTGGGCCAGTAAGATGGGGGTAATGATACCGTTACTAATCGGGAAAAAACTGTATACATTTTTACCGTTTTCATCAAACCAAAGAACGGCATCAGGCCTTATCTCTCTTGAAAAACTTAGTTGGGTTGCGAGTTCGGCGATAATTGATCCAATTTGGCGCAGATCTTCAGCTCTTTCGGGCAGGCCTTCATCAGCTTTAAGCCGCCAGCGTACCTTGGTTTCGTCTTCAGGCTCGGCGTAGGATTGCAAAACAGCAGCAGTAAGGTCAAATTCGGGATTGTTCAGCCCCTTTGTTTTGCGATAAACGGCATTTAGCAGATCTGGTAAGGTAAAACTGGGATTCTGGTAAAGTTCCTGCAAAACAGCCCCTTCAGTGCGGTCAGCGAGAGGATTTAGGTGCGTTGGATTACGCCTCAGCCAAAAACTGCCTGTATCGAAACCAGCCCCAATGTTGAAGCGCTCAAAGCGCGTGGTGTCTGCCAAAACTTCCTGGATGCTTCTCTCAATATCGCCAAGCGGATTAGGCGGGTCTGAAGGTTGTGGGGACTCAAGTTTGCCCTGGTCATGCAAAAAGAGGGTGATGGCGGTGAGCAGCGGTAAATATGGCGCAGGCTCTGAACGTGTTGATAGATAATGCGTTGCTACGCCGCGAACCAAGTCGGGCCAGTAGCTGGTACTGCTTGGTATTTGGTCTTTAACCGACTTTCTAAAAGTTAACTGCAATTGATCACCTGGACCATTGGAGGCAAAACCCCGCAACTTTAGATTGGATGCACCGGTACCCACTAAAGAAGCAAGAAGGAACTTTGAATCCAGTTCATTGATCTGCAAGAGGATTGGGTTTTGAGCCATTACGAAACCATGAAGCTGACCAAGCACCTTTTGCAAAGCCATCGCGTGCCAGTTCCAATCATAACGCTGGCGGATCAAGCTGTGCCTGAGCGGTTCAACGGCGTCTTTACCCCAAAGCCAGCCTGTCCATAGGCCTGAAAGATTCCACCAGGCCTGGTTACGACGAGGTAACGAAGAGTAAACGACTGAAATCATGCCCTCGTTTGGCAAAGGCTGCATTTCCCGTAGACGCCCGGAGAATAAACAGATTCCACCTGATCTGGAAGGCATGTCGGGCCATTTTCTCAATTCAACCGGTGTTGTGAAGGCTTGCCATTGAAGACAGGCTTCTTGAAGCGCTGTCCAAAGGTTGGATTCTTCATAGGTTGGTGGGGTAGTCAGCTGCTTAGGACGATTTTTACCCAATGGAAAAGCCCAAAGCACGTTCATACGGTCAGCGGCGGAAAGGAACAAAGCCTGTGTAAGCATACGTACACGATTCGGCAGAGCCGCACTTTCGAGTTTATTTAGAAGTAACTGCAGGAGAACCAGGGCGCGGGGGGTGTAATAGTGGATCACATCCTCGATGACTGGTCTCAATTCATCTGAAGGGCCTGAGAGCAATTCCAGCGCACGGGCGCGGTAAAGGGCGAAAGAAGGCAAGCGATTGAAGCTCTTGTTGTCTTCGGCAGAAAGCTCTATCTGTGAGACTGTGCCACAATCCGGGCAAGATACTTCAGCGGAACTGGGTGTTGGGTCATCACCATTCCAGATGAAGCGTTGAACCTGCGCTGTGCCCCCACAAGGAAATATCTGCCCATCCTGTTCGTTTAATAGTGTTGGGCAAGGAATGCTATAGAGGTCGGCGAGCCAGGATTCAAAATTTTCTTTCCCCAACATGGGCAGCTTGGCGATCGCAAGAAGAGCATCTGACCATTCTTCCTTCGTCGCACCCAGGCAGAGGGCTTCCAGTAGAAAGGATGCCACAGGATTGTTGGCAGAGACCAATACCCTGTATCCAGCTTTGGCTAACTCAAGATCCGCATAGGGGTCCTGGCCGAAAGGGTCCAACACCCATGCTTCTGAGGGCGCGTATAACTTGACCCATTCAGAAACCTGACCTTCAAAGTAAGGCGGAAGAAAACGCCCAAGAGGTAAGTTGGAGGTAGGCTCTAAAGTTTTTCCCAGGATGAAAGGAGCCTTCTTGTCGGCAAATTGGTCGATTTCGGAAGGACTCTCAGGGGGCATGGAAACTCAATCCGTCATGATGGCAAAGCCATACGGAGGGAGGTGTAAAACCCCATCCAGTAATTGGGTTTGCTTGATTTCGTTACCGCAGTAAAGCAATTTCCAATCACCCTGCGGTTTGTAAGTTTGGGGCAAGATTGAAAAGTTGAGGACGATTAGTGCTCTTTGCTGTTCACATGAGCGGCTGTAGACCAGCATAAACTGATTCTGAAGCGATTTCAGGCTGATCTCTCCAGAGTTCAGGGCTGGGTTTTCTTTGCGCAGACGGATCAAATCCTTGTAGCAGTGAAGCAGGGAGCTCGCGTCGGCTTCTTGAGCGGCGACGTTGCGGGTTGGGTAGTCTGCGTTGATTCTTAGCCAGGGATTCCCACAAGTGAAACCAGTATTCAACGTGGCATCCCATTGCATAGGTGTACGGCAGCCATCGCGGCCTTTATTGAAAGGCCAATAGTATTTACCGACAGGATCCTGAACTTCAGAACGTTTAAGTCTCAGCTCGCGCATGCCAATTTCTTCGCCATAATACAGGAAGGGTGTACCGCGTAGGGTTAGATGCATGGCCGCGAGGAGCTTTAGACGTGTGTCGTCATCCCCCAGGGCATAACGTGAAGCACTACGGCGTGTATCATGGTTGTTCATGACATAATTTGGCCAGGCATCTTCCGCGTGCAGGGCATCCCAGAATTGAATGGCATTGCCGAAAGCGCTGGGGCTCCAGGGGGCATGCGTATAACCAAAGTCAAAGGCAGCATGCAATTTATCAGGCCCAACATAGGTACGGGCTTGGGCCGGGCCAACAAGGTAACTTTCTCCCACCAGGTAGCGTTCCTTGTATGTATCGACCAAGGAACGTATTTCCCTGAGGAGCGGAATCATTTCAGGTTGAGCGGCGTCATATTTATGTTCCTGACGGTCAAATTCACGTAGGTAAACGCCGGGCTTATACGGGTTGTCGCGGAGTTCCGCATCTTTGAAGTACTCATTAAAAACGTCGAGACGGAAACCATCCACATCTTTGTCCAGCCAGAAGCGGAACACATCCAGCATGGCCTGGCGCACTTCAGGATTGCGCCAATTGAGGTCGGGCTGTTCGGGGGCAAACATATGGTAATAGAACTGGCCGCAGTTATCATCGTAAGCCCAGGCAGGTCCACCAAAAACTGATTGCCAGTTGTTTGGAAAACCATATTTTGGACGTGGGTAGCGCCAGATGTACCAGTCATGATAAGGGGATATGGACCCTTTTCTGGATTCCTGGAACCACTTGTGCTGGTTGGAAGTGTGGTTTAGGACCAAATCCATGACAACTTTCAGGTCACGTTTGTGAGCTTGCTCAACAAAGCGCTCAAAGTCGGCCATGGTGCCAAATTTGGGATCAATCGCGTTGTAATCGGCTACATCGTAACCAAAATCAACATCCGGCGAAGGATAAATTGGAGAAAGCCAAATGGCATCGACACCTAGATCCCTGATGTAATCCAACCGATCGATGATGCCAAGAAGATCACCAATACCATCTCCATTGGCGTCCTGGAAGGAACGGGGATAGATTTGATAGATAATGCCATTTTTCCACCAAAGTTTTTTGTTTTCAGTCATGTAAGCCTCGTAATTACCAAATTTAGTTGATTATACTTCGGAAGATAGACAGGTTAAACGGGCTTGTTCAGCCAGCTTGGCTCAAAATACAGGCTAGGTGAGTACAAAAGCTTGATAAAAAGGTCCGAATTAATGCACTGGAACGGTCTCACCATTTGCGAGTTGACCAAAGGCTCGGACATGATTGAAAGAAGTGCAATTAGCAGCACAAAGCTTTGGATGCTTCCAAAATCAAAAAAATGGTGAAAAAGGTGGCGGTTGGGAGTTCTGCCTTAAAGGAATTTAGTTTTGTTATTTTAGGTTTACACTGCATTTTGGACAGTCAATTAAGAAAATGAATTAAAAAAAACGGGGCAATGGTTTGCAGATTTGCAGATTTGCAGCTGTTTTACAAAATTATTATCAGTATTTTGTTGTTAAGGAGCGTTATTAAGCAATATAGGGTTGTAAAGTTTAGCAATTCGGTATAGTAGCACATATATTCTATAATAGGTTGATTGTAAAATCAAGTTATAGGTTAGACAGGGCAATTGCATCTAAATAAATGGCAAGGAACCTGCATATGGAGTGAACAAGAGGTGCTCCATGGCAGAAAGCAAGTTTTCAATCATCTTCAGTGACCTGACCGACCCGAGAGTAGACCGGAC
>CAYMNM010000028.1:0-21329 GCA_964391795.1 uncultured Anaerolineaceae bacterium | reverse complement strand
TTCACCATAATCGCCAATGTCCTCAATCGCATTACCCAACTCATCCTGAATTTTCTGCAGATTTCCATCGTCAATCAAACCTTTAAACAAGGTTTTCAGATCGGTGCTGTCAGGAATGACATTGGTTGAAAATATGTTCCAACCAACTTTCAGATTGATTGATAGCGTATCATTGGAATTAAACTTATCCTTTACGCAGCGGACACTGAACCCGAAGTCCTTGTAGTAGTCGCCCCGGTAGACACTGGCGCTGGAGTAGGACAGGTACCGGTACCAGGCATATTTCGTTGAGGTCTCAGTAGAGGACCACCAATAACCGTAGTTACCAACGCCGCTGAAAAGACCACTGCCGCCACGGCTACCGCCCGGGAGTCCTGAAAAGTCGCTGCTGTTATTGCTGCCAGGATCATTCCCAGGAGTCCCGAGGATTGGGTACGGGTTCCAGTTTGTAGTGGCTGCCATGGATTTGGCTATGTCATCCCCACTCCCTTCATAGCCATATCCGTTGTTTATCAAATAATCGGTCAGCGCTGTTACCTCCACATCGCTGGGCAGATGCCACCCTGCGGGACAAGCAACCATCGCAGCCGGCCAGTTGTAAAGCACGCCGTAAGTGGAATAATTGGCTGTAGCTTTGGCAGCGTTCACATCTGTACCGTCGTATCCGTAAACATAATAATAAGGCACAGTGTAGGATTCAGTTGATGGTCCACCAACTGCAGGCAAATACGCAAGGTTTTCCGCCATCCACCATTGATCCCCCATTTTTACAGTTTTATAAGTTCTACCGTCACGAGAATCCAAGAAAAATAATACATCTGGATCGTCTACATTTAAAGTCATTGATTCCAAGATGAGATCAGGGAATGCGTCATTTCTCATCCTGCAGAAGTAGTACCCTGCTTCAACTGGAGTATAAACTGGACCGGTAGCCCCTTCAATTACCCCGTTGTTTCTATACCATTCAAATTCTGTTGTAATCCCCGAAACAATTCCCTCGCTACTGTAATCTATTGGAGTGCCAACGGGAATATTACATTCCTCGAATACCTTCTTCTGTGGAGCATAACTGTTCTCTGAAATTGGTGGTGTGTCAAGTACAAGTTGACTGAAGGGAAGACGGTTGTTACGAACAGCCCATACATTGTATACGTGGCCTGAATCCCTTAAAATGCTTCTGATTTCATTGTTGACACACTGGAGATGTCTTAGGCTATTAAGACCTCTGATGTCCAGCATGGTAATTTTGCTGTCATCAACATTTAAGAATTCCAGATTTGGCAAATCCGATAAATCCAAGGAAGTGAGTTGTGTTCTGAAACTCAAGACACGCCTCAAATTTCCAAGTCCTGAAATAATCAAGGAATTAAGAGGATTGTCATAACAATCTATTTGTTCCAATTCACTCAACCCTGAAAGATCGAGATTAACTATTCCACGATAAGTAACATTCAAGGCAGTAACTCTTTTTGGCAATTGGTCACTCCATGACACCCCACTCCAATTAATGGGTTCTATTGTATCTGACCATGATTCAATTAAGGGTTGCCATGGACCTGGAAGATTGTTCTCACATATTCTGCGTAAGACAGCAAGATCTCCTTCATCACATTCTTGGGCTTGAATTGTCCAAAACAGATTTAAGACTAATGTAGAAATTAAGACTATATAGTATCTATTCAAAGTTCGATTATTCATCATGTGATTTGTTAATTAAGTATAGACATTAGTGCAATTTAAAAAAATAAGTATAGCATTTATCTGCACAAAAGAAAAACTCATATTAAAAAGAAATCCCAAGATTAAAACATTGGATCCAATAACCCTGATTTCTATTTGATACACATATAAATCTGGATTATTCATTAAGATGTCATCATAATATTGCAAATGGTTTCCAATATACGGTGTTAGGTAACCCCATCTATCATAGCCGGAAAAAGATGGCAAATTATGCAACCTGTAACCAATAGATGAATTCATCTTTGTATTATTAGATATCTTAAAGCTAACTCTTTAATTTGGATTACCGAAGATGCCGTCAGGGTCCTGATAATCCTTTTGAGCGAAGGACAAGTTCGCAATCAACGCAAAAACGGCTAAAACAAAAATTCTTTTCATAGAGTTGGTTTTTGAATAACATACATAATTGAAGTGTTCCGGTCTAATTAAATATAAATCTCCATTACCTTTTTTTATGTTAGTCTACAGAACATGAAATATGAAATGCACGAGTTGAAACCTTTCTAATCCATTAGAATGAAATCCCCACGTTTAATATCAGGGCTTCGTGGTAGTTCTTCATCGTTTTTTTATAACCACATGACAAATTCATTTCAGACTTGCCAGAAATCTTATGTCTAACTCCTATGCTTGGGTTTAATATCGTATCAATGCTTTCAAACCTATTATCAGGATCAAATGCATAGCCCATTTTGAGCGAGAAATATGGAGAAAACCTACTACTTAAAAATGGTGATCTAAAATCAGCATAAAGTGGAACTGCCTCTTGATTATGAGGGTAGGACCATAATCCAGATCCAACACCAATAGAAAAATACTTGTTAATTTTATATCCATAAATAAAATCAAGATTAATTGAGCCATCCATATAGGAACTATAAAAAGTCATTCCATATCCCACTTCGAAGATCCTTGTAAAACCCTTTTTAAAATCGTAACTTTCAGGTGGTTGTTTAGTTTTTCGTGTCGTGGGCTCTTTAGCGATTTTCTCAATCTTATCAATTTCAAAAACAAATACATTATCATCAGTTGTTTCGATTTTGAATGATTCATTCACCACTTGTTCAATAATTAATCCTCGGATAATACTTCCATTTTTTAAATAAATTACATCCTGGTAATTCTTTTGAGCGAAGGATAAACTCGCAATCAACGCAAAAACGGCAACAAAAAAAATTCTATTCATAGTGTTGTCTCTCGGATTAACATAAACAATTGTTTCAGTCTACTAAACTATAAAATATTTTAACTGTATTATATTTCATGGGCTATTTTGGAGAAAAAAGGAAGATTTGGATAAAATCTATCGATCATAGAACGCTAAAGAACAGGACAGTATAGCAATAAATAATATAAGCTAACGATTAAATAAGCTGAATCCTGTTAGAAAACAATCGGACGAATCATTGATGCATCTCACATAATTTGGAGAAACACTGGCGTTTTCAAACAATACTCAGCCTCGCCGCATTCAGCACCGCATCCGCACTGATTTTCGCCAGCCGGTCAACCAGCTACGGAATGTGCTCACCCACCACCGGATTGAACCACTCCCTGGATTGCTGGGGATGACCCGAAGGGTTCTTCACCGAAACGCGTGAATGGAAAATAACTTTCCCCACTTTTTCGCAAATTAGAATCCCCACTTTTCGGTATAGAAAGTATCAATGGTAGTATTTATCACAAATGGCCTTTGTTATTATAAGGTGCGAACAAAAGCAAGATGAGGTCCAACTTGGATTCTACAACAATAAAAGGCATTAAAACCAGAACAAGATTATTTAACAGAATAATTGTTTTAATAATTTAAATCAATACCTTTGATACCTACCGATTACAAAATGTTAGCACCAAATAAACACTATTAAGACTAATTGTTAATACCAAAATCAACATGAAAAGAGCAGCATTATTTTTCGCAGCGATCCTATTTGTGATCCTTGTTAATGGCCAGACTTACACAACCGGCCAGAAAGATATTTTCGGGAATACAACAACGGTTGTCAAGGATGAGTACGGGACAAAAGTGGGTACTATGACAAGGGAGAAGCCTGACATCTTCGGGAACACCAAAACCACTATCAAGAATGAGTATGGTCAGACTACGGGAACAATGACAACCGAAAAGCCTGATATCTTCGGGAACACTAAGACCACGATTAAGAATGAATATGGTGAGACAAGAGGCAGACTGACCACGGAGGAACCTGACATTTTTGGCAACACGAAAACTACTGCCAAAGACCATTATGGCCAAAGAACCGGAACGGCAACCACGGGTCAGAAAGATATATTTGGCAATACTACAACTACCATCAAGGACGAATACGGGAATACAAGAGCTAAGGCGACCACGGGTCAAACCGACATTTTTGGGAATAAGATCACAGTGGTAAAGGACATTTATGGTAATCCAATCAGATAGATATCCGGGAAGTTAAACCACCGCTGACAACAGTCAATAAACTCATGGCCATGAAAAATTCGCAACCCCATAAATGGCGACAATAACAAAATCTGAGGTATCATCGATACCAAATTATTAGTTATGGAATTAGTGCCAACACCGGCGTGATCCTGTAAGCTCATCCCAATGCCGATGGGTTCATATCTACAATAATGCTAAGCCGAAGGTACTACCTTGCCGACATTGGTAATATAAGAAGAAAAGAACAGTACATCTGCCTCTCAAAGTGAGATCAATTCTATAAACATGTTATAAAACAGGGCCAGTTTGTAGTGACACAAATTGAAAAAAAGTAAAATTAGTTTTGTCTATCCAAAATGTAACAACCAAATATTCACTTAAATTCTTGAACAAATGAAAACCACAAGGCTCCTTCTATTAGTATGCATTGCAATGATCACTTCTTCTTGCGCCACGACTTTCTATCAGGTGTATCAGACCACTCCTGTTACCAAAATGGAAAAGCAAAGTAATTCACTAGCTTATGAAGATGAAAACTGTAAAGTTGTTTATGATTTCTGGAAAGATGGTGGAAATGTTGGATTCCTTTTCCAAAATAAGACAGATGAGGACATCTACGTGAATCTGGATGAGAGTTTTTTCATTCTGAATGGAATCTCCTACAAGTATTTCCAGAACAGGATATTTACAAACACGAAAAACAAGACCTTGGGCAAGTCTAAATCCGCAACCAAAGCATTAGCAATCACAGGGTTCAATTTATATGATTTGGTTCAAACAAACGGGGTATCAGTGACTGATCAATCGTCAGCTGTAACTTCCACCGGGTTTTCAGTATCATTTAATGAAGAAGATATAGTATGTATACCAGGTAAAACATCAAAATATATCTCTGAGTTCTCGATCAACGAAACGTTAATTCGTGACTGTGATCTATTAAGATACCCGACAAATGGAAATGATGTTAAAATTAAGAGATACAACCAAGATTACAGTCCGGTATTATTCAGCAATCGAATTGCCTACCAAATCGGGAAGGAAGGGGAAACCACAAAATTTGAAAACAAGTTTTTCGTATCATCTATAACGAATTACAACAATAATCAGATGTTTGAACTTAGGAAAGAGGAGTTTTGCGGTCAAAAAAGTCTGGAAAAAACCAGGTTCCACAAGCATTATGCTCCCGACAGATTTTTCATTGAGTATACTAAAAGCACAGACCAGTTTAAGCATTAAGAAGTTCACTGAGCAAGTGGATTTTAAAAATGGTGCAGATTGGTACTGGTATAAAGGCTATACTACACAATCATTAATTATGTAGAATGGTCTTGTGCCTTTCGAAAAGCCACGTGCATGGATTTTGATTTGTCAATGCTTCCTATTGTCCGGCGGTTTTCCTACCTTCGGGGCAGCAACAACCAAATCAGATGACTATCAACACTGACATAAATATCCTTGGCGGATTACCCGATTTCAACCTTGTCCTGCATTTTTTGGAGAACCCGGAACCCTCTGGCAACAAGGACCATCAGACCTTTTCTACCATAAAGACCACAAAGGCAGTAAAACGGTTCAGGCACACAATCCTTAAAAGCCTGTTATCCTTCCCTAATCCTGATGCAGAGATTCTTGTTAAAACCTCTTTGTGGGGGGAGGGTATATCCAAGGATACCCTCATGCTCCTTTTCTGGGTTTTCTCCTTTAACAATGAATTGATGCACCATCTCAACAGGAGTGTGCTGTTCCCTGCACTTTTCAGCGGCAGAACCGGCATAAGTTACGAAGAGGTGAAAGCCTGTCTTTGGGAGCTACGACAAACTGAAGCCGACCTGAAAAAGTGGTCGGAAGAAACGCTGTCAACCACCGCCTCCAAGTATCTGACAATACTGGTGAAGTTCGGGATTCTTGAGGGTTCAGCCCATAAATCAATACCAACCATTTATCTCAGCGACAAGCTGCTGACATTGTTTGTGTATTGGCTGTCGGCAATTGAACTCAGAACGAACATCATAGACAGTCAATGGCTGGATTACAGCTTTTGTGAGCAGCCTGTACTCATCGAAAGGATATTACAAAAAAAATTATCCCCCTTTCTTTCTGTTTTTTACACAGGCAATAACCTGAAAACAGACACACTCATTTCATACGAAAACATCTATCATGCCGTATCCAAATCCTGATTCAACAATCCTTGATGCCAAACACCTGGTAGAGTCGGATAAACGTTCGGAGATCCGTCTTCACGCTAACGGTGGCAATTCCATCCTGATCGTTTGTCCTCCGGAAATGGAACTGGAGTACATCGGTGCCATAGAACGGTTACTTCCCGTGGACAATTTCCGTATCATCGACCTCAATTCACTTCTGATCCGGTTCGTGGATGAGAATAAGGAAGACCTGGATGAAATGTTCAGCCTGCTACAAAAATCCATTAACCAAATTTTCAAATTACCCGAACAGGAAGAGGGGAATGATCTCTATTCCCTTATCATCAAAACCATCACAGAATCATATGCGGATGGAAAGGTACCCGTGCTGATCAACATTGGGGCCTTGTATGGAAGCGGGATCGATAACATTCACATCATGGAAAATCAGTCCGTAATGAAAGGTGCATTGCCCCTGATATTGCTTTACCCGGCCACCAAAGAGAGGGACAAGCTGATGTTCCTGGGCAGAAGGCCTGCATCCAAATACCGCTGCATGATCATTGAATAACCTCTTAGACCAAAAGAATATGCTGATCAAAGATATTTTAACCATTGACCTTTCAGAAGACATCAAAGAGGTCATAGACCTTGAAGACGTTTCTGAAGCCGAAATTCAGTCAGAGATCGAGAACTACATCATCACGGACGGACTGGCAAGGCATTACGAGGATTTTGCCGGCAGATTCACCTCCAACATCAAGGAGACCGGGGTGTGGATATCAGGCTTCTATGGTTCAGGAAAGTCCTACTTCGGTAAGCTAATGGGCTATCTGTTGAGCAACCAGACGATAAACGGCACTCCGGCAAGGGAAAGGATGCTGCAACGCTTTACAGGCATTAACAACGAGGAACTTATCAAGAACTCCATATCCCGCCTTGAAATCGTTAATTGCCGTGTCGTATTCCTTGACGTTGCCAAACAAGACACTTCAAAAGGGTTGGCATTCACATTATTCCGGAATTTCCTCAAATCGCTTGAACTCCCCGAGAATGAACACGGTTATTTCCTTTTCCAATTGCTGATCACCGATAAGCAACGTGATATCCATCAATACATCCGACACCATCTTGGGAGAAACTGGGCTGATATAAGGACCAAGATGTTTGAGTATTCAAAGGCAATCAAGGAAATATTCATTCGCAAGGGGAACTCCGAAGCAGATTACCAGAATCTTTTTACATCGGTTTGCCGTGACATTGATCAGTTCAGTGCAGCTCGTTTCCGTGATGAGCTGATCAACTACTTTGAGGTGGTTAAAGATGAAAAGGTTGTTTTCATTTTTGATGAGGCCAGCGAGGCACTCAACCAAAACAAATATTCTCTGACAGACCTTGAGGGGATCAGTGAGGCCCTTTCAGATTCCAAGCTCAACAACCTTACATGGACCATCGCCATTGCCCAGGAGAAGCTGGATGACGTGATTAACAACTCCAAGATCGATAAGGCACAGCTTACCAAGGTTACAGACCGCTTTAAAACCAAGATCCATCTTGAAGCGACTGAAGTGGATGTGATCATCCGAAGCCGTCTTCTGACAAAGACCCCAACTGCCAAAAAACTCCTGCAAGACTATTTTGACCAGAACTCAGGAAAGATATCAGACCACGCCTCATTGGTTGCCAACGGCATTACAAAAACCAATTCCTCTGATACTTTCGTGACCTATTACCCATTCTTCAAGCACCACTTCGACCTACTTCAGAATTTTCTGTTCGGGACAAAGGGGTATGCCACGACAAAAGTGGCAGCCAGGGGGATGATCAGTACTACATATGATGTGCTGAAAAAGCAGTCACAATCCTCCAAACTTTACGAGATGGCCACAGCCTGGCAAATAGCCAGGGAGGCTCAGACATCACCCCCCGTGAGATTGGTGAACAGATATGATTCCGCTGAAAAAATACTGAAGGATTCCCAGGTTTCTGGCCGCCACCTGCTTGAGACCATCAACTTCCTTTCCCAGGCGGAGGTGGTCCCCGTTACTCTTCCGAACATTATCAGGTCGTATGTAAAGGAACCAGAGGATTACCACAAGGTAAAAGACCACATCGCCAAAGCCCTGGATCTTCTGGTTGAGGCAAGAATTATCCTTGCAGCCAACAATACCTACAGGATAACTTCCGACATCGAACAGCGCATGCTTGATGAAATGGTCGGATTCTCGGTTCAGGGATATGTGAAGAAAAAGGAGATTGTCAACACGTATAAATCTCTGAATATCCTGAAATCTCTGGCGAGGTTGACCGACAGCAGCCTCCAGTACGATTTCTACATCACCACCGATAACGATGATGAGATATCAGCACCAAATCTTAAACACCTGAAGATTAAAGTAAAGAGTGTATACAACATCAGCGAGAACAGGGGAAGCGATATCGACAGCATCAAAACACAGTTTCAGAACAACAAGGATGTTATATGGTTAGTCCCGGACAACGACAATTTCAGGGAGATAGACAAGCTGACCGAAGACATCAAACGGATTGAATACCTGGAACAGAAATACCCTAACCCTCAATCCGATGAAGGAGCCATTCTGCGGGATTTCACCAATGCCAAAAACGATAAGGAAGAAAGACTGAAAGAGCTGATCGAACAATCGCTTCAAAGCGGAACGGCCATATACCTGTTCAACACCTATGATCTCACCTCAGCCAACTGGCAGGTAACGTTACAGGACCTCCAAAGACAGTCGATAAAGAATGTGTACTCCAAGCGTCTGGGGTCTCAACTGTCAGACACCATTGCTACAATCGTCATCAAAGAAGCAAACGGGGCAAAGCTAAGCCAATACTTCCACGGCCTGGATTTTCAATTCTTCGACAGCAATGGAAATTTTACAACGGCCAACCTGAAAGTGGTCGATGAGATAGAGCAAAAGATCAGGAACACGTTTGTGGATGGCAAGACCATTGAGAAAGAACTGGAGCAGCCACCCACCGGATTCTCCTTCGGAACGGTCATTACAACACTTGCAGCCATGGTCAGGGGAGGACAAGTGATGGTCAAACATGGCGGTAACGATTATTTCTCATGGCAGGATACGGGGGTTGCAGAGGTATTCACCGTGGCCGCCAAGTTCAGGAATGCTTCCTTTAAAATTATCGCCGACCGGTTCTCTTCACTCGAAAAAAATGAGATTGTCGAGGCCCTCAAAGGAATGAAATGCGATGATCATCTTTCCACAAAAGAATACAAGAAAAAGATCGACTGGAACACCAACGATTTTGACCTTGTAAACGCAGTCAGGGAGCTGGCGAAGCACTTTTGCGATAAGGTGGAAACAATGAAAAAACAGAACAAGGAATTTGACACCTTGTTCCCCGGCATTGAGCAGCAAAAAGATTTCCTGTCTGGTTTTACCGGAGCAGTCAGCGATGCCAACTATCTTTCAAAGGGGCGGTATTTCCTCGAACAAAAACAAGAGTTTACGGAGGCTGTCAAGGAGATTGAGGCTACCGAGAGCTTCATCCGGAACAAATTACCATTCGTGAAAAAATGGAAAGAGTTCATGACCGGGGTGAAAGATGAGATCACCAAGGCATCTGCCGACAATGATTCCATAAGCCTGAAGATCGAACAATTTAACAGCCTCTACAGCGACAACATCGCAAAAAATTACTCAAAACTCCAGGAAACGGCGCAAAGCATCAAGGATGATTACTACATCCTTATGAGTGGAGCTGCTGGTTTGATGTCCTCAAAATATCTTCAATTGAAGGAAGAAGCCGACAAACTTGCCACGAAGATCCTTGAGATGCCAGAAGCATTGAAAGCACTTAACAAGGATACACTTAGCAAGGTGACCTCACTATCGAATTATGCCGGTCACAGGACCAAATCAAGTGTCAGCATAGAGTATGATGTCAAAGACAAAACAACCCGATTTACATGGTCGGAGATGCTGTCCTTCATTGAACTGTATCCAACCAAGCAGGCAGAGTTGAATAATCTCAGTTCGGGATTGGTTATGACAATGCCAGACAGTAATATTCCACCCTCTCCTGTCATAAAAACGATTGCCACCAGACTGCCGGGAAGAAGGGTGAAGGTAAGCCAGTACAGGTCTTGGCTCCAGGCTGAAATCCAGAAGATAGCAGGCGCAAGTGAAAATGACGAGGTGGAAATAAGCTAATAACCATATTCAATGAAACTTTCCGAACACATAGACTCCATAAGACAACAGATAGATTCAGCTTTCCGAAACCGCTTAGGGCGAATGGGGATCTCGGATAAAGGGACTGCCAATGCAATGATCCCTGAAGAATACCTGAATGAAAGGGATCGGATCGACGAAATATTCAAGGTGCTGGTCTCTGAGACCGGATCGATAAACGATGGATTTGAAAAGCTTGTGGAGGAGTTCACCTTCACCCTTTTCAACCGGCTGGCTGCCCTGAAAGTGATGGAGGCCCATACCCTTCATCCTGAAATCG
Organism: uncultured Anaerolineaceae bacterium; assembly: GCA_964391795.1. Classification (GTDB taxonomy): domain Bacteria; phylum Chloroflexota; class Anaerolineae; order Anaerolineales; family Anaerolineaceae; genus Mesolinea. Next base: position 10,511 of record CAYMNM010000028.1, on the reverse strand, counting down.
TTACCCGCAGAAGTCAGCATGGCGACCGCTCATTCGCACACTTGTTATGGCTGGAACAGAACATGGAAATGCGTTATGAAGAACTTGAAGGGTTATCCCGGTTCATTGAAGATCAGTTCGGGAACCTTGCCGATGAGATCGCCCTTTTCAGCAGAAAGTATCCTTACCATTTGCTACCCACAACAGTTGAGCTTAACAACATCCTGCTTGCCTTCAATAAGGTTGAAAACGATCCACAGGTTGACCCTGAAATATGGAAAAGCGATGATGTACTTGGTTGGCTTTACGAGAGCTACAACACTTACAAGAAGATTGCGCATAAGGAAAGCGGGGCGAAGACGGAATACAACAAGGTAAGCATACAGAGCCAGGTCTACACGCCACGGTGGGTTGTGAAATTTCTGGTGGACAACAGCCTTGGCAAGTTGTATCTCGAAATGTACCCTGATTCATCTATAAAGGAAAGGTACAAAATCGCCAACGCTCCCGTTGAGCAAACCCGCCAACGCAAGCCTTTGACAGAAATTACAATGATCGACCCTGCACCGGGATCTGGGAATTTCCTGTTGTATGGATTCGATCTCTTTTATGACCTTTACCTTGATCAGATTGAAAGTTACGGTGCCGAATACGACCAGGATGAGATCCCTGAACTGATCATCAGGCACAACCTTCATGGCATCGACCTTGACGACCGTGCGGTTCAGATAGCCCAGCTGGGGCTTTTCATCAAGGCAAAACGAAAAAATTCTTATGCCCGAATCAACCAGTTCAATGTCGTCAGTTCTGACTTTTTTCTTCCTGATTATTCGCTGGTGCAACCCATTTTCGAGGAGAATGGAAATTTCGACACACGGCAAAAGGAGATCATCCGAAGCATTTGGGCGGACCTGAGAAACGCCCATAAATTCGGTTCTCTGATCCGGTTGGAAGAACGACTGAGCCTTCACCTGCATGGGCTTCAGAAACAAATGGATGGGGCACAACTCTCCATCTTCGGAGAGCAAACCTTGTCAGACTATAACCAATTCCGGGAAACGTTCTTTGAGAACTTACAGACTGCCGTTGCAAGGCATACAGTAAAACAAGGAATGACATTCCTGAACACAAAGACCCATGACGCAATCATCTATCTAAGGCTTATCACCCGGAAATATGATATTGCCTGCACCAATCCCCCCTATACTGACAGTGCTGATTTCGGACCGGAGCTGAAAAAATTCATAGAAGAGAACTATAAGGACCCCAACAAATTTCATTCAAACCTTTATGCATCTTTTATAAAAAGATGCTACGAGATCACTAACGAAAAGGGATATCAGGCATTGATCCACCCTCATACTTTCATGTTCATTAAGACCTTTGAAGATGTCAGGAAGTTCATCATTAGCAAAACACATATTGACATACTGGTTGATTATGGATTAGACCGGGTTAACTTGTTTGGACCGGGAATCCTGCTTGATGCCACCTGGTATGTTCTATCCAAGGAGAAGAAAGACTACAATGGAGTGTATTTTAACATTACAGAAAACCAGCAGGAGAAATATAAGCAAAGCTCATTGGAGCAGGCCTATGATGACTTCAATAAAAATAAACCAAATAAACGAGTATTTACGCTTGCCCAATCAAAACTGAAAATCATTGATGGCTGGCCGTTTATTTACTGGATCAGCGATGGATTCAGGGAGAAGTTTAAAATGGAAAACATTGAATCACAAATGCGTGTTTGCACTGGACTGTCAACGGCAAACAATAATAGATTTTTGAGATTCTGGTGGGAGATTGACTTCAATGAAATTGGATCTAATTGGATATTGTATGCTAAAGGTGGTCCATATAATAAATGGTGGGGGAATATTTGGCTTTGTGTGAATTGGAAGAATAATGGATCAGAAATAAGGAATTATGAAGCAATTGGAAAAGCAATTAGGAATGAAGCATATTATTTAAACGAGGGTATTACAAACTCATTGATTTCAGTAAAGGGGATTTCAAATCGATTATTGCCATCAGGAATGATATTTGATGTTACAGCACCAAGTATTTTCCCAAAGAAATATATGAACATACACTTTGTTTTAGGGTATCTTAATTCAAAACTTGTTCAATTTATTGCTGACTGTTTAAATCCAAGTGCGGCTCTAACATGGGGAGACATACAAAAAATGCCCTTTAAAACTCCAAGATCCTATATTGAGAAGAATATATCTGAAATTGTAAAATCTAATATTGAGATCAAGAAACATCTTTGTTCTTTTAAAATTACAGAGATTAATTTTGAACAAGCTCCTTTTTGGTCTTTTGAAGGAGATACATCCAGAGATAGAGTAATTACTTACTATAACAGTGAAAACAAACACACAACTCAAGTACTAATAAATGAGGCTGTTATAAATGAGTTGATATTTGAAGTTTTTGAGCTTAATCAAGAGGAAAGGGTTCAAATAGAATCCAAAATAAGCATCCCCGTAGGTCAATTTCCCGTAATGACTGAAGCAAAGGAGCAGTTTTTAAAACAGTCTGATATCAGCAATCCCATTGTTTTTAAATATATCCGTGACCTTCCCGAAGTTGAATTTTCATATGAAGAAGTCATTACTATTAAATCAGGATTCGAAAACCTCTACCAAACCAACAACGACCTGGAAGAGTTCTGTATACGCAACAAAGTAAACCCTATCAATGTGTGGTATTGGTTCAAGGAAAGCCAGGTGGTTCCTCCCGGTAGAGCAGCGGAAATTGCCCTGGAGTTCCTGGCCGATGCAATCCGCACCATCCTGATGGAGGATGAAGACGGTATTATCCCGTTAACCGGTCTTCCGGGAGAAATCCGCCTTTTAGATCGGTTGGAGGAGCATTGTCTGGAAAAAGGTTTCACTTCAGCCCAGTTCATGCAATTAGAAGGGCTGTTGGGCAGACCTTTGAATGAAAACATTGAGCATCATTTCTTCCGTAATCTGAGCGACCATCTTAACCTCTTCATGTATCTGCCAAAAACACCTTTTATCTGGCATTTGAGCAGCGGGGAGAATCAGGGGTTCGAAGCCTACATCATCATTTACAAATGGAACAGGGACAGTCTTTTCAAACTTAAATCGCAGTACCTGAACAAGAGAGCGGAAACGCTGGAATACCGGCAGATCCAACTTCAGGATAGCAATACGGCACAGGCACAGAACGAAAAAGAGAAAATTCGTTTACAGTTGCAGGAGATAGACTCATTCACCCGAAAGCTCGATGAACTGATAGCAGAAGGATATAATCCCATTCTTGACGATGGGGTTGGAAAGAACATCGCCCCCTTGCAGACTAAGGGACTCTTGCGTTGTGATGTACTGAATAAGAAACAATTGGAGAAATACCTAAAGGCTGATTGGTAATGACAGGTAAATGGTTTTTACAGGAGGTTGAACACCTGATCAGAAAAAGGAACAGGATGGTGATATTGGACCCATATGGTTTGTGCGGATTCCTGCTGCCTCTTGTTGACAATGGGAATTATGTGGTTCTGAAAACGGATGATTCCATCCATCAGCAATGGCAGCAAGTCAGGGAAGAACTCTATCTCAGGCACAAGGCTGAGACCGACCACTCCAACGACCGGGTTGTTTTTTATATCACCCGAGATCAGAAAACACTCTCTTTCCTCTTTGATTACTGCCACACCCACGGATGCCTCGATCTTACCAATCCTGCTGAATGGCTGAAAAAGAAGTTGTTTGCCTCCACAGGTTTACAGGTCCATCTGGACAGTCCCCTTCTTATGATTGCCTCCAAGGTGGGAATGGACAAGGACATTGCCTGGTGGAAAAAGGTTATCCAAAAACTCGTTGACATTATCGATATTGAAACAGCGCTTCAGGACTTCCTTCATAATCCCGATAAATACATGGCAGGATTGGAACCGGATGTTAAAAGTTTGATCGAAGAGAGTATCTGCAAGATTCTTGGTCAGCCCTACGTTCCAAAACTGCCGGGAGCGCTTGCAAATGAACTGGTTAAAAGGCTCTTTGACGGTCTGCTTTATAACGACATACCCCCCGTATTCCTTGATCTTTATTACAAATGGGCTGATAGTTCACACTACAGCCCTTCTTTAAATGACTATATCACAAAACATAAGCTGGACTCTTCAGCCAATCCATGGGCAGCACACCCCGATCATTGCTTTGTACAGGTTGACCAAACAGCGTTGAGAAAACTCACCTCCAATCTCGGGGATAAGGCTTGGGTGATGGAGAAACTGGAAAAAATCAGAATCCGGGCCAACAGTAAAAAGGTCTCAAAGTTTGTCCCTGAATGGTGGGATGACGTGATTACGTTGCTTGAGTTTGACACAACACCGCTTTCCACCACCGGTTCTCTGTCCCAGGTTGCAGGGTTTTACACGGAAAAGTTTCACAGTGTCGACAGGGCAATCCGGAACCTCTATTCAATATTTCTCAATGAGACTGACATCATCCGGCCATTACAGGAGCATTACGAAAGTCTCAACCACGAATTACTCGACCGTTGGTTCTCTTTCTTCAGTACCTATTCACCGAATCAACAAGGCTGGCTGGTAAATCTGTTCAAAAATGCCGGTCCTAAAACATCTGTCATAGTTTGTGACGGTCTTCGTTATGAAATTGCAGCCCAAGTGGCAGAGTCTCTGGTGAAGAAAGTGAAGATTGAAAGGCAGATCATGTTCGCATCCATCCCTACAGAAACAGAAACGGGAATGAGTGCTTTGTTCACAGAAAGCGATAAGGTTGTCAAGATCAGCCAGGACAGGTTGAAAATTGTCAATGAAGTCTCCGGTAAAGATATCACCTGGATGAAACTGGAGGATCTCGCATACGGGAAGAATGACAAGTATCTTGGGCTGGTATATGGAGATATCGATTCTGCCTCTGAAAAACTCAACATGGCTGCCATCAAGCTATTTGACACTTTCGCCCAGGTCCTTGCCCAAAAGATTGAATTGCTGATCAACATGGGGTACAAAGAGGTGCATTTGGTGACGGACCATGGATTCGTTCTGACTGGCATTCTTGATGAGGCGGACAAAATTGAACCCAACGCCACAGGCAAGAAGGAGGTTCATGAACGTTTCATCCGGACTGTCGAAAAACAATATAACAGCAACTGGGTAGAATTTCAGAGGCTTTATGGTGAATATAATTACGTGTATGCTGCAAAAAGCCACCGGCCTTTCAAGACTACTGGGATGTATGGCTATTCCCATGGCGGAATTACCCCACAGGAGACGATCATTCCTCAATTTGTTTTCAAAAAAACAGTCGCATCTGCACCTGGACTTGATGTGATGATTGACAATATCAAGGAACTTGCGGAAGTGGCAGGTGAAATATTCCGGATACAACTGCGAGCCGGCAAAGGGGGTGATGACTTGTTCTCCTCGACCAGAAAGGTAAAGATCCTCATTTTTTCGGAAGGGAATACGCAGATCAGTACAAGTCAGATAATAACCATGAAGTCCGGAACGACCGATTCATTTGAGTTCTCCTTCGACAAAAATAAACAGGTCAATGCGGTGCTTATGGATGCAAACACCAATGAGCAGCTTGATGCCGTGATCATTAAGAAATCTAACATCCGGGACACCGGAGGACTTTTCTAAAATCCATTGACTATGATAGCTTTAGACGATCTTGATAAAAAACTCCTTGACCATTTCCGTGGATTTGTCGTGAAGAAAGATCTTGTGGGGATCATAAAAGGTGGGGCTAATGTTCCGGCTTTTGTGCTGGAATACCTTCTGGCCAACACGTGTAGCACTGAAGATGAAAAGAAACTTCAGGAAGGGATGGATAATGTCAAGAAGATACTCCGTGACCATTACGTGAGTCCGGAAGAGAGTAACCTGATCCAATCGAAGCTAAGGGACAGGGGACGGTGGAAGATCATCGACAAGATATCCGTGGAACTGGACCCCCAGAATGACAAGCATTGGGCAACCATCAGCAACAGCAATATCCGCAGGGCGAATATCAGCGATGACCTGGTGAAATCCCATGAGAAGATGTTGCTGGGAGGGATTTGGGCCATTATTGAGATGGAATATGACCCGTTGATCATGATCGGGAACAAACTTTACCCCTTTGTTGTCCGTGACATTAAGCCCATTCAGCTTTCCAGCTTTGACAATTCCAGGATTCAAGATAAAAGGAAGGAGTTCACTCTCGAAGAGTGGAAAACCCTCTTGCTCAGAAGTGCCGGATATGAACCGTTCAGTGAAGGGATTGATGAACGAAAACAGGACCTCCTGCTGATGCGTTTGATTCCTCTTGTCGAGGCCAATTTCAACATGGTGGAATTAGGACCCAGATCATCGGGAAAGTCATATATCTATAAAGAGGTCACACCGTATGCCATCCTGATTTCAGGTGGTCAGGGGACTGTTGCCCAGCTATTCGTTAACAACTCCACCGGGAGAGTCGGTTCTGTTGGTGTTTGGGATGCCATTTGCTTTGATGAAAGCACTGATAAGCTTTTCAAGGACAGGGATGCCATACCTCTCATGAAGGATTATATGGAGTCTGGATCGTTCTCACGAGCCGGTAAAGCAGGTGAAATTTCGGGACAGGCGTCGGTTATCTTAAATGGGAACATTAATCAGCCGGTAGAGACTGTGCTGCAAACATCGCACCTGTTTAGCCCTCTTTCAGACGAGGTGAGTTACGACACGGCTTTCCTTGACAGGATCAACCTTTATCTTCCAGGATGGGAAATCACCAAATTCAGTCCAAAGAACTTTACCGCCCATTTCGGATTCAGCACCGACTTTTTTTCGGAAACGCTGAAGGCTCAACGGAAGACTACATACTACGAAGCCATTGACAAGTATTTCACCCTGGGTTCCCATCTGAAACAACGGGACTCAAAATCTGTGCGCAGGATAGTTTCAGGGTTTATTAAACTGTTGCATCCTGACGGTAATTACAGCAAGGAGGAGATTCGCAAGTACCTTGTTCTTGCCATGGAAATGAGAAGGAGGGTCAAGGAACAGCTCAAGCGTATCGGGGGGATGGAGTTCTGGGATACCAATTTCTCTTACATTGATAAGGAGACACAGGAGGAGTTGTTTGTCGGCCTTCCGGAAGAGCGTGGTACTGCACTGATCGAAAGCAATCCCCTGCCACCTGGTGTATGTTACACAGGAACAAGTGATGGGGAGAACACCGCCCTTGTGAAAATTGAGGTTGTTGTACTCAAGGGAAATGGGAAAATCAATGTAACAGGCACCAACAGTCAGGAAGTAAAGGAGAATATCAAGAACACCTACAATTACCTTCGGGCCAATGAAAAGGCAATTCTCCATGAACAACATTCCCTTTCCGGATATGACCTGAATGTCCAGGTGAGCAACCTGATGGGAGCATATATCAGTGGAGGGATCGGAAGCGCTGTGTTTGTTGCGATACTGTCGGCCATTTACAAGAAAAACCTGAAACCGGGGCTGGCTGTTCTTGGGAATATATCCATCGGTGGAGCTGTCGAGAGGGCGATTGACTTTGCTGACAAGGTAACCTTACTCTCTGAAAACGGGGCCAAGACTGTTCTCGTCCCTATTGATAACCTGAACGAAATGACCACCCTTCCAACGGCTATCCTAGGTAAAACCGATGTCCCCCTCTATGCCAATTCACAGATGTTGTTACAGAAGGCAGTAATGAATGAATAATGGAACAGTTAGAGATTAGTTCTGAAAATTTGGCCTATTGGTTCTTAAGGCTTAATGGATTCCTTACAATAACAAACTTTATTGTTCATCCAGATTCGGGAAATCGACAAGAGACAGATGTTGATATTTTGGGAGTCCGGTTTCCGTTTAGGTCAGAAAATTTGTATCGGCCGATGATAGATTTCGAATATTTTAGAGGATTTACTAATAAACCTCTTATCGTAATATCGGAAGTTAAGACAGGATTATGCAACCTTAATGGTCCTTGGACCAATCCTGGACGAATGAACATGAATAGAGTTTTACATGCATTAGGAGCATTTTGTCAGAATGAAACCGAAGCTGTTGCATCTAACCTTTATTCCAAGGGATTTTATGAAAATGAAAGATACCACATTACTCTACTATGTATAGGTAAATCCAAGAATGACTTTCTCATATCAGATAAACCAGAGGTTCCACAAATACTGTGGAATGAGATATTATCCTTTATCTATGAGAGATTTAAAAACTATTCAAACGAAAAAGTATCACATCCACAATGGGATGAAGATGGTAAGAAACTATGGGAATGTGCCATGCGTTACCATGATATAACCGGATTCATAAAAGCTATTGACATTATTCCTCCAATTTAGACTCTAATAATCATTGATTGGTATGTGACAAATGAGATCATTTCGATTTCAGCTTAAGCTTTTCATGCCAACAACATTTTTACGAACTAAACGGATTGTTAAACATATCAGTAAACCATGAAAACATTTATATCTGAAGTAATACCAAGAATTAGCAGCTACAGTAAAAAGTTAGATGATATTTCCTTACTTACTAATAAGTGTTGGATCATGCTGGATCCTACTAATAATGAAAAAGAAACATATATTTTCAAAAGAGATAATGAATTGTTGATTTCTTCAGGTGGTAAGGTTCAAAAAGGTAAGTGGGAAATAATTACAAACCAAAAGATATTAATTGAATCTGAAAGTGCTATATTTTTATGCAATCTTGGTTTCCTTGATAAAAATGTCCTAGCACTTAATTTTGACGATGATGGTGGTTATGTATTCTTTATTGAAGAGAATAGTTTTAAACAATCTGTTCAAAGCATTGACGATGTTCATCACCTGTTATACAGGCAGTATGAAAGAAAACCACAAGTGCAACATTACAGTTTCAATGTTAATCGCGCTCCAGTAAAAAAAATTGGCATGTTTAAAAGCACTATTATTGGTTTATTAATAACAGCACTTATGTTTTGGATAAGTTATTATATTGGGACATTTTTTGATGAATAAAGATCATGGGTTATCGTGATCTCTTATCTGGCAATATCTTTCTTCATTTACAAATATATCTTTCTATGTTTTCTGTTGAAAGCATCTTTTTGTTGCACCAAACATGGGTATAAGAATTCCTGTTTGAAATGTTGACAATTAATTCTTCAACATTGAAGTTATACCATTTTTTCCTGGATCCTCTCAATCAAAGTAGACGGTTTGATTTGCAGTGCTGAAGAGATTTTAAAAAGGGTTGTGATTGTGGGTTGTCTTTGACCCCTTTCAAGAAGTGAGATATACGTTCTGTCCAAGTCTGTGAGTTCAGCAAGTTTCTCCTGGGAAAGTTTTTTGCTAACCCTTAACTCCCGAAGAACCTGGCCAAATACCTTGACAATCATCATTCTGACTTTAGTCTTCACGAAAGTCAGATAAATTTTCCCCTGAATCCACGGACTATAGTCTGAATTATGTATATTTGAAGTCGAACTTAACCAAACAACAATTATGAATGGCTTTGTTATCTCCTCCTTTTTAGCAGTGACAGTAGGCTTTATTGCCAATATGTACGATGGAGTGGCTATCCGTTATGGTTGGCCAATGGGAGAATTATTTACCCAACACAAAAAATGGGTAGTTACTATTGGATGGCTTTGCATTATCAGTGGAGCCATTGAGTTAATCTCAGAATTAAAATTCATTAAGGGAATATTTGCATTCATTATAGCAATAGTCTTTGCTGTAATGTTGATTAGGATATTCAAAAGTAATATTCAATGGATCTCTGCGATAATTCTACTGGCTTCTGTCATAATCTGGATTATTACCGGTGCTGAAGTTGTTCATGTTCAATAGAAATATTTATGGAATTTCTAAAAGAAAAGGGAATGAAGTTTTTTTATAATATAATCATAGGAGTTATGGTCATAAATCAAAAAAACAATATCAAAATCAAATCCTTTATTCTTTTGTGCGTCTTGTTAACCATTTTTTATAGCTGCAATACTGAAGCGGGGCCAGTAAGCGGTTGCTATAAAATCAAAGACCAAGAAAAATATGCTGTAATCCTTGATAGTACTTTATATTTTATGTGTGGTTTTGATACCGCATATATTTATGATCTGAAATATCGGAGTTCTTTACCACTTAACGATTCAATTCAAGTAAGGATTTATGGGATTCTTTACTCAAATGCACTTTGTAGAAATGGATATGATAATTTAGAGTGTCCGTTACGATTTGAAGGCAATGAACTCGCAGGAAGTTTACCTTTAGTGATATTCGAAAATAATGAGTCATTTCTTTTAGACAGTTACCACTTTATTAGGCATAATGATGCTAAAATGATTTTCGACAAATGGGCAGACCTTGTCTCAAATAACACCGATGATAAAATACTTCGATCATACTGAAGTCTTTATCTATTTCTTATGCGAACTGATACTTTGATAGTAACATGAATCAACCTATGCTTCTTGGCACTAAAGACAGGACTTCTGCGATTGATGAACTAATGCAACGGAGCTTGAAATTCAGGTCATCTG
>CAYMNM010000027.1:12099-21434 GCA_964391795.1 uncultured Anaerolineaceae bacterium | reverse complement strand
TTGGTTCTGCAGCGGCTGGTGGGGCAACGGGTGCGGCTGTCGGAGCTGCTGTGCAAGCAACAATGCTGATTGCCAGCAACAGGACAATGAAAACAGATAGACTTTTTTTCATGATCGCTTCCTCCTCGAAGCAGTTGGTTGAATGGGGCATATCGCATAATTGTATACAATATACCAAACATTAATTAGAGTCTAAGTTCAAGTCCGATTTTTGTCAAGAGATTTACGGTAGATTAACAAGTTTTTATCAACCTTCTGGAATACAATTCTTGCCAAAAATTGTTAACGACTATCTGATAACATTAGGCTAAACTTTTTGAACACAAATACCTTATTCCTAACAAAAGGATAACGATAAAATGCCCAAAACTACCGCCCCATGCCCCAATTGCCGCCAACCCATCACCCTGGAATTAACCCGTTTATTTGATATGAACACCGATCCCCAGGCTAAGCAGAAATTGCTTTCCGGTCAGGCGAATTTCTTCAGTTGCCCTGTTTGCAAAGCGCAGGGTATCTACCCCACGCCCGTGGTATATCATGATCCTGAAAAAGAGCTTCTCCTCACTTACTTTCCCCCAGAAGCCAATCTGCCACAGCCTGAGCAGGAAAAAATCATTGGTCCACTCATCAAGAAGACAGTGGACAATCTGCCAGCTGAAAAACGCAAAGGTTACATCTTCCGCCCTCAAACCATGCTTAGCCAACAACACCTCTTCGAACGCATCCTTGAAGCCGACGGCGTTACCCCTGAGATGTTGAAAGCCCAACAGGAACAGCTAAATCTCATCCAATCCTTGGCCATGGCCAAGCCGGATGTTCTTCCCGAACTCATTAAACAAAACGACACAAAAATAAATGAAGAATTCTTCACCATGCTCAGCCGATTGGCTCAGGTTTCCGCTGCCAGTGGCGATCAACAAGGCGCGCAGGCTCTTGCCAACCTGCAAAAATCCTTGCTAGAGCACTCCAGCTTTGGAAAAAAAGCTGCCGAAGATGCCCGCCAGGCACGTGAAGCCATTGAGGAGCTGCAAAACCTCAGCAAAGCTGGTCTCACCCGTGAAGCTCTCTTGAATTTGTTGATGAAACATGCCGATTCCGAAATCAAGTTGTCCACGCTGACAGCTATGGCTCGCTCTGGCATGGACTACGATTTCTTTGCTTTGCTCACTGCTAAGCTTGAAGGAGCTCAGGCTGAAGACAAACAAAAATTAAGCGAGTTGAGAGAGAGATTGCTCCGGCTTACGCAAGAAATTGATGCTGAGCTCAAAGCTGAGCTTGAAGAAGCCCAGAAGCTGCTCGATGAACTTCTGAAATCCGATAAGTTGGAAGAAGCAACCCAAGCTGCCTTGCCCAAGATGAATCAGGCCTTCGGTGATGTTATCAACGCTGAAGCCCAAAAAGCTCAGGAAGCTCATGACGAAGCTAAGCTCAAGAAGCTGGCAAGCATCGTTAGCATATTGCAATCTGCCAGTTCTTCAGGCGCTTATGTGCAATTGATTGAAATGCTCCTGCAAGCTAACGATGACTCAGCCCGTAAGGATATCTACGCGCAGGCCGGCGAGTCAATTTCGGGAGAGTTTATCTCGATGTTAGCCAACCTCATCGATCAGGTTGAGAAATCCAAACAGCAACCTGAATTGGCGGAAAAACTGAAGGTCATCAGTAAAGAAGCTTTGCGCTTCTCAATGGAACAGAACCTGAAAAAGGAAAACCCGGTTTAGTGCGGGTTGTTATCCAAACGTAATCCGTGACCCCGGACAGTGACAATATAGTCATAGCCGGGGTCCATCTGATTTAGCCGTTCACGAAGCCTTCGCACCAGAGCATCAAAGGCCTGCTCGGTCACCCAATTAGCCTCATCCCCCCACACTGCCTGGATTAAGTTTTCCCGCGAGATTACTTCTCCACTTTTTCGAACGAGAAATGCCAACAAGGCAAATTGTTGTGCTGAAAAAGCCGGTGCCACTTCCGCACCCCGCACCCAGACACGTTTAGAGTTCTCGTCCACACGTATGCAGAGTAAATTTTGTAGGTCAGGAGGAAAGTCCGCCAAAGGTAGTGTGGCATCCGACTCAAGATAGATAAAAGATTGGCAGAAAGCAATCTGCACCTCATCCTTTTCGAAAAGTTGACGCGATCCTATTAATTTTTCCCCATTAACAAAAGTTCCATTCTTGCTGCTCAGGTCCTTTATTCGGCTGATCCCGTTGTAATAATCAAATATGGCATGCTGACGCGAGACCTGGCGGTCATTCACAACCACATCACAGTCATCTCCCCGACCGATGAGAATGTGGTCAGTGAGCACCCATTGTTGGCCGTCCAATTGGCCGCCGTTCGCTATAATAATGGGATATTCCAAACTTTAGGCTTCCTTTCGACTATAATACACAATTATAATGCAGCCCTTTTTATAGAGCCGCATGTTTGAAGTTTGAGCTAAAAAACGCCGAAATGCTCATTTCACTGGAACCTTATGACTTATGTGGTAGTCCCTGGGGCGATCCTGCACGATCGCTACAAAATCGAAAAAGTGGTGGGGCAAGGTGGCTCAGGTAATATTTACCTGGCATCCGACCAACGTCTGACCGGCCGCAACTGTGCGGTTAAACAGGTTAGTTACGATTCCCAGCTGCCGCAGAACTTGCTTGAGGAGTCGCGTGAGCAATTCATGCGTGAGGCAACCGTTCTTGGCCGGCTGGACCATCCGAATTTGCCCAAGGTTTCGGACTTTTTCTCGATCGGCGACAGCGACTTCCTGGTTATGGATTATGTTCCGGGGGATGACCTTCGGGTGTTGATTGCCAAAGCCGCTAATGAAAATCGATTTCTTTTTGAGGCAGAAGTACTAAACTGGGCCCTGCAAATTGGGGACGCCCTCGAGTATATGCACAATCAACAGCCTTCTGTTGTTCACCGTGATATTAAACCTTCCAACATCAAAGTTACTCCGCAGGGGCTTGTCAAACTCGTGGATTTTGGATTGGTAAAACTTTTAGCCCCAGGTGAGGTTACTATCACTATCCTCCAGGGTCAGGGTTCGGCCACCTACACTCCGCTCGAGCAATACGGTGGAGAAAGTGATCATACCGATGCACGGGCAGATATTTACGCCTTTGGTGCCACTCTGTATCATCTGCTTACCAATCGCACCCCTCCCAATGTGCGGGATCGCTTTTTGGACCCAAAGAACCTGGCGGCTCCAAGAGTAATCAACCCGGCAATTTCTCCGCGTGTTGAAGATTCCATTCTATGGGCCATGCAACTTCACCCTGACGACCGCCCAAAAGACATCAAAACTTTTATGAAAGCGCTTACTGGCGAAAGTACAAACCAACTGCATCAAATTAGCCGGCTCTCTCAAGCAGGTGTAGCCCCTTCTGCTTATCGCCCCTTAATGGGGAAGTTGGAATGGCGCCTGGTGGCAGCTGCCGGCTTCTTTACGTTCATCAGCCTGCTGCTCACGCTGTTGCGTAATCTCTGACCCCTAATCCTTATTTACAAAACTGGTGGTTCTAAACCACCAAACCAACGCAACCAACCAACCCAGGAACAAGCCTGTTACAGCTACCTGGGTGATGAACCACGAACCTTCTTCCTTAATTAAAGTGACCACTGGAGCGAACCCAAGGGTTAGAATCACGTAAGCAATCAAGCCACCCACAAAAGATGCCAGCATTGCCCGCAAACCCCAGGTAGCACTACCCCACCAGTAATATCCGACCAAATAAGCCAGACCTGCACCAAGAATTAGGATCATGATCACGAGAAGCCAGTCCCCCATACGAGGGTAACCACTTACGTTGGTTGAGGCTGAAGGCGTTGCTTCTGCGGTAATCTGCGGTGTAGGTAAATCAGTAGGGGTTGGCATTGGAGTGATTGTCGGCTGCAAAGTAGGTGTCGCAGTCGGCATAATTACTTGCGCAAGGCCACCTTCTGTGTTTAAAACCAATGTATTCGAACTGATTGCTTCACCTGAAGCAGCTGTAATCTCAAAAATACCCTCACGATCAATCCGATAATCAACCGTTGCCAAGCCTCCCTGGGTAAAGCCCGTTATTTGCGAAATAATGAAGTTTTCCGGGGCTAACATCACATTGAAATCAACTTGCGTTCCATCAGGAACCTGGTTCGCATTCAAATCAAAGATGGGACCAGCTTGAATTTTTACCAATTCGCCCGTACGAAAGAGCGGTTGAGGAGCTTCTTCTGTGACCGCGCTTTGCGTGACAGCTACTGGGGTGCTGTCGGGCCTGTTTGGTACAACCAGATTGACAGGAATAACCTGCCTTGAATCTGCAGAGGTTTGTGCTTTCAGGTCGTAACCTACTGCCGCGAGGCTTACTGGCAAAGCACCTCTTGGGCTAAGTTCCTGCATCAGTATTCGTGCGGCCGTATCCACAAATGGCTGAGAGTTACCCAATAAAGCGTAATAAGCGCTTACCTTCGCAATTTCGGTCGAGTCTAAATAGAAGGGCTCTCGGAAGGAAAAAACAACTACCTTCTTGTTCATGAGTAATTCGGGTCTATCTGCAAGAACGCGTTGCAATATGCTTGTCTGTGGTTGCCCCTCCAACGTGTCTTGAATGTTGAACACTACCCAGGTTGCCCGTCTCAGGCTGTCTGGCAGGGTCTGATCAACTTGCGCTGTGTCTCCTTCCAGATAGGTCAGTAGTTCAGCGCTGCTGTATGCGCTCAATTGGCCCACTGTTAGTTGTCGTGTGCCCTGAGGACCGTAATAGCGTAGTAATGCGTTTTGCAAACCCTTTTCATCCAGAACAATCTGGGTATTGCAGGTATTGCACAGCTTGTATTCACGTGAATCAGTGATTGTAATAATTCGGTCATCCAAGTTAGGGGCAGAAGGAAGGGCTATTTTTAAATCGCCAACTCTAGGCGAGATTAGGGTAGCAGATCTCAAAGCCACTTCCAAAACTGGCTGGTTGTTCCTTCCCAATAAGGCCAGGTTATCCTCCGGCGGTAACGCGTTTTCAAGGTTAAACGCATCAAACAACTTCAGCTTCGTTTCGACAATCCTGGTTACCGCCGCGTCGACCTTTTGGGCAAAGAATCTATCTTCGTTGTATTTTTGGACAAAGAACTGGTGTGTACGAACAATGCCTTCATAAGGCGTGGCATCAACCACAGAAATAAAATCATCCAGGAAAAGTAAGTCGTTCCCCGCCAAAAACGAAGTACGCGCAACCGTAAGAATATCAAATGTCTGCCCAGTGGCGTCGAAAAAGGAACGTACAGCCGGGTTACCCAGGCTATCACTCATCGTAAGCCCGCCAGCTTGCCGCCATTCCCGAATCCCTTCCAATCCTAATAATTGTTCAAGACTGGTTGAGTCAAAACTAACAGGTTTTGTGCTGGGCTGAAGGTTGCCCTGAAAGCCGTTGTAACGGATGTGTGAAATCTGGAAGCCTTCTGGTTGAGAACTTTCTGCGCCAAGTGTCAGGGCGAAGAATGGCACCAGGTCAGTGTTTCTTAACTGCTCGAATGTTTTTTGAACGGATGAAATTTCATCAAGCGGAGGGCGATCTGCGGCCCCCAACCCTGGAAAGTGACCAGCAAAAACAGCCAGCTTGTCGTTGCTACCGTTATGTAAGCCATCGGTAAACGCTTTACCCATCTCCCCCACCCAATAAGGGTTGCCGCCAAAGCTCAGTGTTCCAGAAATAGCTGCAACCTGGCTCTGGTCGGTTTCAATAACATCT
The DNA here is from genome assembly GCA_964391795.1 of uncultured Anaerolineaceae bacterium. GTDB lineage: Bacteria > Chloroflexota > Anaerolineae > Anaerolineales > Anaerolineaceae > Mesolinea. The sequence goes on along the minus strand of CAYMNM010000027.1, from coordinate 15,711 downwards.
AAATTTGGACCGATAAAGAGGTTTATTCCTATTGACCGCAGTTCACTTCCAAGCACTTCCCCCGCCTGTTCGGCCAGATCGGTTGACCAGGTAGCTCCCAAGGCTAAAGGAGATGGCTGCAATGACAAGCCGTCCAGCAGGTAGCCCCCAGAGTCTTCCAGATTTGACTGTTCCAAGCCAATAAAAAGCGGTACATATTGCGGCAATTGTTCAGGTGGATTGGCAGGGTCATTTGCCTGCGCAGATTGCCAGGCAGCCCTTTGCAAACTGCTGATAAGGTCTCTTGCCTGGTTTAAGGTCTCTGTTGAAACGAAATTATCGTTCTCTGGCCGCAGAATTACTCCACCAATAATATGTTGGCGCACTAACCTGTTGAGATCCGAACCCAGAGAGGCTTTCGAACCATCAAAACTAACTATGAACAATTGCCCTACTTTTTCGGAAGGGCTCATCGCGTCTACAATGCTTTGAGCAGAGGGCTTAAAGTTTGAATTATGCGCGTTGGCAGGGTTTGCAGCCATCCCCAGAAGGATGCTTAGCAGCAATCCAATACATAACCAGCGCTGAGAACGCATTTCACCCAAAAAGCACTTGTCTTGCTTTGAGCGGGTCGTTGGTGATAACCATATCCACACCGAGATCTTTTAAGCGCAAGAGATCTTCTGGATTATCCACTGTCCAGGGGTTAACCTGTTTGCGCTTCCCATGCATTCGCCGCATCAGATCCAGGTTAACATCCTCAAAGTAAGGATGCAAGGCATCATACGTAAATACCGCTCCCAGGGCTCCACGGAGTGGAGCGCCTCTCTTTCCCCCTTCTGTCAACAGACCACGTTTAATTTTTGGGTTGCAGCGTTTGGCAATCAGTAAATTGATAGGATTAAACGAAGAAAGTAGAACTGTCTCCTCAAGACCAGCCTCTTCAATTAATACGATCACCCGTTGGGTGAGGTCGTTGAAGGGTGCACTAAGGTTTTTTAACTCAACATTGATCAGCATTTTATTGCCAACCAGGTCAAACACCTCGCGCAGTAAGGGTAAAGGCTCTGATTTTGACCATTTCCCCTTGAACTTAGCCGCTGCGTTCAGTTTCTTTAATTCTGCAAGGTTCAAAGCTGAAACCTTGCCATACCCATCGGTTGTACGGTCTACAGCCTCATCGTGTAGCACAATAAGTTCGTTATCTGCGGAGAGCATAACATCCAACTCAATGCCATCGGCTTCTTGTTCGTGTGCCAGTTGGAAAGCTCCCAGGGTGTTTTCTGGGGCGGATGCGCTTGCCCCGCGATGGGCAATAATCAAGGGAAAACGGGAATTATCTCGAGTATTCATGCCTTGATTATAGCATCCAATGCCTCATCAGCTCTGTCAAGGCATGATTAATGCAACCAATCCAGTGCCATTTCTCTGGTCAGCATAAAACCTTTGCCTTGAGGAGCAACCATGTCAAAAATTTCTGAAGTCATCAAACGGAGCGGTGCTAAAGTTCCATTCACGCCTGAAAGAATCACCAATGCAATTTATCGGGCAGCAATAGCAGTGGGAGGTCGCGATCGTGCTCAGGCTGAAGAACTTTCCAATCAAGTGGTTTCCCTACTTGAAGACAGCACACCCGCAGGCAGCATTCCAACTATTGAACAAATCCAGGACCTGGTTGAAAAAGTATTGATCGAAAACGGCCATGCCCGCGTGGCCAAAGCTTACATTCTTTACCGCGATGAACGCGCCAGGCAGCGTGATCGACGCAACGAAGGCAACCTTTTGCCTTCAGGCAATATCCCCTGGTCCAAGATCTGGTCTGTGCTGGATTGGTCGGTTGACCATGGGGTCAACTCAGTTGCGCTTTTAAATGAGAAGATCCGCAGTGGAGGCATCAACGATGTAGTCACTTCTGCTGAAGCGGCTTATTACGAAGATGTTGAAAATGCGGCCAACCTGGTGCTCGAGCGCAAAGGCGAAGTACGCATGGTCTTTGTGGCTGGCCCGTCCAGTAGCGGTAAGACAACCACCACGATCAAACTTGGTGAAAAATTAGCCCAGGAAGGCTTGAAGCTGGTAACCCTAAACGTGGATCACTACTTCCACGATCTGGAAATGCACCCCAAAGATGAGTTTGGGGATTATGATTTTGAGACTCCTCAAGCGTTAAATATGCCGCTCATTAATACACATTTGAGCCGAATGTTCGCGGGTGAAGAGGTACGCATTCCTTTTTACGACTTCAAGACCGGCAAAAGTTTCCCCGATCAGACACCAATGAAATTGAAAAAGAACGAAATTATCTTAATCGACAGCCTGCATGGGCTTTACCCTGAAATGACCAGGGATATCCCTTCAGAAATGAAATTCAAACTCTATATCGAACCTCTTCTGCAATTAAAAGATAACCATGGCAAGTACGTCCGCTGGACAGATATCCGTCTGATCCGCCGTATGCTCCGTGATTCCGCTCACCGGGCTTATGATCCAGAGCAAACCTTGCTGCACTGGCATTACGTGCGCGATAGCGAATTGCGCCATATTATCCCATTCATGAGTACTTGCGACACCATCGTCAATTCTGCCATGCCTTATGAGATGCCGATTTATAAGCATAAATTGGCGGCTCAATTTGCTGATTGGGTTCAAAAATTTGAAGGAGATCCACTGCGGGAAGATGCCTACATCCGAGCCACGCGTGTCCATCAGCTTTTTCAGGAATTGGAAGAAATTCCGGATGATTCCATCGTGCCGCCCAACTCTGTCATTAGAGAGTTCATCGGTGGTGGTATCTATAAGTACTAGCCGCACAAAAAAGCCCTGGGAGATCCAGGGCTTTTTATTTGGGCACTATTACGGGCAAGAACCCCAGGGAATCCATGGCGCATCGCGATCTCCGGGTATTGACTCAACAGAATACAGATAATTACCCTCCAGATCATAACAGCTGCTATGAGACGAGCACCCAGCCTCATACATGCGGTATTCTGTTTCACACTGCACATTACTTGGCACTTGGACATTGAAGAAAGCTGTATTTGTCCAAACAGATTGCTGGTGTGCTTCATCAGCAAAGAGTTCAATCTCCAGTGCGTCTCCTGGATTGAAGCGGGTGGGTGCTTCGCAAATCATCTGACGTGGATTTTTTGGGTCTGGGTCGCAGATAAAATCCAAACCGTTTATCACACCGTACATGGTTGTTTCACGTTCAGCATTTAAGAAATACACCACTGTCTTGTCGCCATCAAACCAGTAGCGGTAAAAGCGGAAAATATCCGCAAAGGGTGTGAAAGGTATTAAAGTCGGTGTAAAGGTTGGCTCAGGAGTTGGCGTGTCGGTCGGTAGAGGTGTAGCGCTTGGTAATGGTGTTGCTGTGGGAATCAAGGTCGCTGTGGGTGGTGGAAGAGTAGCCGTCGGTACCAAGGTTGCTGTGGGTTGCGGAGTAGGTGCAGCGCAGCCTGCAAGGAAAACAAGCAACATCATTAAACTGAGAATAGATTTCGTTTTCATTGTCTCTCTTTTATAACAAATAATTCGATCAACAGCTTGTTGACCGAATTATTGTACCTCTAAAACTTCATCGAATCAGGTAGCTTTACTTACGTGCAATTCATTCACCTTGCGGAAGTGGTA
>CAYMNM010000027.1:9148-11999 GCA_964391795.1 uncultured Anaerolineaceae bacterium | reverse complement strand
ATGCCGCTTTTCTGAATGAAATTGATTTGGCGTTCAAATGTGTGCTGGTCGTCATTATCGAAACCCACAATGAAGCCACCCATCACCTGCAATCCGCGATTTTGCAGCTTCTTCACTGCACTCACCAGATCCCGGTTCCGATTTTGGCTTTTATGACACTCTGTAAGGCTTTCATCATCTGGCGTTTCAATGCCAATAAAAACCTGGGTAAATCCTGCCTCCACCATCAAGCGTATAAGCTCATCATCATCTGAGAGATTGATACTCGCCTCTGTGATGAACAGACAACCTTTTTTGCCTTCACGCCACTTAATGAGAGCTGGTAGCAAATCCTCTTTTAGCGCTTTCTTATTGCCAATGAAGTTATCATCCACAACAAAGATGTTCCGCCGCCATCCAAGGTTGTAGAGGTCATCAATTTCCTTGATAAACTGTTCAGTCGTCTTTAAGCGCATCTGGTGACCCAGCAGCGCGGTCACATTGCAAAAATCGCAAGCAAATGGGCAGCCACGGGAATATTGCACACTCATCGAATCATATTTATTGAGCTTCACCAGTTCCCAGAGTGGGGTGGGTGCGCTTGTAATGTCCGCAAACTCAGTCGTTTCATAGATCCTTGCAGCTTTTCCAGCCTTAAAATCGTCGAGGAAACGCCGAAGTGTAATTTCACCTTCGTTGAGGATTAAATGATCAACAGTACTGAATTCTTCCCTGGCCATGGTAAAGAGCGGACCGCCAGCCAGTACAGTCTTGCCTTTGGCTTTTGCCCTTTCAATCACCTCATGTGAGGATTTCTTTTGCACAATCATGGCGCTAACCAAAACCCAATCCGCCCATTCAAGATCAGAGTCTCTCAGTTCTTCAATATTAAGGTCCACCAGGCGTTTATCCCATCCACTGGGGAGCATGGCAGCAATGGTCAGCAAGCCCAAGGGTGGTGAAGAAGATTTTTTACTGATAAATTTCAGGGCGTGTTTGAAACTCCAGAATGTATCTGGGAATTCAGGGTAAACAAGTAAAATGTTCATCAGGTCCTTTGATTTCTCGTTGATCAAGCTGCATTATCTGGATCAGCGGTAGGTGTTTCTGCTTCAGGTTGTGGTTTCCTTGGATTTGCCCTTGGGGTTTGCTTTCTCACCCCTGGCTTCTTTTCATTGAGGATTGGTAGATCTTGCAAGGTGGCTTCCGTAATCTGAGCGTTAATGCGCCGATACATTTTTGCCATCTCACTGGCTGGATAAGGCATCTCTTCCCGCAGCCACCAGTATATTAAAGCCAGCAATGCGCCAGAAAGATATGTTTCCAAGAAATCTTGTGGGTAACTGAATTCCTTCTGAGTGATCTGCCTAAATTGGTCCAGCCGTTCGCGCACCTTATCACGGATGATGAGTTGCATCTGATTTGAGGCAATAGTCCCACCTTTGCCAATCTCCATGATACGGTAAAAATCATAATTCTCTTCTGCCAGATTAAAAAGCTTTTCAATGGCCTTTTCTTCCAGCACACCATCTTTACTGCTGACAATCTGCGAGGTAGTGCCAATGAAATCCTCAAAGCGTTGGTTCATTAGATCTGTCAACAAATCATTTTTTTCTCGGTAATGCAGGTAGAACGTTGCCCGTCCAAGATTTGCTTTGTTGGTTACATCCTGAATATTGAATTCATCATAACCTTGCTCAAGAATCAAATCGTGCATGGCATCTCTAAGCAATTTTCGTGTTCTAACAATGCGGCGATCGTCTTTTTTTACCATCACAGTTCCTGTTCATCTATTTATTTTGCGTATATTTATAGACTGCAGTCTATTATTAGATGATTATAAGATCTAGTGTTTATTATCGTCAAGGCCTAAAGTCATGAGAATGCCTGAGAACAAGATAATCCGATGACGGTATAATTTGGGGCATGCTTAAAGCCCAGTCAAACCAGCAATCCACTAACAATATCCTGGGGATCAATTTGGATGGTGAACGCTTACTGCTTGTTTATGGTAGTTTGACTGGTAGTGTCTACGAAACGATGGCCTCGCCCCTTCTCAACAAGGATAGTTTTACAACTATTCTTGATCAACTCTCCGTTGATGCAGATAAATTACTCTCACTGGTACAGGCCCAAAGATTGCCTTTACCCGATAGGGTTTCTGTAGCTGTCACTGGAGATTACGACAATGAGCCTGGAATTCTGCGCTCGTCTGAGGACTTTCCTGAACTTAAGGATGTTTCCATTCGTTCTCAAATAAGCATGCGTTTCAATTTACCCGTCTTTATGGAACAGAAGGCCAACGCGGGTGCGCTGGCAGAGTATCTTTTCGATAAGGGTAAAAACTCCCGTAACCTCGTTTTTCTGAGCCTTGAACCCGTTCTTAGGCTTGGTATCCTCACAGATGGCAAAATCTACCGAAATCCCGGTGGCACAGCTGGTAATATTGGCCTCTTAGATAGTGGTGTTTTGCATCCAATCCAAAAAACACCCCTTAGTTACAACCAGATTTGTAGCAGTAAAGGTATGCTCCGAACCATCATCAATACACACACGCAGCACTGGGAGCACGATGTTTCACTGCTCCAAATTATCCAGGATGCCAATAAAGGTGATCCGTATGCCTTGGAAAGTTTCGCGGAAATAGGAAAATTCCTGGGGCAAGCCTTAGCCGGTACTACAATGGTGTTGCGTCCGGAGATGATTGTTTTGGGGTATCCAGGTTGTCTCCTGGGAAAAACATTTGAACAAGCGGTCAGCCAGGGAATTGCCGATGCCACTGGTCTGGTAGATTCAAAGTTACCACAAGTGTTGGTGTCAAATTTGGGAATTCATCTGCCGGAACTGCAGGCGCTCGCCCCTGCGTGCGCTG
>CAYMNM010000027.1:0-9048 GCA_964391795.1 uncultured Anaerolineaceae bacterium | reverse complement strand
TCTTTTTCAGCTATCTTCTGCGCCCTGGCTTTCTCATCCACATGAGAAAGACCCTTGGCATCAACCATACTCTGTACCAAAAAATATGTCACCAAGACTAAAGCAACCAAACCCATAACCAGGGTCATCAAAGTCGTATGCTCGGGCAAGAACATGCCCGGGAATGTCTTTGGGTTCAGATAGATTTGCCCTTTGAAGAAGTAGAAAACATTCACAATAATGGCCATAATTCGAATTTCAGTTGGCCCCAAACCAATATTGGTCATCACGAAAACACCGGAGACATAGGTTTTCAAGTACACGTTGATCATTAACAGCAGATACCCCACCAATGCAAAAGTGGTGACTTGAAGATTACCCAAGCCTGAAAAACCAATTCCAAGGAACATCAGAACCGCGCTGAAGGCATCGATCGAATGGTCCAGGAAAAAGCCAAATCGTGGTCTTTCAATGTGGCGGAAGCGGGCAATTGTACCATCCAGGCTATCACCAACCCAATTCAAAAAGAAGCCCAGTGAGGCAATAATCAACCACCAGTTATGCCGCAGATTGTCCGCCCCTGCTCGAAAATCCTTACCTACCATCACGTATGAAAAGAAAATTAAGATAGACGCAAAGGTTCCAAACGCGGTCATCACATCCGGAGTTACCCAAAGTGGGGCATGGCTAGCCATCCAACGCAACGCCGGCCTTTCCAAAAAACTTAGCAGCGCCTGATTAATGCGCACGTGTTGCCCAGTAGGTTTTTCAGTCTCGGTCATCTATTACCTCTTCTTTTGCTGGTCGGCAACTGGCCAAAGAGGCTTGAATATCGCCCATTGCGTGGGGTATTCCTTTATCCAAGGTTCAATTACCGCCGTAATCTTCATGATATTACCATCTTCCGCCTCATCCTCGGCGGTTAAATAAATCGGTTGCGAAGCAAGAACATGGTAGGTGCCGTCAGCTTGTCGGATGGCTGCTCCGATGCGGATCTTTGCTCCAGAATCCACGGCCAGTTTCTCATAAAAGGTTGGCAATCTTGATGGCTGCCCAAAGAATAATGGCATGCGCCTCAGTTTGGGGTCGTCGCTAGGTCGGTCAAGACCCGTAATCACCACGCCTTTATCCGTCAAAACCTTACGTGCTACCCGAAATGCATTTAACGACATGGGCATCACATTCAAACCTTGCTCTGCTCTCAGTTTGTTCTGGGCTTTGTAGGCCTCATTTGGAGAAGGAACTGCCAATACAAGGGCATTAATCCCACAAGCAGCCACAATGGAGGTCAGCAAATCAAAATTGCCCAGGTGGGGACCCATAAAGAGTAAAGCCTCTCCCTTACTACCATCCTCAAAGAACATCTCCCGTGCCTCGGTAGAAAGTGTATAGGCAGATTCAAGTTCATCCCGATGCCGGTAATAGTAGAAATATTCAAAGAGGCTGACAACCATTGATTGGCAGGCTTCCTTGCAACGCTGATCCAACTCCTCAGCAGACAAACTTCCACCAGAGATTACCGTTTGATTAGCTAGAATGCCCATCCGGATGGCATTGTTCTTACGGCTTGCCAATAATGCACCCAATTTGAGTGCGATTTCTCGTCCTTTACCAAGCGGCACAATTCTGCCGAGCCAAAGACCCAACCTCACTGGTGTGTCTGCTTTAAGGAAATCTAACAAGTTCATTAGGACTCTGATTCTACATCAATTGCCGTTCAGGGGGAAACTTGACCGTCCGAGGAAGGTTTCACAATGCCATTAGGTCGGGATCCTACTGACCTAAGCAAACTTGCCAAAAGATAAGCAATACCCATGATCAATATGATGACTGCCCCTGCCGGCAGATTCAAGCTAAAAGATACCAATAATCCAGAGATGCTAAATACCAATCCCAGACCGATTGCCATAAGCATGATTTCCCAAATTCGCCTTAAAAACATGTTGGCAATCGCTGGCGGTATGGTAAGAAATGCGATCACCAGTATTAACCCCACTACCCGCATGCTGATCACGACTGCAAGACCAACCACCATGATCATCACCAGATATAAGCTGGTCACTGGCAGGTTGCGTACCGTGGAAAAAGTTTCATCAAATGAAATAGCCTGTAACGGACGGTAAAAAAGCAGGATAAAGAGGATGGCCAGAATCGCAACAGCTAGCATCAGCCACAAATCCAAAAAAGAGACAGCCAGAATACTCCCGAACAGGTAACTCATCAGGTCTGCTTTATAACCCGGGCTGATGCTCACAAATATGATGCCGATGGCCATGCCAATTGCCCAAAGCACGCCAATAACTGTATCCGCGCGTTCATGTAATTTCCGATGGGTCAAGCCCATGCCTACTGAAGAAATCAAACCAAAACCGATTGCTCCTAAAACGGGGTCAAACCCAAAGTAGTAAGCCAACCCAACACCCCCATAAGCTGCGTGAGCGATACCACCGCTTATCATCACAATGCGGTTAAGCACCACTAATGTGCCGATTGCTCCGCAGGTTAGGCTCACCAAGACGGCTGCCAACAGTGCATTCCGCATAAAATCATAGGCTAAAACTGTCTGAACCCACTCAATCATGCTTGCCCCACTATGCTTTCATTCACAGCATTCTCATTCGTGGCAGAGGTTTGCCCGCTCCTGCCGCCACCATACACAAGCCCACGGTTGACGTAGCCGACGGATTTGGCATGTCTTTCCAAGGTGTGCAGATCGTGTGAAACCATCAGGATGGTTGTGCCTTCCGCGTTTAAGACATCCAGCAATTGATACAGTTGTTTACTGGCTTCTGCGTCAATACTTGCCGTGGGTTCATCCAAAAGAAGAATTTTTGGATTGGTTGCCAAAGCCCTCGAAATATAGACCCTCTGGCGTTGCCCACCAGAAAGATCAGCAATGCTTTTGTTTCTGAATTCATAGACCCCTGTTCGTCGCAAACTTTCAGTGATGATGCGCTTGTCGTCATCCGAGTAACCATGGTTCCACCAACCTTGCTTGAGGCGTCCCATGCCTACCACGTCCCAAACATTGATGGGAAATGCCTGGTCGTTCAACTGACTCTGCGGTACATAACCGATAAAGACCCGCCCCTCTTTGGGAGCTAAGCCCATTACCTTCACCTGGCCACTGAATGGTCGTAGAAGGCCTAAAATTACCCGAATAATCGTCGTCTTACCGCCACCATTCGGGCCAATCAGGGCTACATAATCCTGAGCATCTACTCTCAAGTTCACATTTTCAAGAACTGGGTCACCTTCATAGCCCGCGCTGACATCTTCCAACCGGATAACACAGTTTTTGCCCATCTCAGAACAGGTGGTCATCAATCGAGACCTTCAGCCAGCAATTTGGCAATTTCAAGCATATTGGCAGGCCAATCTTCGGCCAGTGGCTCAAGCTCGGAGATCTTTTTAATCCCCAATGCGTCGGCCACCGTTTCCGCCATCTTTTGGCTGGTGTTACGTTGAACGTACAACGTTGAAAGATGGTGTTGCTTGGCTAAGTCCAATAAGGCTGCCAGTTCTCCGGGGCTGGGTTCCTGGCCGCCAATTTCAACTGGCAGTTGCTCCAGGCCGTAATCCGCCGCAAAGTAGGCCAGCATTGGGTGCATAATTAGTATTTTTGTCTGAGCCCTGTCCTTGAGAACCTCTTTAACCGCCATATCCACCGAGTCTATCTTCTTCAGGAGTTCTGCAAGATTTTGGTCGTAAATGCTTTTGTTCACTGGGTTAAAGCTTATGAGGGCCTCAGCAGTATTTCTTGCTACCACTTTCATACGCTGCGCCGAAAACCAAATGTGCGGGTCAGTTTCGTGTTCAACAGAAGCTTCTCCATCGTGGTGATCTTCTGAAACCACATAATCAACCCCCACTGTTGCGTCAATAACCCGCATCGTGCCATTGGAGTTGGACAGTCTGGGCATCCAGGCTTGCTCATATTCGACCCCGATTGTGAAATATATATCCGTCTGCGCAAGTGCTTGCATCTGTGAAGGCCGTGGTTCGTAAGTATGCGGGTCATCCCCCGGATTAACCATGCTTTGCACTTGCGCCAGGTCGCCCGTCAAGGATTTTACTAACCAGGCCTGTGGGGCTACGCTTACAGTGATCTGCAACTTTTCTTTGACTGGGGCTGGGGTAACCACACTGCAACTAGCCAAAATGACGAGTGAAAGTATTAGGATGAGAAGTTTTTTCATTTATGCTTGGCTCCAGCTTCCTGGCAAGACGGGCACAAGCCGATAAATTGCAGCATATGGCCACTGATCTTAAACTGCGTTTGCGCTTCCGCACGCGCAACTAATTCCTCTAATTCATCACCTGCCTCAAATTCCACCGTGTTCCGGCATTTTTGGCAGAGGATATGATGGTGATGATGAGTTGTTTTGCAGGTAAGATATCCCAATTCACCTTCTGAGTTGTAAATTCTTTCGGCCAGTCCCAGGCCTGCCAGCAAGTCCAGGTTACGATATACCGTTACCAGGCTGGTGCTTTCACCCTGTTCTTTTAATACCTCATAGAGGCCAGCTGGGCTGAGCGGTTTGTCACAATCCGCAAGAACACCTAAAATTTTTTTCCTTGCGGCAGATAGGCGATATCCATGTTGTGAAATGATATTTTCTAAACGCATCATCTTTTCTTATTGATAATTATTTTCAATAAGCAGTATTATAAGCCTGAACAACATGTCGTCAATCATGAATCTATACATTGATAAATAATTAATACTTCATCTGCTATAATTTGCCGGTTGCTTGGGTGCTTGCCCGGAATTGGAGAAAAATGGAAGAAAAAGTGATTACAAATATTGAAAATGATGCGGTCGTGCAAATGGCCTATAACTTGACTGTCAACGGCGAGGAAGTCGAATCCGATACCCTCGAGTACTTGCACGGACACCAGAACCTGATTTCAGGTTTGGAAACTGCCCTTACAGGCATGAAAATTGGAGACGTGAAAGAAGTGCATGTCGCGGCAGCGGACGCTTATGGCGAATTTGACGAGAACATGGTCGCCGTCCTCAACCGTGAATCCTTCCCCCCGGATTTCGAGATCAAACTTGGCCAAACCATGCGCATGCGCGACAATGAAGGCCACATCTTTTCAGGGGTTGCCACGGCGATGGATGAACACACGGTTGAAGTGGACATGAACCACCCCATGGCCGGTAAAGATCTGGATTTCAAAGTGACAATCCTTGATATCCGCCCCGGCACAGAAGACGAAATCAACGCTGGCATGATCGGTGGGGACGGTTGTTCCTGCGAATCTTGTGGCGACGGTTGCTCCTCTGGCTGCTGCTAATTCACAAGTCTTAACACAAAAAACGCTGGCAAGATTATTTCGCCAGCGTTTTTGATTCCCATCCCTAATCAATTAATTCTTCTGTTTGATGGCTCCCAGCAAAGCGCCAATCAGCCCATAAAGCATGCCAGCAATCGGCCAGACAATCCAGGTGAAGGCCCAATTGGAAGAGGTGAAACTCCAGACTAGATAACCAATGGTCACCAGGCTCCAATAGAACCCTCCAAAGCGTTCCATAATTTCATTACCCTTGCGGCGCGATTTTGTGTAGTCGCCGGTATTTAATAGAATTTCATAAGCTTCCTGTTCCATGCCGCCAGTAATAAACTGGTAGACGGCCAGGGCAACCAAACCCAACAGAACGACAACGGCTGCTATTGGTAGAGGACTGCCCCCAGGGCTCAACACGCCTGTTACTGCCACCAATCCGGCACCAAGGATGATCATAAGTACGCCAGTGGCAACCTTACGTGCAAACACAGGGCGGAAGGCTTCCTGTTTTTCGCGGATCATAGCTGCAACCGTTTCATGCAAACTGACCGGGTGCTTTTCGAGGTCTTCGTACTTCTCGGCTCTCATACCATTGACAATAAATAAGTACACGGCCACCCCAACCGTCAACAGTAGAATACCAATTCCAATGGCAGCCGCTTGTTTTTCGTCAAGTCCAATGTATTCCGCCAACCCAGTTATTAGGATCAACGGCATGGCTGCCAGGATGCACATGGCCACACCCAAACCAATCCTCGTGGAGGTCTCACGGTTGTCTTTCAGGTATCGGTTCACCTGGTCGCCATCCATTGCAATAATGTTCTCCGGGTCCAAAGAGGCAGTCACCTGTGGGGCGATGCCCAGTTGGGGTCCCAGTTCTTCCAGGTTGCCAAACTCCGAAATGACTGCCCCTACCGCTTCATTTTCTGTTTTTCCTTGCTGTCGTAGCTCGGTGTACTTATCTTCCATCATCTGACCAAGTTCTTCTTTTGCCCGCACAACTTCCTGCGTGCTGGGCATGTTGGTAAACATATTATTCAAATAACTCTTAATGGCTTCCATTTCAAACCCTTTCTTATAAACGACGAATAAATTTTTGGACAACTTCTTGGGTTAAATCCCATTCTTCAATCTTTTCTTTGTAATAAGCCAGCCCTGCTGGTGTAATGCGGTAATAGGTCCTGCGCTTGCCGTTAGTTTCAGTGCCAAAAAATGACTCGATATAACCATTTTGTTCCAGCCGCGTGAAAGCGGAATACAAAGTAGTTTCTTTCATCACATACCGTTCATCGGTTAAAGCACGGATATTCTTCGAGATTTCATAACCATATGAAGCCTGATCCAAAAGCAGATACAAGATCATGGTATCGGTATAACCTCTTATGACATCGCTGCTAATCATAATCCTCCTTTCAAGTACTACGTCTGACGTTGTTATTACTATATCAGGCGTAGTACTTGGAGTCAAGTAAATACTACGTCTGTCGCAGTACTTTAACCAAACGTTAACATTTGGTCTTCGGGAAGTACTTAAACAAAAAGAAGGCGTCCAAATCTGAACGCCCTCCTTGTGTTAATTATGGTTATGCAGCTTGTGCGACGACCTGGACAAGCTCTACAAGCATCTCAGTCACTTTTTCGAGAGATTGCACTGGCAAGTACTCAAACCGGCCATGGAAGTTGTGCCCTCCTGAGAAGAGATTGGGGGTTGGTAAACCCATATACGACAAGCGGCAACCATCGGTACCACCCCGCACAGGCACCTCAACAGGTTCCATACCAAGGTTACGGTATGCCTTTCGCGCGTACTCCAAAATCTGCGGGTGCGGTAAGACCATTTCCTTCATGTTGTAGTAAGTATCATGAATCTCAATGTTCACGCTGCCCTGACCGTAACGCGTGTTGATGAAATCAGCAGCTAACTGTAATTCATGCTTTTTGGCCTCAAATTTGGCTTTATCGTGGTCTCTGACGATATAACTCAGATTAGCTTCTTCACAATGACCTTGCATGCCCGTGAGGTGAATGAAGCCCTCATAGCCTTCGGTATACTCCGGCCGCTGCTGCACAGGTAACAAAGCATTGAATTCCATGGCCATCAAAGCCGCGTTCTTCATCTGGTTCTTCGCTGTTCCAGGGTGCACGCTGCGCCCATAAAAGCTAACTTTTGCGCTGGCCGCGTTGAAGTTTTCATACTCCAACTCGCCAAGCGGCCCTCCATCTACTGTGTAGGCAAACTCAGCGCCAAAACCGGCTACATCAAAGTGCTCCACCCCTCGGCCAACTTCCTCATCAGGTGTAAGCCCAATGCGTACTTTGCCATGCTCAATTTCCGGATGTTCCATCAGGTACTTCATCGCGCTGACGATGCCAGCTGCGCCAGCTTTGTCGTCACCACCTAACAGCGTTGTTCCATCGGTAAGGATCAGGTCCTGCCCCACATAAGCGTTCAATTCCGGAAAATCCACGGGCGAAAGCAGGATGCCCTTCTCAGGGTTAAGCAGAATGTCGCCGCCTGGGTAACCCTCCAGGATCCGTGCCTTGACATCTTTACCGCTGGCAGCGGAGCTTGTATCCACATGCGCGAGCAAGCCAAATACCGGCACTTGCTTGTCAGTATTGGCAGGAAGCGTGGCAGTTACATAACCCCACTCATCCATTTTTACTTCTTCCAACCCAATGGTCTTCAGGTCTTCTACCAGAACTTTTAAAAGCTCAAGTTGCGAGGCAGTCGAAGGATAGGTACTGCTCTCAGGATCCGAGGTGGTTTCATAGCTCACATATCGCAGAAAACGTTCAAGTACATCGCTCATAATTGCTCCTTTGGTCCAAAAGATTTTATCATCAGCTCTACGCCATACTGCGTTTTTGAGCACTTGGATTATATTTAATCCATGAAAAACTTGCTGTCTTTGCTGATCATTTTCTCCTTGTTTATTTTGGGTGCCTGCCAGGTTCATTCCAGCATTCCTTCTGAGCTCGGTCCCCAGGCACACATTGAAGTCATCGGCGAGCCCTTGCCACACGACCCATTAGCTTTTACACAGGGTTTACTTGTGCACGACTCACACTTTTACGAAAGTACAGGTCTAGTCGGCTTTTCAGATATTCGCAAGGTTGAAATGCTCACCGGAAAAGTTTTGGCACAAAACGCTCTCAATCCACAGTTTTTTGGTGAAGGCTTGGCCCTCTTGGACGGATTTTTCTATCAGCTTACCTGGAACAACAGCCTGGGTCTAATCTACGATCTTGCCACTCTCGAAGAAGTAGGCAATTTTCCCATTGCTGGCGAAGGTTGGGGCCTTACCACGGACGGCCAAGCCCTCATCAGCTCCGATGGCAGCGCAACTCTCACCTGGCATGCACCTTCAAGTTTTGAACCAATAAAATCGCTGTTGGTTACCTTAAATGGTCAGCCGATGGAAAAACTGAACGAACTCGAGTATATAGACGGATTCCTTTACGCCAATGTCTTCTTAACTGATACCATCCTGCGGATTGATCCCAACTCCGGAGAAGTACTCACCGTCATCGATGCTTCTATACTCAGGCCAGACTCCACCAAAGCTGACATTAACAGTGTCCTGAATGGCATCGCTTGGGATGACACAACTAAAAGTCTTTACCTGACTGGTAAAAAATGGCCTGTTCTGTATAAAGTAAAAATTATTGATGGGCCAGCGCTCACCTCAACTACGCAACCATAACACGTGAACGCAGCGCATCCAGCCGCGCAATTTTTAAACTGGGCAAACTCTCCAACAAAAAGCCCGG
>CAYMNM010000026.1:5661-21716 GCA_964391795.1 uncultured Anaerolineaceae bacterium | reverse complement strand
GGTTTGGGCTTGGGTACGATTTGGTGGGGGCTGGAATGGGCTGACCTTGCGGAGCAACTTGAGCAGGCAGAGGTAGTACAGTGCCGCAATTTGTGCAGACTGAGCGATCTTCTGCGTTTAACATGCCACATTTTGGACAGACTTTGGACATTAAATCCTCCTCTTGTTGGTCAATATGAATCAAAAAACCAATCAAATTTTACACTTGATTGGTTTCTCTTGCTTAGTTGTAAATAGCTGGTCTAATCGGCTTTAGTGGATGAGATTACTGTTGAAGCTTTTTTCTTCTCTTCCTTCGCAGCACGCTTCTCTTTAATTGATAACTTTGGCTTTTTGCGTTCTTCTTTTTGTGCTTTATCTCTACTACCCATAATGAACCTCCTAATTTCGTGAGTACCCTCTAATTATAGCGCAAATCAGACTGGCATTTGAGCCCTGATGGTATGATTATCTCCGGCAATCACGGAGAGCCGCGGAGGAAAACCTTGTCAAAAAACATGTCGGCCAAACAGCGTACCAGGCAACTTTTTTTGTTGCTAATTGTCATTACGCTCTTGTGCTACATCCTGGGTATTTTTATTTTACGACTGGGGCGCGGCTACGTACGCCCGACCCCGACTGCTACCCCTACACTCACTGCCACAATTACACTCACCCCAACGATAACCCTAACGCCTTATCTCACACGAACTGCTACCATCACGACTACCCCAACGGAAGCACCTACCGACACACCCACTGCGACTGCAACGGATACCCCAACGCCAACTCTTTCTCCGACCCTCAGCCCTACCATAGAAGCTCCAACAGTTGAAGCAACTGCCGAAATCCCTGCAGTTGAACCGCCTGTTGATACCCAAATTCCGATCACAGAAATACCACCCACTGAAACACCAGAGCTTATTCAGTCAACGACTGAAACCCCTAACCCTTAAGAGGAGATAAATTGAGCATCGAATTAGTTACACATATTAAAGAATTGCTTGCTGCCGCCGGACTATCCGGCAATGAAGGCCCGGTACGCGAAATTCTGGAAAGAGCATGGAAGCCCATCAGCGATGAATTGATCACCACTAATGGTGGCAGCTTGATTGCCGTCCAGCATGGTACTGCGGATACACCGCGCCCCAAAGTACTCATTGCTGCACATATGGATGCAATTGGCCTGATGGTCACGACCATCGAAGATGGTTTTCTGCACTTTACCCAGGTGGGTGGGGTGGATCCGCGCATCCTGCCTGGTCAGATGGTTAATGTACGCGGTACTGCCCAGGGCCCGGATAAAGCCCAGGACATACCCGCAATGGTAGTTATGCCCCCAGCGCATCTACTGCCAACTGATGCTCCCACTGGGGTATTGGGTTTGAATCACCTGCTAATTGATACAGGCCTCGAGCCAAAGGAAGTTGAAAAACTTGTGCGCGTAGGTGATTTTGTAAATTTTGCCCAGGAACCTATGGAGCTTTCTGGCGAAACCATCTGCGGTCACACTCTTGATAACCGTGGCAGTGTAGCTGCCATGACGGTTTGCCTGGACATCCTCGCGCGCCGTAAACATCTTTGGGATGTCTACGCTGACGCAACCGCCCAGGAAGAAGTGTTTGGTACCGGCAGCATTACTGACCCAGTGGCCGTACGCCCGGATTTGGCGATCGTCATCGACGTTACCTTCTCCAAAGGCCCTGGCGGTAATGGATATCGCAGTTGTGAAATTGGCAAGGGAATTACCATTACAGCTGGACCTCAAGACCATCCATACCTGGTTAAGAAGCTCAGTAAACTAGCTGAAATCCTGGACATTCCTTTTAGCGTAGAGGCTGCACCAGCCCCTGGTGGCACTGATGCTTATAGCATTCAAACCGCTGAAGGCGGAATTCCGACTGTGGAAATAGGACTTCCGTTGCGTTACATGCACACGCCGGTGGAACTGGTTTCCATCAAGGATATCCGCCGAGCCGGGCGCTTGATGGCAGAATTTATTGACTCATTGCCTGTTGATTTTATGAACGAAGTGATTTGGGAGTAGCCATGGCCACACAAGAAAAAACCTTTAACCCTATCAATTTCAGCCTTGGCAAAAAAGAGATGGATTTGCTCACCCGGCTCTGCAACGCTGTTGCAGTTTCAGGTGATGAACAGGAAGTGCGGCAGATCGTTCTTGAAGAAGTGAAAGACCTTGCGGATGAAGTCAAAACCGATGCCCTCGGTAATGTACTGGTCACAAAAAGAGGCACAGGCCCCAAGCGTTTGCGCGTGATGCTTTCCGGGCATATGGATGAAGTGGGTGTGATGATTGTCAAAGACAGCGAAGATGGCACCTATGAATTCCGTATTGTTGGTGGTATTGACCCCCGACAGCTTGTCGGTAAGCCTGTTTTGGTTGGCCGGGACCACAAGCCGGGTGTGATCGGCGCCAAAGCCATTCACATGACAACCCCCGAGGAACGCAAAATTGCCATCCCTGTGGATCAGTTGCGGATTGACCTCGGACCTGGCGCCAAGGTTGCTGTTGGCGACCGGGCTACCTTTGCCACAAAACTGGCTGTTCTTGGCCCGAGTTTACGCTCAAAGGCGCTGGATGATCGGTTGGGCGTTTTCAATCTTATCCAACTACTGAAGCACGCCCCTGAAAACGTGGATCTTTTACTGGCATTCACCGTGCAGGAAGAACTGGGTTTGCGCGGTGCCAAAGTGGCTGCCTTTAGTTTTGACCCGCAAATAGGGATCGCGCTGGATTCTACACCAGCAAATGACCTGCCTGTTTATGATGACGGTGATGAGAATGCCCGGTACAATACCCGCCTGGGAGCTGGCCCCGCCATTTACTTGATGGACGGTGCCACCATCGGAGACCGTCGTCTGGTTAAATGGCTCAGCGAAAGCGCGGATGCGGCTGGAATCCCCTGGCAGTATCGGCAGCCAGGTACTGGTGGAACTGATGCCGGCGCGATTCACAAAACACGCACAGGTGTTCCCAGCGTCAGCGTATCTGTACCGCAACGCTATCTGCATTCTGCCGCAGGGCTCGTTCGCAAACAAGATGTCATCAACACCTTTAAGCTTATCCATACGGCGCTATCACGCCTTGACCCTTCCATTCTTAACTCGTAGGAGAACTGATGAAAACCGAAAAAACTCAAAAATATGACAATCTGATGAGCCTCATCCAGGCTTTGGTTGAGACACCTGGCCCATCCGGGCAGGAACATCTAATCCGCGAGACTATCAAGGAAGTGGTCACGGGGCTTGCGGACGAAATCCGCACGGATGCACTTGGTAATTTGCTCTGTCGTGTGGGTAGCAAAAAAGCAAATGGCAAGCGCATCATGGTGTCTGCTCACATTGATGAAATTGGTTTGATGGTTATCCACGTAGATGACAATGGCTTTGCCCGCTTTATCCCCGTGGGTGGCATCAATCCGCTTACCTGTCTGGGAGGGCGCGTGCTCTTCATGAACGGTGCACGGGGTGTAATTGGCGCTGAAAGGTTGGAGCCCAATACCATGCCCAAGCTTGAAAACCTCTTCATCGACACTGGCGCCAGTTCAGCCGCTGATTGCCCGGTAAAGATCGGAGATGTATGTGGTTTTGACCGCCCCATGCTTGATCTCGGCAAGCGCATAAGCGCCAAATCCATGGATGACCGCATTGCAGCGGTAGTTGCCATCATGGCCATGCGCGAACTGGCTGCACTGCCAGCTGCCAAGCGCGGACCCAATGAAATTTGGTTTGTCTTCAGCACGCAAGAAGAAGTGGGTTTGCGGGGAGCCACAACTGCTGCCTACGGTGTGGACCCGGAAGTAGGTTTTGCTATTGACGTGACACCAACTGGCGACACACCACGGTCTTACAAGCGGCCAATGGCTCTTGGTAAAGGCGCTTGTATCAAAGTACGCGACAATTCCTTCATTGCGGATACCCGTGTCGTGGATTGGATGATAAAAGAAGCTAAAACGTTGGGCATCCCATACCAGATGGAAGTGTTGGATGCTGGTGGAACCGATGGACGTGCCATCCAGATGACCCGGGCAGGTGTGCCAGCCGGCTGCATCTCCGTGGCTTGTCGTTATGTGCATTCCCCCTCAGAAATGGTGGATAAAGAAGATTTGAACAACTGCATCAAACTGACCGTCGGCCTGCTCAGCAAAGAGGTTAAGCTTTAGGTTTACAATATAAGCCTGAGGTACAGCGGATTTGTTTGTAAATCATCGAGCAAATAAACATAGAGCCAAAATCATCCTTCTTTTGGGGGTGGTTTTGGCATTATTACTTTCAGGCTGCGTTGTGTTTGAGGAAGCAGGTATCACATTACCCTGGGAAGTTCAGGCCACACTTTCTCCTACACAAAGCCTGATGCCAGTGAGTACGCCTACCATACAAGCCCCTTCTATCGAACAAACCCCAGTTAGCACTACCCCTCAGGCTGCTTCAACGTTGACAATCTGGTTCCCACCGGAGATGGATCCAAAATCTGATTCTCCCGCCGCGAAAATACTACTCGACAAGTTGGAAGCCTTTGCCAAAGAAAACGGCATGCAACTTCAAACCCGCCCCAAAGCTGCCAAAGGTAGCGGTGGTTTGCTGGACTCGCTGGCCGCGGCCAAAGCAGCTGCCCCAGACGCATTACCAGACCTGATTATTTTGGATCAGGAAGATTTGGCTTTAGCTGCATCAAAGGGATACCTCAACCCCTTACCAATGGAAGGCTTTCTAAGGGATGACAAGGATTGGTTTGAGGCCGCACGCGCAATGACAAGCTCTGACGGCCAACTATTTGGCGCGCCAATCAGCCTGGACCCTTATGTTCTGGGTATGACCGGGGTTTCAAGTGTCAACAATAATGGAGGGTGGCAGGCAATCCGTACCAGCCTTGGCAAAGTTGCCTTTGCCGCGGATGACCCACGCGGCATGTTCCTGATGAATGCTTATATGGCTGAAGGTGGAAACGTTCAGGACTCTCTCAAGCATCCAATTCTTGACCAGGAACCGCTGGCTCGGACAATTTTGTTTCTACACCAGGCTTACATGGATCGTCACATAAGCACTATTTCAATTCAAGCGCAAACGGAGGCCCAAATTCTTGACGCCTTACTGAATGGCAATACTGACCTCGGTTTTATCAAGCTCAGCCAACTGCTCAAGAATAACCAGGAAAAATCCAGTGGCATTACATTGCGTATTGCACTGCCAGGGAAGACTCTGGCCCAGGGTTGGTTTTGGGCGATCAGCACCTCAAATACCGAAAAACTCTCCAAAATACAGGCTCTCATCCTGGCCGTTTCGGAGCCCGAATTCATGGGTAACTACACAAAAGCTTTGGGTTTGCTCCCAGCCCGGCCATCAGCTTTGGAATTATGGGATGATCTGACTACTGAAGTGCCCTGGACCCGCATCGGTGAGATGAGCCTGCCTATGCCTGAAGAAAGCATCATCAACCGCTTGGGGCCGATCCTGCGCAAGGCGACCCTGGATGACCTGCAGGATGCGGGTGATCCGGGTCAGATAACCCTGCGAACTTTGGAGAGCGTCAAGTGAGTTTAAATCTAAAAGATGAACTTAAGAAAAAAGTTGAGGACCCCTGGGCTGGCACAAGGTCAGCTCTATTGATCCTGATATTTGCAGTTATAGCTCTGGTTGCTCTCACGACGTTGCGTTCAAATCAAGCTTTTCTCGAGGTCGGTCAGCAGACGGCAACCGCACTGGCAACTTTGACAATAACCCCAACACCATTAAGCCCTGAAGAACTGGAATCTTTACCACCTATCATTGATACCAACATTTTGGTGATCCTTGCGGGTTTGATTTTATTATTGATTCTGGTTGTGATGTTGCGTGAAGTCGCCTGGTACCGTCAACGCTCAAAAAAATAGCCCATCCGCAGGATATTCTCTTGTAACAATTTTCTCCATGCCATCCTGATCCTCTCAGATTACAGCCAGCTGAGAAGGCTTGATTTATAATTTTCTGATTAGGAGATAAGCTATGGAAACCAGACTGCAACGACTTACCCACATTATGCAAGAAAACGGCCTTGACGCTGTTGCCCTCAACCCCGGTTCAAGTTTGGTTTATCTGACCGGATTGGATTTTCACTTGATGGAACGTCCGGTAATTGCGTTATTTGGTGTTAACAGCCAGATTTCCATCGTTCTGCCAGCACTGGAAAAAGGAAAATTGGACGGACTTGCGATACCTGTTCATGCACAAACCTATGAGGATAACCCTGCTGAATGGGATCAAGCTTTCATTGAGGGTTTCTCTGATTTCTTAGGTCGTACCCTGCGGATTGGTGTGGAACCGACCCGCATGCGCATCCTCGAAGAAAGTTACCTTCAGAAATCTTTACCGCAAGCAGAGATTGTGCATGCTGGCCAAATGTTGGCCGCGTTACGCCTTCACAAAGATGAAAGTGAATTGACGAAGATGCGCCAGGCTGCCGTAATCGCCCAGAATGCCCTGCTCGCCACTTTGCGCCAGGTGCGGCCTGGGTGGACAGAACAACAAATTGCGGGGGAACTTGCGCTTCAACTTTCCCGCGCTGGATCTCAGGGTGACGCATTCGGCGCGATTGTTGCCATCAGCGAAAATGCTGCCAATCCCCATTCAACACCGGGGCAACGTGTACTTAAAGAAGGGGACTTTTTGCTCATTGATTACGGAGCTCTGTTTGAGGGTTATGCCTCGGATATCACCCGCACCTTTTCTTGTGGGGAAGTGAGCGAAGAAATGCACAGAGTTGCACAACTTGTTTTTGAAGCTAACCGTAACGCGCGTGAGAATGGCAAACCTGGTAAGCCTGCTGGTGAAGTGGATCGTTTTGCAAGATCAGTCATTGAAGCGGGCGGTTACGGGCCATACTTCACACATCGCACCGGGCATGGGCTGGGAATGGAGATACACGAAGCCCCATACATATTTGCGGGGAACCCAATGCTGCTTGAAGAAGGGATGACCTTCACAATTGAGCCAGGGATCTACCTGCCGGGCCGTTTTGGGGTGCGTATTGAAGATGATGTTGTGGTCACCCCGGAAGGTTTACGCAGCCTGACGGATTTGCCAAGGGAAGTTTTGCCACTGGAATCTTTTTGGGAATGAAGCGATTTTTTGCTGATGAAAGGCGCGATCTTAACCTGATCGCGCTCTCTTTGGTAGTTTGGTCTCTGGGGGAGGGACTTTTTTTGATATTTCAACCCATCTATCTGCAGGAGTTGGGGGCAGATCCCATTCAGATTGGCTTCATCATCAGCCTCAGCATGGTGGTGATTGGTTTTATGCACGTTCCGGTCGGTCTCATCAGTGATCGGATTAGCCGAAAAACTTTGATGTTTTTGAGCTGGGCTATTGGCTGCCTGGCAGCGCTGCTGATGGCGTTAGCACACAATCTGACTGTATTTGTGATGGGAATGCTGCTGTATAGCATCACAGGCTCAGTCATTGCTCCGATGAATAGTTACATTTCTGACAGCAAGGGTTCCTGGTCGGATAACCAGGCCTTTACCTTCATCTCTGCCTCATACATGGTTGGTTATCTCTTTGGTCCCATTCTGGGTGGATTTTTAGCTGAGCAGGTTGGCTTGCGCCCTCTCTACTTCCTTGCTACCGCAATTTTTATCGTCTCCACTTTGATGGTTATGAAAATTAAGGACCTGCCCGTGCACACAGCTGAAGGCAGGCCGGCTGCCAGGGCTCTCTTTAAGAACCGCAATTTTGTGCTTGCTTGCCTGATGATCTTTGCCATGGCATTTACAACTTACCTGCCCCACCCGTTAACCTCCAACTTCCTACATGATCAGCGTGGGGTCAGTTTGCAGACCCTGGGGATTTTGGGCATGATCATGAGTGCTGGCGGCATTCTTTTTAATTTATTTTTGGGCAAATTGCTGGCTTGGCCGATCTATTTGATTGGTCAGACAGCAGTGATTGCTTTTTCGGTGCTGTTATTAAAAGGCCGCTCGGAATTGATTTTTGGTTTGGCCTACTTTATGTGGGGCGGCTTCCGGGTAATAAGCGCCATCACCTCTTCAGTGGTGCGGCCTCTGCTGCATAAAGCGCAGGTGGGTTTAGGATTTGGGGTTGCGGAAAGCGCCAAATCGCTGGCGTTTATCCTGGCGCCGATATTAGCGGGCTACCTATATGATAAGAATCCTGAACTGGTCTTTCAGGTCGCAATCGGAATGGGCTTCTGCATGTTGATCTTCCTGGTTGTAATTGCCCGTAAAGCCAGTTTTCTGCACTATAAAGCTGAAAGCCTGGAGTTAGCAGATTTAATTCCTCCTGTCAGCGCGAAAACCTGAAACAATTCGTTGAAAAAGTAAGCTTGCCGGGGAATGGTCAGATTGTTCCTGATTGATTTTGGCAAAACCCAAAGAAGGAAAGAGTAATAAACTCAGTATCCGGTTTCTTGGTTAGAAACGCAGTTATAATTTTGGTCCAATTAATAGTCAGAGCTCGTCGAGCCTATTAATAATTGTTAAGGATTCCATAATCACGGTTAATGCTATTGACAACGCGCTAACAAACCTTATAATAGAGTTGTGGGAGCGCTCCCATGCAGATGTAATCCCTTACAAGAGGATTTCAAAATGCCACTCACTTTAGAAGACATTGCAAAAATCTGTGGTGTTTCCCGGTCTACAGTTTCCAGGGTTATCAACCACGATCGCAGAGTCAGCCCGGAAACCAGGGAACATGTCCTTAAGGTGATTGGAGAGTTCAATTATTTTCCAAATTTAGCTGCCCGTGGTTTAGCTTCAGGACATACTAACGTTTTGGGGGTTATTATCCCTGCTGGGGTGCCCTCTTTGTTTTCAGACCCCTACTTTCCTATTCTTCTTCAGGGTGTATCCAATACCTGCCAGAAGCAAGATTACTCAGTCATGCTTTCACTTTCAGACGCAAACACCGAAAAGAGCCTGGTAAAACGGGTGATCCAGAACCGCTTGGTTGACGGTGTTATTGTGGCTTCCACTTTGCTCAATGACCCCATTCAAACCACTTTGACCAAAAGCGATTTTCCATTTGTTATGGTTGGTCGCCAGCCCAATTTAAACGCGAATCTTATCGATGTAGATAATAGAACAGGGGTCCTCAATGCTGTTGAGTACTTGATCTCGCAGGGTTACACCCGCATCGCCACTATTACCGGCCCACTTAATCAAATGGCAGGATTAGATCGACTGGAAGGTTATAAAGAAGCCCTGCTGGGGGCGGGCATGCAAGTGGATCCGAACCTGATTGTGGAAGGGAATTTTACTGAGTCGGGTGGATATTCTGGCATGAAAGCCCTGCTCCCATTGAAACCAGACGCTGTATTTGCCGCCAGTGATGTAACCGCCATTGGGGCAATGCGTTATTTGAGCGAAGTTGGCTTGCACGTTCCTGGTGATATCGGAATGATTGGGTTTGATGACATCCCCTCCTCTGCCACCACTGTACCGCCTCTGACAACCATACGGCAACCAATCCTTGCTATGGGAGAGGCTGCCGCAAAACTTCTGATAGAAACCATTGAAAATAATTCTAAAGATTTCAGAAGTATCACTTTAGCAACCGAGTTGGTTATTCGTAATTCCACGGCTCGGGTCAAGAATAATCAAGATTAGATGATGGAGAAATCGTCCGACCAACAATAAAGGAGGAATTTGGAAATTGTTTTGCAGCATTTACTTTGCAGTCAGTAGTTGTCAAATATTTACACTGTTTACAAAAGGAGAGTAAGTAATGAAACGTACAATGATTGTAATTTCCATCGTGATCGTGCTTAGCATGATCCTTGGGGCATGTGTTCAACCCGCGCCTGCTCCAACAGCAGCTCCGGTTGTAGAACCGCCCGCAGCGCCCGTGGTAGAACCCACGGCTGCTCCGGTGGTTGAGCCTACCGAAGCCCCAACGGAGGAGCCAGTTGTTGAAGAGACTGAAGCCCCCGTGGCCGAAGTCACAGCCGGCGACACCGTTCTCCCCCGCAATGAGACCCTGTATTTCAATGGTCAGCAGTGGGGCACAGTTGTAGGCTGGAACCCCTATTCCTCAAGCAACAATAACGCCTTGGCGATTGCTGCCCAGGATAATGCCCGCGTCATCATGTTTGAAACACCGTACATCTACAACATGATGGACGGCAAGCAATATCCTCTGCTCGCTGACGGTGATTATGCCTGGAACGAGGCTGGTACCGAGATTACCTTTAAGATGAACGCCGCTGCCAAATGGAACGATGGCACCCCCGTAACTGCTGATGATGTTGCCTATACCTGGGCATCCCACATCAAGTACAACACCGGTGCTGCTGTTTCCAATAAGGATTATATTGAAAATATCGAAGCTGTTGACCCCGCCACAGTGGTTGTCAAAGCAAAACTTGGTGAAGACGGCAAGCCTGTTAACAGCATGATTGTCAAAGCTTACCTGAGCACCAACTATGTCATCCAAAAGGCATGGACTGAGATTCTCGAAGCACGCATCGGCACAGAGACTGAAAAATTCCTCACCGATCCTGCTGAGGATGTAGCTTACTCTGGACCTTACGGCAAATTCTTCTCTGATGACAGCAAGGTCGTTTACATTCGTAACGACAATTATTGGGGACAGGACGCTTCCATGTGGGGTAAACTGCCTGCGCCTAAGTATCTTGCCCACATCATCTACAAAGACAATGCTGCTGGCACAACTGCTCTCCAGGCTGGTGAAGTTGATGTTTCACAACAATTCAACTCCAACGTCCAGGATTTCTGGCTGAAAGATAACCTGCCGATCTCAACCTACCTGCCCGAAGCACCCTATGGCATCGGTGCAAGCCTCCCGACCGCTTTCTTTAATCTTGCTGTACCCGGTCTGGATCAGGTTGCCGTCCGCAAGGCTATTGCCATGGCAGTCGACTACGACACCATTATTGCCAATGCAATGACCAACCAATCTGCTACCTTCACGCAGGTTCCCCGTTCGCTGATGAACCCAACCCCAGGTGAGCAGGCTATGTACGATCAAGCCGCTGTTGCAGACCTACAATGGGCCGGTAACGACATCGAAGGCGCGAACAAGATGCTCGATGATGCTGGTATCGTGGATACCAATGGCGATGGTAACCGTGAATTCGACGGCAAGGAATTAGCTTTCCAGGCGCTCTGCCCGAATGGCTGGTCTGACTGGCAGGCGGCCATGGAAGTCGTGGCAGCTGCTGGTGCCAAAATTGGCATCAATATCACCACCAACTTCCCCGAATGGGGTGTCTATCAAACTGTTGTGACCAACTGGCCGCTGCAGGAAGGTTACGACATCTTCATGATGTGGTCTGATGGTGCTGGCCCCACCCAACCCTGGAGCCGTACTCAGAAGATCTTACACAGCATGTTTGCTGAAACTACGAACAACTGGAACGGAAACTACGGTGGATACAAGAACCCTGCAGCTGACGCTCTGATTGATGAAATCGCCAAAATCGATGATGTAGAAAAGATCAAAGCCAATTACACTGAATTGGTCAAGATTTATCTGACCGATGTACCTTCCTTCACCCTGATGTATCGCCCGCAGTCCTTCCATACAGTCAACGAGAGTGTCTGGACGAACTTCCCGTACGAAGGTGATGGCACAGAGCCAGCTGTACCTCCATTGGATCTCACCGATGGTTACAGTATTGCCGGCCTCTACAATTTGACTCTGGTCAACCCATAAACTAATCTGTACCAAAGAGCCATGTTCCGTGTTCGCGGAACATGGCTCACTTCAATAGGGACGGGGAAAGGAGTCAGTCTTGAAAGGTTACTGGAAATACTTCAGAAAAAAACTGCTGTGGTTACTAATCACGACAATTTTCGCGTTTGTTTTGAACTTTTTACTTCCAAGGCTGATGCCGGGTGACCCAGTTGCCGGAATTGTTTCGCGGCTTGCCCAGGGGATGTCAACAACCACGGGGGTCAAGGAAATTTATGAGAACTATGCCGAACAATTCGGCATCAACAAACCAATAATTGAACAGTTTTTTATCTATGTCCGCAACGTTTTCAGAGGCGAATTTGGCGTTTCGTTTACCCAGTTCCCTCGTCCCGTCTCAGATATTATCAAGTCCGCTGTTACCTGGACAATTGCCCTGCAGTTACCCGCCATCATTGTTGGTTGGATCCTGGGCAATACACTTGGTGCGGTGGCTGCTTACCGCAAAGGCCCGTTTGATAAGGCTTTAATGCCACTCAGCATCTTAATTAGCAATTTTCCCGCTTTTGGCATGGCAGTGATCCTCCTCGTGATTTTTGCTGTCAAACTAAGGTGGTTTCCAACTTCCGGGGGTTATGGATTTGATATGATACCCACGCTCAGTTGGGGTTTCATTACATCGGTTGTGCATCATTTTGTTTTGCCATTCCTATCAATTGTGTTAATCACCATTGGCGGTCAGGCGATAGGGATGCGCTCCATGGCAATTTACGAATTAAATGCCGATTACGTAAAATATTCACGTTTTATGGGCATTAAAGATAACCAAATTGTCAGGTACGTTTTCAGAAATGCCATGCTGCCCCAGTTAACCGGGTTGGCACTCTCAATAGGCACGATGGTGGGAGGGTCGATTGTCGCTGAAACCATATTCAGTTATCCTGGCCTTGGCACAACCATCCTATCTGCGATTAAGGGGCAGGATTACCCGCTTGTTTCTGCGGTTACTTTGATAGTGACAATCATGGTTCTGATTGTGAACTTCCTCGTAGAAGTATTCTACGGTTTTGTTGATCCTCGCATCCGTGCGACCCAGGCTGAATAAGGAGGGGCACAGGTGAGAAACACACTTAAGAACATTTTCAAGGACAGTAAGTTTAGATTGGGCTTCGGGATACTGGTTTTCCTGGTCTTGATGATTTTCCTTTATCCACTATTTGTACCCAATCCGCCTCTCGAGATCATTGGCAGAGGCACCTTCTTCCCACCCGGAGTTTACGTAAGCAATCTGGATAGCATCAACGGTGCCCCAATCTACAGCCTGACTCTGGCGGATGCTGAGGCCAAGCGCCTGGCTTCCAAATTGTCGCTTGAAGACCGCTCAGAAATGAAGACCTATCTTCTGGCACTTGGCGTGCCTGAAGAGCAAATTGACGTCGAGGATACCCAGGCATTGCTGGCGCTTTGGGCGGAGAAATATGACCCCAAAGTGCGGATTAAGGGCATGATTAATGCTAAAGTGCAGTACTATCGCCGGCTGAACGATAAGCTTGTCAGTCTGCTTGATTCGGCAGGCCTCATTCTTGCCAGAGAAACCGATGGTGTGCTTGAAAAAACCGGACAGGTTTTACCTTTGGATTACGTGAATATTGGCGAGGTCTCCAGTGTACGGGTTCTTCCTCTCGGAACAGACAACTTTGGCAGGGATGTACTGACAGAATTGGTTAAAGCCACGGCGGTCTCGCTTCAGATTGGCCTCATTGCGGGCTCGATCGCCACAGCGATCGGGCTGGTACTGGGCTTGATTTCGGGCTATGTAGGGGGTTGGCTGGACGATCTGATTATGTTTTTCACCAACCTGCTGATTGTCATCCCCAGCCTGATCATCTTGATCCTGGTTTCTTACAGTATCAGTCAGAGCGAGCGAGGGCCGACCACTATAGCAATCGTGATTGGCTTAACGTCCTGGGTATGGACAACAAAAGCGGTGCGCGCGCAGGTTATTTCATTGCGCAACCGCGACCATGTCAACTTGTCCAAGCTATCAGGCCACTCAACCGCTTCGATCATATTGCGGGACATTCTGCCCTATATTGCCTCTTATGTGGTTATGGCCTTTATCCTGCAGATATCATCCGCAATCCTTGCTGAGGCCAGCCTCTCAATTTTAGGCCTGGGTCCAAAAACCACTCTGGTTCCTACATTGGGATTAATGATGAACTGGGCAATGATCTACCAGGCCCACATTCTGGGTAAATGGTGGGCTTACTTCCCAGTAATCGTGGTCATTGCTTTGATTACCTTCTCGATGAACCTGATCAATACCAGCCTCGATCAAATCTTCAATCCGGCATTAAGGGAATAGGTGTTGCATGGGAAAAATCATCCTACAGGTAAATAACCTAAAAACCAAATACATCACGCGCTACAACGAAGACGTCTACGCTGTCAATAATGTCTCTCTCGAGGTGGAAGAGGGCAAGTCACTGGGAATCGCAGGTGAGTCTGGCTGCGGCAAGTCTACTTTGGCACTCAGCCTGATGGGTTATTACTTTGCGCCATTGCACTAC
Organism: uncultured Anaerolineaceae bacterium; assembly: GCA_964391795.1. Classification (GTDB taxonomy): domain Bacteria; phylum Chloroflexota; class Anaerolineae; order Anaerolineales; family Anaerolineaceae; genus Mesolinea. The sequence goes on along the minus strand of CAYMNM010000026.1, from coordinate 7,497 downwards.
GTTAGCGGGGACATTGTCATCGACGGCAAGAACATCTCCAGTCTTGACGCGGATGTGGTCAGGCAATCTGTACTGGGCAAGGAGATTGCTTATATTCCGCAATCCGCCATGAACGCGCTAAACCCGACTCGCAAGATCATCAATTTTATTGAGGATGTTGTCCTGGCACATGAACCGAAAACGGACAAGAAGGAAATTCGCCAACTTGCTGAGTCACGCTTTGAACTGCTTGGGTTGCCAAAATCCGTTCTGGATCATTACCCTGTGGAGCTCTCGGGCGGCATGAAGCAGCGCACAGTTATCGCGATTTCGGTTTTCCTTTCCCCAAAAATTTTGATCGCGGATGAACCTTCATCAGCACTGGATGTTTCCAGCCAGAAAATGGTCATCAAAATGCTGCTGGACCTGATGGATCGCGGGCTGGTCAAGTCTATGATTTTCATCACCCATGAATTGCCGCTGCTTTATAACGTCACAGACGACATCATGGTCATGTACGCAGGGCAAATTGTTGAAAAAGGCTCAGCGCATCAAACCGTCTTTGACCCCCTGCATCCTTATGCCAAAGGTCTGATGGGCTCAATCATCGTACCCGAGGCTGGCGTACGCAATGCCAAGCTTTCCTCAATTCCAGGCGTCCCACCCAACCTAAAGCATCCCCCTCAGGGCTGTCAATTTGCTGAACGCTGCAAGTATGTTGTGCCTGAATGCAAGACGCATGAAATCTCAATGCGTCCCGCAGAGGGTGACCGCGCTTACCGCTGCATTTTCGGCGAGGATGTGTTAAGAAAGGCATATAGCAATGGCTGAAGAAATCTGTGAAGCCTGTCTGAGTGGAACTAATCTCACCAAAATCTATGCCTTTGGGAAATCCCGTACGGTGGCGGTGGATAACATCAATTTTTGTTTTAATGCCGGCCAGGTGGTATCGATTGTGGGTGAATCTGGCAGCGGCAAAACCACGCTTGCAAAAATGCTGCTGGGTTTGACCAGCGTGACCTCGGGCCAAATCCACTTCCGTGGAAAGCCTTTGGATATCAGTTCTCCCCGGAAGCGCAAACAATACTGGAAATCGATACAAGCCATTTTTCAGGATCCTTACTCGTCTTACAACATTTTCACCAAAATCGATGACGTGCTTTTGGACTGCATAAACCTGTGCGGTGGCGGTAAACTGTCCAAGGAAGAAAAAATCGCCATGATGGAGGAAGCTTGCCGTTTTGTCAATCTCAAGTTTGCTGAGCTAACCAACAAGTACCCGTTCGAGCTCTCTGGGGGTCAGATGCAACGCTTGATGATTGCGCGCGTCTTTTTACTGAAGCCCCAAATTTTGCTGGCGGATGAACCAACCTCGATGATTGATGCCTGTAGCCGCGCGACCATACTCGAGATGTTGCTCAAGCTGCGCGATGAAATTAATATGACCCTGATCTTCATCACCCATGATATTGGCCTGGCTTACTACATCTCGGACGAGGTTTACATCATGGAGCACGGCAAAATTGTGGAGTGCGGTGACGCAGATGAAGTAATTCTTCATCCCCAGGAAGCCTACACCAAGCGTTTGATCAACGATGTTCCCAAGATCTACGAACCCTGGGATCTCTCCACTGTCGATTATCACCTCTGAGATTGGGAGCCAAAGCGACAGCGCGGTATGCAACCAGGATCGACCAACCGACTTTTAGGATACCCTGAAAATCAGCGCCTGCTCCTTCTAAATGCTGATGATTTTGGCATGTGCCACGCCGTTAACCGGGGGGTCATCGATGTGCTGGAAGCGGGGATAATCCGCTCTACCAGCTTGATGATATGCACGGCATGGGCAGGCGAGGC
>CAYMNM010000026.1:0-5561 GCA_964391795.1 uncultured Anaerolineaceae bacterium | reverse complement strand
CGGGGATAATCCGCTCTACCAGCTTGATGATATGCACGGCATGGGCAGGCGAGGCAGCTGACTACCTGAGGCTACATCCATCTGTCCATTTTGGCGTGCATCTGACGGCAGTTTGCGACTCAAGCGTTTACAATTGGGGACCCTGTTTACCCGTGGACCAGGTTCCAGCATTGGTTGACCCATTAGGTCATTTCTGGGAATTTGATGATTTTCACAGATTTGACAAACCCGATTTTTTGCCCCAGCTTGAACGTGAATTTCGTAAACAGATAGAAATAGTTTACGCCTTGGGGCTGCACCCTGACCATCTCGATTGGCATTCCATTCGCCTGAATAAGAAACCTGGCGTATTTGATATGCTGCTTCGCCTGGCGCATGATTTCGGATTGCCCCTGCGTACCTTTGGGAGAGAAAATATCCGGAATGTACAGGCTATGGGCTTGCCTTGCAACGACTACGACATGCTTGATAGCTATCTCATTGAACCCGTCGGGCAAGCAAAGCGCTATACGGAATTGGCTGGCGAGTTGAAACCGGGTTTGAACGAGTGGGCAATCCATCCGGGCATAGCTGATGAAGAGTTAATGGGGATTGACCCGAACAGTTTTGGAATTCGGCAACGGGATCATGATTATTGGACTTCATCTGAAGCCCTGCAAACTTTGGACGCCCATAATGTGGTTATCCTCGATTACAGTGCACTAAAAAAATTCTGGCAATTCCAGGAGGAAATATGATTGTTCAAGATTTGGCTGGCGCATGGCAGTTCAGGCAAACAGGCACAACTGGATGGCTGCCTGCAAGCGTTCCCGGAGGCGTGCACACGGACTTGTTAGCCCTGGGGTTTATCCCGGATCCTTTTATTGGAGATAACGAAGCAAGGGTGCAGTGGGTAGCTGAGGCAGACTGGGAGTATCAACTCAACTTTGGGGTGGAGGCCGGCCTGTTGAAGCAAATTCATATCGAACTGGTCTGTGACGGGCTGGACACCCTGGCAGAGCTCAGTCTGAATGGTGAAGTGCTTGGCAAAACTGAGAATATGTTCCGCCAATATCGCTTTGATCTTAAACCCCTACTAAAAGAGGTGGGGAACACGCTCCTTGTAAAATTTGCCTCACCTGTGCGCTATTGCGCTGAGCGCCAGGCAGAAGAACCTATGGTTGGGGTAAGCCAGGCGTTGCCAGGCGGCCCGCACCTGCGAAAAGCCCCCTGCCAATTTGGTTGGGACTGGGGGCCCCAATTGCCTCCGATTGGCATCTGGAAAAGTATTCGCCTGGAAGCCTGGTCTGAAGCCAAATTGGAAGATGTACATTTGCGTCAGACACACACTGAAGGAAGAGTGCTTATCTCTGCTCAGTTGGTAACCTCCCAACCTGCCGATGGCTGCCTGGCACGCCTTGAAGTTATTTCGCCTGACGGAGTTCAGGTTTACAGGTCTGAAACGCTGGTTGAGGCTAACACTGCGCACCTGGAAGTTGAGCTTGAGAACCCCCAACTTTGGTGGCCTAACGGTTATGGGAAGCAACCCCTCTACAGTGTGAAAGTCAGACTCGAAAAAGACGCTGTAATCCTCGACCAGCGGGATTACCGGTTGGGCTTGCGCACAATCGACCTTATTCAGGAACCTGACCAGTGGGGACAGAGTTTCAAATTTGCTGTTAATGGCGTCACCATATTTGCCAAAGGATCCAACTGGATTCCAGCTGATTCCTTCCCAACTCGAGTAACGCGGCAGCAGCTTGAGAAAATATTGGGTGATGCAGTGCTTGTTCATCAGAACATGCTGAGGGTTTGGGGGGGTGGCTTCTATGAGTCCGAAGATTTTTACGACCTCTGCGATCAGTACGGCATTTTGGTCTGGCAGGATTTCATTTTCTCCTGCAGCATGTACCCTCTTGGCGTGGCAAGTTTTCTTGAAAATATCAAAGAGGAAGTGCTTCAGAACCTAAGGCGCTTGCGTCATCGCACCAGTTTAGCTTTGTGGTGTGGCAACAATGAAATGGAAGAAGGCTGGGTAGATTGGCAGTGGGATAAATCGAAATTTGGATACCTGGAAGAGGTCTATGACCGCTTTTTCCACCATCAACTCAAAGAATGGTGTCTGAGTGAAGACCCTGACCGTTCTTACTGGCCCAGCTCTCCTTCGTCGGGCACGCCCTTCCAGAACCCCAACGGCCAGGAACGGGGCGATGCGCACTACTGGCAAGTTTGGCACGGCCGGCAGCCTTTCAGCGCTTACAGACAACAGTTCCCACGATTCATGAGCGAATTCGGTTTTCAGTCCTTGCCACCCATGCCTACTGTGCACAGTTATGCAGACCAGGCAGACCTGAATATGACTTCGTACATCATGGAAAGGCATCAAAAGAACCAACGAGGGAACGAACTGATTGTCTCCCAAATGCTGGATCAATACCGCCTGCCAAAAGATTTTGAGGCTTTGGATTACCTGAGCATGGTCTTGCAGGCTAATGGAATCCGTTATGGGGTTGAGCACTGGAGGCGCAATAGTCACCGTGTGGCAGGCACACTGTATTGGCAGTTGAATGATTGCTGGCCGGTGGCCTCCTGGTCAAGCGTGGATTATTTTGGGCGTTGGAAAGGGCTGCAATACGCCGCGCGCCATTTCTACGCGCCGGTTTTACTCTCAGTGGAGGACGAAGGCTTGAGACAAAAAGTCTTAATCACAAACGATAATCTTGAGCAATTCTCTGGGCTGGTAAGGGTAAGAGTGGAAAGCCTGACCGGAGAGGTGTTCTTCAGCACGGAATATCCCGTTGAGGTGGCAGCACAGTCTGTCATACCGGTTTGTGATCTCGACTGCAGTGCCTACGTCGGCGCTGATTTGCTGCGCGAAACCTTCTTCCTGGCTGAGTTATGGCAGGGAGATCAGTTCGTGGACCGAAAAACCGCTTTCTTCGCGCCGGTCAAACACCTATCCTTGCCTGACCCCAGACTTAGCGCTACGGTTGAGACTATCGGGGACGAAGTGCGCGTCAATCTGACTGCTGAATCCCTGGCATTGCAAGTGGAACTGAGTTTTGCGGGCTTGGATTGCGTCTTTAGCGACAATTACTTTGACCTGCCTGCCAATACACCGGTCAGCATTACTACCTGTCTAAACCAGGAAATCGATGCGGAAGCCCTGCAAGAGCTTTTGCGCGTTCAAACCATCTATGACTCTTATGCACACTGAAAGGTAAGATGAAATTATGAAAGCACCCATTGAACAGATAATTAAAGAAATGACCCTAGAAGAAAAAGCCGCTCTTTCCATTGGGGCTGGTTTCTGGTCCACAACCCCTATTGAGCATCTGGGCGTGCCGGAGCTAATCTGCACGGACGGGCCTCATGGCGTGCGCCGTATGCCAAACCCACGCTCTTCGGAGGGGAAAAGCCAGCCAGCAACCGCTTTCCCAACGGCCTCTTGCGCGGCTTCAACATGGAATTTGGATCTGATTGAGAAGGAAGGCGAAGCCTTGGCAGAGGAATGCAACGCCTTCGGCATCGACATCCTGCTGGGGCCTGGGGCTTGCATGAAACGTTCACCGCTCTGCGGCCGCAATTTCGAGTATTTTTCTGAAGATCCCTACCTGGCGGGAAAGTTGGCCGCTTCCTGGATTAAAGGCTTACAGCGGAAAGGCACAGGTGCTTCCATTAAACACTATGCGGCTAACAACCAGGAGTTTCACCGCATGTTTGTTGACGCTCAGATTGATGAGCGCACCCTACGCGAGATTTATCTGACGGCCTTTGAAATTGCCGTTAAAGAAGCTCAACCCTGGACAGTAATGTGCTCCTATAACCGTGTCAACGGTGAGTACGCCTCTGAAAACCACAAACTACTGACTGAAATACTGAAAGATGAGTGGAAGTTTGAAGGTTTTGTTGTTTCGGATTGGGGGGCTGTGCATGACCGGGTGGCCGCGCTTAAAGCCGGTTTGGATCTCGAGATGCCTGGTGCCCAACCTACCCGCGTGCAAGAAATCATTGCTGCGGTTAGGGATGGCAGCCTGGATGAAGACGTCTTGGATGAAACGATACGCCGGATATTGCGCATAGCCTTCAAATCCAAAGAAAAACGTAAAAACAAAACCTACAATCAGATCGAACATCATGCCCTTGCACGTAAGGTTGCTGGCGAAGGCATCGTTTTGTTGAAAAACGAGGGTATTCTGCCCTTCGAGGCTGTCAAAAAAGTCGCGGTTATTGGCCGCACAGCTCTAAAACCTCACTTTGAGGGCGGAGGCAGTTCCAATGTGAAGCCCACTGAAGTGGATATTCCCCTGGAAGTCTTTGAGGAAATTGCGCCAAAGGTTAGTTTTACCCAGGTGCAGGGTTATCCTGAAGACCGGGAAGCCCAACCTGCTCTTATTGCAGAAGCGGTGGAAACTGCCAAGGCTGCTGACGTGGCATTGCTGATGCTGGCTTTACCCCAGTGGGACGAGTCGGAAGGGTACGACCGCCCAAATCTTGACCTGACCCCGCATCAGATTAATCTCATTAAGGCGGTTGCACAAGTTCAGCCGAAGACGGTGGTAGTTCTCAACAGCGGCGCGCCGATAGCCATGAGTGCATGGATCGAAATGGTACCCGCAGTCCTGCAGGCTGGTATGTTTGGCCAGGGTGGGGCATCTCCTTTGGCAGACATTTTATTTGGGCGGATAAACCCAAGCGGAAAACTTACCGAAACCTATCCAATCAAGTTGGAAGATACGCCTGCGTATCTCAATTGGCCTGGAGAAGCCGGCGTGGTGCGCTATGGGGAAGGTCTATTTATCGGTTATCGCTACTATGATGCCAAGGGGATGCCGGTGCAATTCCCCTTCGGGCATGGGCTCAGCTATACCAGCTATACCTATGGCGAACCGAAAATAAGCAAGCAATCCATAAGGGCCGATGATATGCTTACTGTCAGTGTAGATGTTACCAACACGGGCAAGATGGCAGGCAAGGAAGTTGTGCAGCTTTACGTGCGCCCGTTGCAAAATAAATTGGTTCGACCGGTGAAAGAGCTAAAAGGTTTCGCCAAACTGAGCCTTGAACCAGGCGAGACCAAAACTGCTGAAATCAAGTTAAGTCGCAGAGCTTTTGCTTATTACCACCCCGGCCACAAGGATTGGGTGGTTGATGATGGTAAATTTGAACTCCTGGTTGGGGCATCCAGCGCGGACATACGTGGCAGCATTGAAGTGGAGGTGACTGAGAACAAGAAATTGCCATCGTTACTGCACCTTGAATCCACCCTGCGCGAATGGCAAGCGGACCCCAAGGGTAAGCCGATCTTTGAGGCGCTCATGGCAAAAGTTAAGGCTTCGCAACCCCCAAGCGAAGAAAAACCAGTCAGCGAGCTGGAGGCGATTGACATCTTTATGCAAATCATGCTGCCTGACATGCCCCTCAGAGATGTTTTGCAATTTATGAACCCCGACCCGAAGCTTTCTGCCCAAGAAGTTTTGGAGAACATGCTCGCGATGGTCAAAAAGTAAATTGGGGTAGCGCGGTAAATTGAACAAGTTCCAGTCATCGAGGTGTTGTATTCCTGCACCTCGATGACTGGT
>CAYMNM010000025.1:8756-22186 GCA_964391795.1 uncultured Anaerolineaceae bacterium | reverse complement strand
AAATTCTGGAATGAATCAGTCTTTGACCGTATAATTTCATGTTTGGACAGTCATGATTAATCGCTTTAAATCACAAGTATCAAATTTCCTGAGAATCCGCCCGGAAGACAACGTGCCGCCAGCGGTCGCCAGGGAGTTTAAGCATAACGTCCTCTACAATACAGCCGACGTCTCTTTCTTTGTGTTCGCGGACGCTTTTGTGAGCCAGGGGACGATCATGACCGTATTCACCTCCACGCTGACGGATTCGCCTTTCATCATCGGACTGGTACCGGCGATATTATTGGCCAGTTGGTATTTGCCGCAACTTTTCTTTACCAACATTGTTTCCCGTCAGCGCTTAAAACTGCCCTTCACCCTCAAGATGGGGGTTGTGGAACGAATCCCGTACATTTTCATGCCCATTTTAGCTTTGCTTGTACCGCATATCAGCAAACAGACGGCTATTGCCCTGTTGTTGATATTGATGCTTTTTCGAGGTTTAGGCGGAGGGTTTGTAGCACTACCATGGCAGGAATTGATGGCCACCATTATCCCACTCAGCCATCGTGGGCGTTTCTGGGGCGCCTCCCGAGTGGTGGTACAGGGCATGGGCGTTCTTGGTTCAGCCATTGCTACCCTGGTGTTGGGCAAGTATATGTATCCTTACAACTATGCCATTGCCTTCACCATCACCATTGTTGCCCAGTGGATTTCTTTCTACATATTCTCAAAAACCCGTGAACCTGAGCCGGAGAATTGGCAGCCACCTTCATCCAAGCAAAAGATGCTGGATATTCCGATCTTCAAAGAAATCCTTAAGCGCGACAAGAATTTTGTGCTCTACATGGTGGCACGGTCAATCTCATTTCTGGGCGGTACAGCCACGACCTTCCTGGCAGTTTATGGAATTCGGCGCTTCGGGCTGGGCGATGACCAAGCCGCAGTCTTTACAGGGATAATTTTCTTCACCGGAATCCTGGGATATGCCTACCTTGGCGGGCTTACCGATAAGATTGGGCCAAAGCGCATCGTGGTACTCAGCCTGATTTGCCTGGCAGTAAGCCTGGGTCTAACGGTTTTAGCGCCGAACATCTGGGTGTTTTACATCGTTTTCATCCTGCAGGGCGTCTACAGCGCGGCAATGAACATGGGGGATATGATGCTGGTGATGGAGCTGGGTGAGGAAGGCCTGCGGCCGACTTATCTGGGATTGGCGCGAACAATTACCGGTATCGTGCTCATTATCGTTTCGGTGAGCGGCGGGATGATTGTTGAGAAGCTTGGCTTTGAATTTATGTTCTGGCTGGCGGCCGCGATGACACTGATTTCTGTCTTCCTTTTCAATATGGTAAAAGATCGTCCGCGCAATAATTTGAGCAAATTAAAACCTATTGCGGCTGAAGTTACTGACTCGAATCTATAAGGGGCATCAACTCTGCGGCGAATTATTTTCTGTCAGCGTTAACATTATTGAACCATTTTCAGCGCAACCATATACATACCTTAGACATCCACTACCAATCAAGGGCCTTTCTAGCGATAATAGGACGACAATACTAAGTTAACTGAACGGAAAGGTACTCATCATGACCAATAAAATTGCTCTTGTTGCTGGCTCTCTACGAAAGGATGCTAACAGCAAACGTCTAGCAAAAGCTTTTGCATCATTATTTCCCAAAGATTACCAAACTTTTACACCCGAAATCGGCCATCTGCCGCTTTACAATCAGGATTTTGACAACTCACCTGAGGAACCTGCCTCTTATGCTGAATTTCGAAAAGAAATATCCAACGCGGATGGCGTCATTTTCTTTACCCCTGAATACAACCGCGGTTTACCGGCCGTGCTCAAAAACGCCATCGATATTGCTTCCCGCCCTTATGGTAAAAGCGCCTGGAACGGCAAACCAGCTGTGATCATCAGCAGTTCCGGTGGAATGTTAGGTGGGTTTGGTGCCAACCATCAACTGCGCCAATCGCTGGCATTCCTTGACATGCGTGTACTTGGTCAACCTGAAGCCTACATCGGCAAGGCTCAGACCCTGGTGGATGAAGACGGTAAAATCTTGTCTGAAGAAACTCAGAAATTTTTTCAATCGATCGTGGACGCTTTTATTGAAATGGTAGAAGATTAGTTCTTGGTAAAGACTGAACCAAAAAGCCGAGGCAGATCTGTTTCGGCTTTTTATAGTAATAAAACTGGCAGAAAGGTCTTGTAAAAATTATTACCTCACCAACAAGAGTATGCGTTAAACATCTTTCTACATTCAATATCTAAAGGCGAAGTATGAATAATCTATCTCACCTAACATAACCAACAAGCAAGATCCAACTTTTCACTTTAAATACCACTGCTTAGGCACCTGAAAATCCCCTCAAAGGTATAATATTGGTTATGCTGCACTTCACCCTCAATGGCGAGCCCTGCGATGTCGAGAGCCAACCTGGCGAAAAACTATCTGATTTGTTGCGCTTGAGATTAGGGCTTACTGGCACAAAAGTGGGCTGTGGAGAGGGGCGCTGCGGCATCTGTACCATCCTGATGGATGGGATGCCTATCCGATCTTGCCTGACTCCAGCCGAAAAAGCAAATGGGAAGTCTATCCTCACCGTTGAAGGTTTACGCAAAATTGGCCGGTCCCTTGCCCGCCCTGAACGCAAGCTGACCGTGCATGAACAGCGCGGCGCGTTTGGGGAGAATCTGCATTCGCTGCACCCCTTGCAGGAAGCTTTTATCCGTTATGGGGCCATTCAGTGTGGTTTTTGTACACCAGGACAACTGATGCGGGCCTACGCCTTGCTGGAGGCCAACCCCGACCCATCCAGCGCTGAAATCCGCGCTGCCATGAATGAAGTCTTATGCCGATGTGGATCTTACGAACTGATTGAAGAAGCCATTCAGGCTGCTGCGAAGGCTATCCGTACTGGGGCTGAGGTTGAAGACCCGGCCTTTTTTGAGACCTTTAAGCACAGTAAATCTGGTGAGAACCAAGACGCAGAAGTTTTATCCCAGGTCGGACAGCCTGCGATCCGGCCAGATGCCTTGGCCAAAGCTTGCGGCTCTGCAAAATTTAGCGATGACATCAATTTCCCCGGCATGCTTTATGCCCGAGTGTTGCGCGCAGGTGTGCCTTCAGCCATCCTGCGTTCTCTGGATGTTTCTGCGGCCAAAGCCCTACCCGGGGTGCAGGCTGTGCTCACCGCCGCCGACCTGCCAGCTGCCCGACATCACGGGCTCTACTACCAGGATTGGCCAATTTTGGTGGGCTTAGGTGAGCGTGTGCGCTATCAGGGCGATGCCCTGGCGTTGGTAGCGGCCGAGACTCAAACAATAGCCGATCAGGCAATAACCTTGATTAAGGTTGAGTTGGAAAAGCGGCCGGTCGTCAACTCTCCCCAACAAGCCTTGCGGCCGGGGGCAGAGCAGCTGCACGATCATGGCAATTTGCTTAAGCACATCCAGGTACGCAAGGGTTCTGTGGCTGAAGGATTTTCTGCCGCGGATACTGTGTTGGAGCGTACTTACACCACACCCTTTGCTGAACACTTCTTTATGGAGCCGGAATGTTCCGTAGCTGTTCCAATTTTTGAAACTGAACCGCAGGAAGCGGGCACATTTGGCATGAACAAAGTAGAAATCTATACCGGCTCGCAGATACCCTACGCAGACCGTCAACAGGTGGCTGCCGCTCTTGGCCTGCCGGAGACCAATGTGCGTATCCGCGGGCAGCGCACCGGGGGTGGTTTTGGTGGCAAGGAAGATATAGCCGGCCAGATTCACGCCGCGTTAATGGCACGAGCTACTGGCAAACCGGTAAAGTTGCTCTTTACTCGCCGTGAAAGCATGCTTGTGCATCCCAAACGGCACGCCACCACCATCCGTGTCAAACTTGGCGCGCGTAAAGATGGCAGCTTGCTGGCGGCAGAAACAGAACTGTTTGGCGATACCGGCGCCTACGCTTCGCTGGGGGATAAGGTAATGACCCGTGCCACCACGCATTCCAGTGGCCCCTATATCGTCCCAAATGTCAGCGCTGATTGTTATGCCACTTATACCAATAACCCTCCTGCTGGTGCGTTCCGTGGGTTTGGCGTGATGCAATCCGCCTTTGCGATTGAGAGCGCTATGGACGATCTGGCGGCACAATTGGGGATGGACCCACTTGCTCTGCGTCTGAAGAATGCTTTACGGGCTGGCACTGAAACCAACACCGGCCAACTGCTGGAAGAAAGCGTGGGTATAGCGGCTTGTCTGGAGGCCATAAAGGCTGAATGGCAGCGAATGGGCGTTGATAATCCATTTGAGCCCATTGCCTTCAAAGAAGCTGGCCATGAATACATCAAGGCCTGGGGTTTGGCCTGTGCTTACAAAAATACCGGCCTGGGAGTGGGGGCAGATGACTTCAGCGGGGCGGAAGTCAAACTCTTGCCAGGAGGGCGTTTGCAGGTAGGTACCGCAGCGGCGGAAATTGGGCAGGGGATGGTGGCAACGCTACAGATTATTGCAGCCGAAATCCTGCGCCTGCCACTCTTTATGATCAATGTTTTTGTGATGGATACGGACCTGACTCTTGATGGCGGCCCAACAACAGCTTCACGGCAAACTTTTGTCTCTGGGAATGCCGTGCGGTTGGCGGCACTGAAGTTGCGCGAGCGGCTCTTTAGGAAGGCTGCCGAACTTTGGGGGCTGGAGGCTGGAGAGGGCAGGTATGAAGAAATAAGGATTGACCAGGATGGGCTTCATCACGGTGAAAAGTGCCTCACCCTTGCAGAGCTTTATCAACTATTGAGCCCCGATGAACGTAGCGTCAAACATATCTACCACGTTCCTGAAACAGAAAGCCTTGAGGACGGACACAAGATCCACGTTGCTTATAGTTTTTCAGCTCAGGCAGTAGAATTGCGCATAGACAAGAAAAGTGGTGAGCTGAAAGTAATGCGTGTGCTTACAGCTAACGATTCCGGGCGGGTAATCAACCCACTGGGTTTTGAAGCTCAGGTGCAGGGTGGGGTATTGATGGGCATTGGCGCAGGGTTAATGGAAGAGTTTAAGGTTAATGATGGCGTTGTTTGGTCAGATCGGGCAGCACGGTATCCAACACCGCGCATGCAGGATACGCCAGAGATGGTGAATCTCATTGTTGAGGATCTGATGTCGGAGGGGCCTTTTGGTGCGAAGGGGGTTGGTGAGATTGTGAGCATTCCTGCTCCGCCGGCAATTGCGAATGCGGTGTATCATGCCACTGGGTTGCGGATTAGGCATCTGCCCATACGACCGGCAGATCTGACCGAGTGGGTAAAGGGCAACCAGACTGCCTGAAGTAATTGATTTCTTCAATCCCCTTATTTTGTAAGGCTTTCAAAAGTTAGACACTTCAACACAATGTTTTCATTTTGAATTGAGCAAAGAAATGAGACTTGTTAATTCTCTGCTGGTAGATCCTTTGCCAATGCCTCAGGATTAGAAGATGAGATTTTGGTATGGGTGATCCGAACTGCTTTTGTGAGGCTTACCCGGTGTTTTTATACATGGTGCATATGCCCAGCAAGCGTCGTAACCGATTCTTCGACTCCTTGATAGGAAGACCAGAACAAACCACGGCGGTAAAGAACCTAAACGAAAGATTTCCGGGAAAAATGTAGCATTAGAGGTAAACAAAAAGGCTGACAGAAACGTCAGCCTTAGCGAAAAAGTTAAAAAAATCCAAGTTTTATACCCGCTCTAAAGCCCGCGCTCACCGCGAATGTAGGGCTCGCCGAGAGCGGCGGGGGCACCGAGGCGTTTACGGCGCGCATCCGATGAACCCCATACAAGGGCAATGATAGTCAATAGGTAGGGTGCCATCTGTAGAAAGAAAACCAGGTTATGGTCGTAGAAGAAGGGGTTTTTAATACCGAGTAGCATTGCCGGACCCTGAAGGTCAAGCAGCAAACGCCGCAGCATACCGAAGAGATAACCGCCCAGCGCCGCGCGTGTAGGGTTCCACTGGGCAAAGATAACCAGGGCAACGGCAATCCAGCCCTGACCACTGGTGGTGAGGTGACTGTACCAACCGGGAGAAATGGCGATGCTGATAGTCGCACCAGCCAGGCCAGCAAAACATCCGCCGACGAAAGTGTAGAGGTAACGCAGACGGTAAACGCTTACGCCCAAGGTGTCAGCCGCATCCGGTTTTTCACCCACAGCACGTAGATGCAGGCCGGGTTTGGTCTTGAAAATGAAAAGCCAGGCAATCGGGATCAGCAGGTAACCAAAATAGGTGAGCAGATTGTGGTTAGTGAAGAGGATCTTGCCCAGGTACGGAATCTGTGAAAGCAACGGCACTGTGAAGTTTGGGATGGTGGGGGTGAGCAGGCCGGTCAGGCCTTCGCCTAATACCAGGGCAACACCAGTGCCAAGGAAGGTGAGCGAAAGGCCGCTGACGGTTTGATCAGCCTGGAAAGAGATGGTCACCACACCGTGGAGAAGGCTGAGTATTCCGCCTGCCAGGATGGCCGCAAGCAAACCCACCCAGGCACTGCCAGTTGCATAAGCAGTCTTAAAGGCAGCCATAGCGCCAAGCAACATCATACCTTCAATACCGAGGTTCTGAATGCCTGAACGTTCAGCAAAAATCTCGCCAATCGCGGCGATGAGCAAAATTGTGCCAGTAGCGATGCCAGCGTGGAAGATGACGGTAAAGTTCACTTTGCCTCCTCAATCACGTTGGTTTTGGGTTGGATAATCTTCCCATCCTTATCGGTACGGACCAGGCGGATGGTGTATTTAAGGATCACATCGCTGGAGATTACCAGAAATAGAATGATGCCCTGAATGAGAAATGATACGCCGGATGGTTGAATTTCTCGACCGGCTACAATCAGCGCACCAAAGAGGATTGAGACCAGGATGACAGCGAAGGGGTTTAGCTTCGCCAGCCAGGCGATGATAACCCCGGAAAAGCCATAATTGGTGGAGATGCGCTCCTGCAGGCGGTGCACAACGCCAGTAACCTCAGCCATGCCCGCCAGGCCGGCCAAGGCGCCAGAGAACATGAAAACCAGGATGATGTTGCGGGTGATGTTGAGGCCAGCATATTTGGCGGCTTTGGGGTTATCACCAATCAGGGTGATTTTGTAGCCCCAGCGGCTTTTGTTGAGGATAAGCCAAACGATAATGGCGGCAATCAGGCCAAAAATCACGCCCACGTGCAGGGTGATGCCTGAAAAACCCTTGTACTGCTTGGCAAAGTCAGACAACCTTGGCAGCCAGGCCACTTTAGGGAACATCCTGGTCATCTGGAAGCCAGCATCGCTGTACTTGCCGAAGATCCAGTAGTTGTTCCAAAAGACAGCAATGTAATTGAGCATAAGAGTGGTAATGACTTCATTAATATTGTATTTGGCACGCAGAAGGCCGGGGATGAAGCCGTACAAGGCACCGCCAATCAAACCCATTAGCATCATCAAAGCCAGTACCAATGTTTTTGGGGTGGTCTCAAGGTTGACCATTGGCAGCAGTATTACCATACTTGAGAAGAACGCGCCCATGTAGAACTGGCCTTCGGCGCCAATGTTCCAAAGCTTCATCTTAAAGGCAAAGGCGCAGGCCAAGCCGATCAAGAGTAGAGGGGTGGCTTTCACAACTACATCCGAGACTGCCCCCCAGGAGCCAAAACTCGCGGTCCAGAAGTATGAAAAGATGCGGATGGGGTCCGCGCCAACGCTCATCAGAATCAAACCGCTAAACAAGAAGGCAAGCAGGACTGCACCGACGCTGGTGGCGGCTGGTAGCCACTTGGGATAGTCTTCAGTGCGTTTTTGGACATCTATGCGGAGGCCCATCATTCACCTCCCAGTTTGTAATTATTGGTTGGCTGGGTATCTGGATCCGCGGGAGGGCAAGCTGGGTCACCTCTTAAGGAACCTATCATCATCAAGCCGATGGTATTAATATCAGCGTCTTTTTGGTTCATTACCCCAACGATCTCGCCTTCATACATCACTGCAACACGGTCGGAGAGTGAAAGCAATTCTTCGAGGTCTTCAGAAACCAGCAGAACGGCGCCGCCTTTTGAACGTTCTTCGAGTAAAAGCTCCAAAACGGCTTCAATCGCGCCTACGTCCAAGCCGCGGGTAGGTTGCATGGCAACAATCAAGCGAGGTTTGGAAGAAAGCTCGCGGGCCAAAATCAGTTTTTGCAGGTTGCCACCTGAAAGCTTACGGGCCTGGGTTTCGATGTTGGGCGCTTGAATTTTATATAAATTCTTGAGTTCCTGGGCTTGAACTCCGGCCGCCGTATAGTTGACACGCCAGGCGTTACTGATGGGGGCATGATCATAACTTTTCATGATCACGTTTTTGGTGAGGGAGAGATTGGGGGCGGAACCCACACCGATGCGATCTTCAGGGATGTGAGCCAGCCCGGCAGAAATGGAAGCTTCAGGGCTTTTATTGGCGATGTCTTTGCCTTCGAGCAAGATGCGCCCGGTGCACTCCCTGAGGCCGGTGATAACCTCAACCAGCTCAGACTGGCCATTGCCAGCCACGCCGGCAATACCAAGGATCTCACCTTCTTTTAGGCAAAGGTTCACTTTACGCAGGGCAGGCAAGTTTTTATTATTGACCGCGGAGACTTCCTGCAGTTCAAGAACCATTTTTCCGGCTGTCTGCTGTTGCTTTTGTAGGTTAAAGATCACTTCACGGCCGACCATCAACGAAGCCAAAGACTCCTTGGTCATGCCCTCAAGCGAAATGCCTTCGGCTGTGGCACGGCCTTTGCGCAGGATGGTCAGGCGATCTGCTACCGCGCGGACCTCGTTCAGTTTATGGCTAATAAAGATGATGGATTTTCCCTGGCGGGCCATACCGCGCAGGGTATCAATCAGTTCAGCGGCTTCCTGGGGGGCCAAAACGGCGGTAGGTTCGTCCATGATAAGGATTTGTGCGCCGCGATATAGAATTTTGAGAATTTCCACACGCTGCTGCTCGCCAACGCTGAGTTGCCAAATCTGTGCGGTTGGGTCAATCGTGATGCCAAACTGTTCGGCCAGTTCCCGCACTTTTTGGTCATACTTTTTTAGGTTGAGTACAAATTTGGGCTCATCCAGCCCGATCAGGATGTTTTCAGTAACTGTCTGATTGGGAACCAGCATGAAGTGTTGGTGCACCATGCCGATACCACTGGCAATGGCATCCTTGGGGGAGTTAAAACTAACATGCTTGCCGTTCACCATGATGGTGCCCGAATTGGGTTTGTAAAGACCCATCAGCACATTCATCAACGTGCTTTTGCCGGCTCCGTTCTCGCCAAGAAGCGCGTGGATTTCACCTTTGCGCAGGGATAAATTCACACGGTCATTGGCCAAAACGCCAGGGAAACGCAGCGTGATGTCTTTCATTTCGACCGCAAGGGTTTTGTTTGTGGTCTCCGGGTTGGTCATAGGCATCACATTCCTAAGAAGAGAAGGATGGCTCAGAGAGCCATCCTTCCATAGATTTGGGGTTCGGTTTAGAGATCGGGCAGTTCAGCGGTTACGTTTTCGTTCCACCAGTACATGCAGGTCTTGCATTCGCTGCCAAATTCCTTGAAGCCATCCAGGTCGAGGTGCTCAAGGCTGACGCCATCGGCAAGGACTTGGTTGCCCTTGTTGTCTGTGATGGGGCCTTTGAAGACGTCGAAGCGGGTGAATTCCCCAGCCAGCATCTTGGCCATAAGGTCTTTGACCATTTGCAGATCTTCAGCGGGGAGTTCAGCCACACCGGGTTGCATGGTTTCGCCTTCCATGAAGCCGAGCAGACCTAAACCACCAGCGTCGCCATCAAAGTAATCCCAGGTGCCCTTCCAAGTGCCAGCACGGGAACCTTCCACGATTTTGCCGTAGATGGGGCCCCAGTTCCAGTACATGGAGGTCATGCAGGTGGGCAGTGTGCAGTTGCCAATATAGTCATAGGTGATGCCCCATTTGCCTTCGGGTGCGGCAATGGCAGGGGCGGGGGTGTCAGCACCGGTCATAACGACCTGGGCACCGGCATCGAAGAGCGACTTGGCGCCTTCCTGTTCAAGGATGGGATCGTGCCAGGTGTTGATGAAGCGCACGTCGATCGTGCATTCGGGGCAGGTTTTCTGTACGCCCAAAGCGAAGGCGTTGCCAAGGCGCAGTTCCTCAGGGATGGGGAATGTAGCCATGTAGCCCAATTTGGGGTTGCCATCCATCTTGGCACGAGAACCAGCCAGTATGCCAGCAAAGTACTTAATATTTTCCATGGCGCCCATCAGGTTGCCAAAGTTGGCTTCGTTGGTTTTGTAACCAGAGACATGGATAAAGTCGATGTCCGGGAATTCGTTGGCAACGGTTTCGGTGGCGTCCATGAAGCCAAAGGAGGTGGTGAAGATCACATCAAATCCCTTGCGAGCGAGTGAACGGGTGACCTGTTCGGCGTCGGTGCCTTCCGCTACGTTCTCAACATAGGCTGTGTGGACGTCTTTGAGATTGTCTTGGACCCACATACGACCGACATCATGTGACTGGGACCAACCGCCATCATCGTGTGGGCCAACATAGACCCAGGCAACGTTGTAGCAGCCTTCAATTGGGGCAGGAACCTGGTAGGTACCAACCGCTTCAGAGGCGGTGGCGGCTGAGCAGTCAACGGCCGCGGGGGCGGCTGGTTCGGCTGGGGCAGCGGGGGCGGCAGGGGCAGCGGCTTGGCAGGCAGAAAGCAAAAGTGCCAGCACTAAAACCAGACTGGTAAAGAGGACGAACTTGTTTTTCATTTTTCTCCTTTTTTGTTAAGAAAAATCAACTCTTCACTTGGCCGGGATGACAATCAGGAATTAATCTGCGATTGCCTCCCAAACCAGCGTTAGCTTAATTTTACTGCAAAGGACCTGATTAGGTGGAAATTCGACCCTTTGGTTTGTGAAATATGGAATTAATTTGGGGTGACAAGGCGAAAAGAGCGATTATCCAACGCGCGCATGGTGGCGAGGATGCCATCCAGGTGGTCAAATTCATGCTGAATAAGCTCTGAAAGGGAACCGGAGAGGTTGAGTTGTTGGGGCTGGAGTTTACGGTCTTGATAAGTGAGCAAACAATTTTTAAATCGTTGCACCTTTACCAGTAGATTTGGGAAACACATGCAATCATCCCAAATTTGGATCATTTCTCCATCAGAAAATGAGAGAGCAGGGTTGACAATGAGCAGCGGTTCATCAATGTTCATGTAGAGAACGCGTTTCCGAACGCCGATTTGTGGGGCAGCAATAGCCCGACCAGCATGATGCACGCGGCGGTATTCCATCAGGGTGTCGTGCAAGTCAGCCTCAAGTTGGGGCAGGATGACGGAATCTTCGGGAAGCACAGGCGTGCTGACCTGGTAAAGTTTCGGGTTGCCGAGGAGCAAAATGGGCTGAATCACATTGGTGATTCTACCCCGATTGTTTTTGGGATGGGGAGGAATCTTTTGTTGGCAGGCGTAGTTGCACCAGCAAAACTGCCGCGCCTACAAGGGCACAGCCAAGCAATTCGCGGACGGTAGGACGTTCCTGCAGTAGTAGGACGCCAAAAAAGAGGGCAAATACCGCTTCAAGGCTGAGGATAAGCGCTCCGACAGAGGGTTTAACCGTCTGCTGGGCGATTACCTGCAAAGTAAAGGCGATCCCCACCACAGCAGTAGCATCGTAGAGTACGGTCCACCATGCCAGCGAAAAGGCCGGGGTTTGCGGGCCTTCAATAAAAATGGCGATCAGGCTGGCGATGAGTGCGGTCACAAAAAACTGACCGCAAGCCAATTTTAGGCTATCAACCCGGGCGGAGAAGTGGTCGAGTAGCAGGATGTGACAGGCCCAGACAATAGAGCCAAGCAAGACCGTAAGATCGCCTTTTTCGATACTAAAACCAGATTTGATGCTAAGGAAATATAGACCCAAGACCGCCAGCAATACTGCGGCCCAGATTTTGGGTTGGATCTTTCTGCCAAGGATGAAGCTGATTACGGGAACAAAAACCATGTAAAGCGTGGTGATGAAGCCTGCTTTGCTGGCGTTGGTGGTAACAAGTCCAATTTGTTGAAGGGAAGTGCCTCCGCACAGAGCAATGCCGCAAGCTAAAGCGCCCAATAAGAGATTTCTGCTGGAAGCAGTGGAGGTGGCCATTTCAGACTTGACAGCTCGCTGGTTACGCAGCAGGAGGAAAGCCAGCACAATGCAGCCGCCTACAAGAAAGCGGATGGCGACAAAAGTGAAAGGTTTGAAATAAAGCATACCTTGCCGCTGGGCAATGAAACCCGACCCGCCCAAAATGGCAGTGAGTAGCAGAAGGAACTCACCAGGGGTTCGCTTCACAGGCTGCGTTGTTGGATGAGTTGACGTGGATAGGGTGGCCGCCATGCAGGTAATTTTAATGCTCTTTATTCAGAAAAACAGAAAGAGTAGGTGACTTAAAAAATTGGAATTTGTGATCCAGCTCTATTTAGCATTCCAGTTTGTGGACGATGTTAACAACCATTTTGTCGGAATTTGGAGCCATTCCGCAGAGGGTTGGCTAACCAAAACGATCTCTTTGCGTGATTTTCTATTCTTGGTGTGGCATAAACTGGGTCGAGGGGGTTACCAGACCATCAGAGACAAAAAGAGCTGTCTTGTTGTTAAGGCAGCCCTTTGAAGCATTTGATACCCTATTTTGAAATGCGGATTGAGTTGCGAGCGAAGAGCTTGGGATTACCCACCGGGGTGAAGTAACCTTTTTCAGCAGTGCGGGCTTCTTCCACGGTGATGAAGGCATCAGGTGCTTCGGCGTGCACATTACTCATCAGGGCCTCCATTTGTTTGCGCTGCACAGTAATGTAAAGCATCTGGACAGGGCCCGTTTTGCCTTCGCCACGGAAAATGGTGACCCCGTAACCTTTCTCACGTAGGCTGCAAGCCAGATCAGTTTTTGTTTCAAGAATGAAAATGCGGACCATATAGATACCAATCGCCAGTTTTTGCTCGATGAACATACCGAGGTAGTTGCCACAAGCAAAACCCGCCGCGTAACCGAAGTAGGCGGTGGGGCTTTTTAGATTTTGAACCAGCTGACCGATAACCACGATCCATATAAGCACTTCGAAAAAGCCCAGGATGGGAGCCAGTTTCCGTAGACCGCGGGAGACTGCAATGATGCGAATGGTGCCGAGGGCCACATCAAAGATGCGGGCAAAAAAGATGATCAGTGGAAGGATTACCCAGGAATACCAGTCAATATTTGCGGAGACAAGTGTTTCGAGCATGGTCAGATCCTTTCGAAATTTTCTACAATATTTATATCACGGTTGAAAATATGTCTCCTTACGTAAAGCCGGTGGATGGGTTTCAGATTTGTTGCACGATTTGTTCTCACCCTGTAGTAGCCAGGGTAGGGTTCACAAGCGTGAAAGGAAGGAATGGGCTAAGAACTCAAGGTTAAAGCTACGCGGAAGGTGAAGAC